>JAKSHX010000098.1 GCA_024399155.1 archaeon | reverse complement strand
TCCGGAGCCAGATACATATTATCTCCTTCCTTGACATCATACGTTTTATAAAACTCTTCATACTGCTGAACTGGAACATTAACTCTTAAGTAATTAAGTGGATGTGGATCAGTATTAATCTGTGACAGCATTGAAGAGTAAAGAGTTGCTCCTGAGTTCATATCTGAGAAAAATTCAAAGAATTTCTTATAATCAAAGTTTTCCTCCTTCTCTGCCATCTTTAAAGCACATCTAAGACCTATTGTGTCGGCAACAATTTCTGAATCCACGTTGCTTCCATTCACATAATAGTCTCCCATTATTCGAATGGTATTAAGATATTCAATAAAGCTGTTAACTCTCTTATCAAACTCAGCCTTATCTTCATCTGTCCACCAGTTCGCGTAATTTCCATCTTTATCCCACTGCGAGCCATTACTGTCGAAGGCATGAGATATTTCATGACCTACCCAGAAAGCTCCTATAGATGCATATAATTCTTCCGTACTCATATCGGACCAGTAAAATGGCTCATTCATCATTCCAACCATCATTGTTATTCCATTTACTGTGAAGCCATAGTATGCATTACATTGAAGCAGATTTTTTCCCTCTGCCCAGTTTGATTTATCCTCCTTAGTGCCAAGCTTTGCCATTGCTTTCTTTTCAGTGTAATAATTTATTCTCTGAATAGCATCATAAAATGAGTCATTAGATATATCTAAATCTGAATAATCATTCCACTTATCAGGCCATCCAACATACACTGTAATCGCATTAAGCTTTTCAATTGCAGCTTTTTTAGTATCATCTGATAACCATTCATTTTCTTCTAGCATTTCCTTATAGACATCTATAGCCTTATAACATACACCTTCTATTCGCTCTTTATCTTCTTTAGATGAATATCTTTCTACAAAGGCCTGACTTGTCTGTTCTGGCAGATGTGATGCTGTAAAATCATAAGCCCTTTCATCAAGTGACAAATCCCCAGAAACACCAAAATACTTGTTATAGTTCTCAACATCGTTTATACGAACGTCTTCATCAAGACGACTTATATTACCAAGTACATATTTTACGAGCATAAGGTTAGCAAAGTCATCAGCATTCTCTTCTGTATAGGCTTCATCAATAGCCTTAACCTTTTTCAAATCTGATGTCATGTATGTGCCATCATATTTTAGTGATAGCGCATCAATTATATCTGCAATTGGATAATTCTTATAGCCAGCTATGATTTCATCATATGTAAAAGTATTGTTAACCTTGTCATAAAAGTCAGCACTCATTTCATCTTCACTTGTAAATGACACCTTGGCGATAGGAGTTTCAAATGCAATAGCATCATCAAAACGCTTCTTCGCATCGGCTTCACTGACTCCAAGTCGTCCCATCACATACACGAAATTATCCTTCTTATAATTATAAAGGATATCTCCATATTCTGTTCTCTTTGAGTATTCCGCAGAATCCCCTAAAATAAATGACATACCGTCTACCCAGCATAAATTTGTACTCGTATCCTCAATACCAGTACTTACGCCAAAGGCAATCGGTGTAGGATATACTAATTCATAGTATTCATCTAAAAACAGTTCATTTAAATCGTCTAAGCTTTCAACTGCAAGGTATTTCTCAACCATTTCTCTTATAGGCTCCACGCCTTCTTTGTTCCTGGCATCTGTATCCTTATATAAATCATATAGACTTTTAGCTAACATTACATTATGTGATTCGTCTGTAAAATCACCATCATTAAACATTTTTATTGCTTTATCCTTTGTAATGTCAGCACACTGATCGTACAATGTATAGCCTGAATATCCATCTGGAATTTCAGCCTGTGAAAGCCAGTCCATACTCGCATATAAATGAAAATCATCTTTTGGATCCGTTGGCTGGTCTGGATGAATATTTTCCTTAAGGTCAGAATTTACCCAAGGGCTTCCATTATCAAGAACTGACAATTCTTCTACGCTATCGTCTTCTGCAGCTACTACAGCTTCAGTTTCACTTTCCTTTGATGGCTCTTCAGTCACCTGCGAAGTAGTATTCTCAACTGGTTCAGCTGTTTCACTTCCAGCACCACATCCCGATATAAGCCCTGTAAAAAGTGTACCTATTAACAAATATGATATTATACGTTTTTTCATAATAGTCTCCCATGTATTCTCACATAAAAATTCAGCTAAGTTCATCCATCTACATAGTTATACGAACTGCATACCCATAAGAGCTAATCCAAGCCTTAAGTCTTATTTTACATAAATTTTGCCTAATTTCTA
>JAKSHX010000097.1 GCA_024399155.1 archaeon | reverse complement strand
AGGAGGATTCATTATGAATACGAAAAACATGATTGAAGAAAAACTTATGAAATCTATTAATGAAAGCAGCAATGAGGAGATTTATCTTGCGCTCCTTCAAATGATAAAAGAAAAAGCTGCATCGAAAGTGACGAATGAAGATAAGAAAAAACTTTATTATATTTCTGCAGAATTCCTGATTGGTAAATTACTTTCAAACAACCTGATCAACCTTGGTCTTTATGATACGGTAAAAGCACTACTCGAAGAAAAAGGCCGCTCCCTTGCAGAGATTGAAGAATTAGAGATGGAACCATCTTTAGGAAATGGAGGACTTGGCCGCCTTGCTGCATGCTTCCTTGATTCCATTGCAACTTTAGGCCTGAATGGTGATGGTGTTGGTCTCAATTATCATTTTGGACTTTTTAAACAGGTCTTTGAAAATAATCTCCAAAAAGAAACACCAAATCCATGGATTACCGAAAACAGTTGGCTCACCAAAACAGACATTACCTATCCTGTTTCTTTTGGTGGTTTCACCGTACAATCTCGTCTTTATGATATCGATGTTATTGGATATGATAATCATACAACCAAATTACACTTATTTGATATAGAGAGCGTCGATGAAAGCATTGTCAGCGAAACAATCGATTTTGACAAAGAAGACATCCGTAAAAATCTTACTCTTTTCCTCTACCCAGATGATTCTGATGAAAAAGGTCGTCTCCTTCGTGTATATCAACAGTACTTTATGGTATCCAATGCTGCGAGATTGATTATTGATGAAGCACTTGCAAAAGGATGTACCCTTCATGATTTGCCTGACTATGCAACGGTACAAATCAATGATACTCATCCTTCCATGATCATTCCGGAATTAATCCGACAGCTTGCAGAACGTGGTATTCTCATGAGCGAAGCCATCGACATCGTAACAAGAATGTGTGCATATACCAATCATACCATTCTTTCAGAAGCTTTAGAAAAATGGCCAATCCATTTCCTGGAGAAAGCAGTTCCTCAGCTTATGCCAATTATCAGAGAATTAGACAACCGCATTCGTCAAACAGTAACGGATGAGAGCACTTATATCATCAAGGATAACCTTGTTCACATGGCTCATATGGATATCCACTATGGATATAGCGTAAACGGTGTAGCCTATCTCCATACAAAAATATTGAAAGAGACAGAGTTACACAATTTCTATCAGCTATATCCGAAGAAATTTAACAACAAAACGAATGGTATCACATTCCGCCGTTGGCTCATGTCCTGTAATCCAGAATTATCTGCTTTAATTACAGAACTTATCGGTGATGGTTGGAAAAAGGATGCCTCTGAACTTGAAAAACTCCTTGAATATAAAAATTCTCCTACTGTACTTGCCAGACTCCTTTCCATAAAATCAGAAAAGAAAAAGGAACTTGCCAGTTATCTGAAGAAAACACAAAATATCACGATAAATCCAGATTCCATTTTCGATATCCAGGTAAAACGACTGCACGAATATAAACGCCAGCAGTTGAATATCCTTTACGTTATTGATAAGTATTTTGAAATCAAAGAAGGCAAACTTCCTGCAAAACCAATCACGGTATTTTTTGGTGCAAAAGCAGCACCTGCATATACGATTGCTAAAGATATCATTCATTTGATTCTCTGTATGCAGAAAGTAATCGCATCGGATCCTGATGTTTCCCCATATCTTAATGTTGTTATGGTGGAAAACTACAACGTAACCCTGGCAGAAAAAATGATTCCTGCCTGCAACATTTCAGAACAGATATCTCTTGCTTCTAAGGAGGCTTCCGGTACTGGAAATATGAAATTCATGTTAAATGGTGCGATCACTCTAGGAACAATGGATGGGGCCAATGTAGAAATCAGTGATTTGGTCGGCGAGAACAATATTTATTCTTTCGGAGAAAGTTCCGATGAAGTCATCTCTCGCTATGCCCGTGGTGATTATAATGCACATTGGTATTATGAGAACAATGAACGTATCAAACGTGCCGTTGACTTTATCATAAGTAATGAATTACTCAGCGTAGGTGATGAATGGTTCCTGCGCCGTCTTCATAATGAATTAATCAATAAAGACTGGTTTATGACATTCCCTGATTTTGAAGACTATCGTAATACCAGAAATAAGGCTTACGATGATTATTGCGATCTTAATACTTGGGCTCAGAAAATGCTGGTAAATATCGCAAAAGCCGGTTTCTTCTCATCTGACCGAACAATTCGCCAGTATAATGAAGAAATCTGGAAATTAAAATAATCACAAA
>JAKSHX010000096.1 GCA_024399155.1 archaeon | reverse complement strand
CTAACGAGGGTTACCACTTCGTAAAATGGCAAGACGACAACACAGACTCAGTACGTATGATTGTAGTGAATGACAATCTAACATTCACAGCATTCTTTGAAGAGGATGAGGATGTTGCCGTTGACAACGTGTCAGTGGACGAAATCCGCACATATACAAACGGTCACCATATCATCATCGAGAATGCCACAGGCAGAGAGATAAGGGTCTATGACGCAACAGGCAAACTTGTGGCAAGCAGACGTGCGGACAGCAACCATACGGTCTTCAACGCCATAACAGGAGTCTATTTTATCAGAATAGACGGAGAGACACTGAAGGTAGTTGTAAAATAGTCATCGACTGAACTGAATATTGGCAGCCCGGGACGTTGTCCCGGGCTGTTTTTTTTATATCGCGTTTTTTGTATAAAATCGGCTAAGTCAGGGTTAAATAATAAATTGGTACGATTTGAAAAGCATATATTGTTTGGAGACGGAGCAGGCTCCGTCTTTACAGGGGTTGCATTATGATATAAAAATAAGATTGTACCAAGTTATTATTTCATCATCACTATAGAGACTTTTCCTAGATTTTTTAGAAGTTATAGAACGCTGCGCTTTTCTAATGGCTATAGGAGACAGAAAAGAGGATATATGCGAAAATTGAGAATTTAACATTTAAGGATAGAGATACCCCCAGGTTTTAAGGTGAAATTATTGAAATTATTGAAATCGGGATGATTTTATGGTACGGTTGGGCTTGCTCTTTTCTTGCTCTTTTGCTTTGTGGAGATGAACCGAAAGAGACGTGATAGCCTTTTTGTGGAGATGGGGCTAAATTTTAACATTTGAAGTCCGTTTGGAGAGGGTTTTTGGAATGACGTGCCATTCTTTCTGTTTTTGCATGAGATTTTCTGTTTTCGGGAGGGAAATTGGGCGAAAATTGGGTGTCATTGTCTGCCCAACATATTCCCCAATCTTTACAGCTTGCTTGTGGTGTAGTAGTACGTATCAGGTAATCAAAGGTTTCGCTTGAGGTGACTTTTTGACGATTTCAATAATTTCAATAATTTCACCTAAAAAGTTGACCCCCTACTTTCCAAAAAAAAGATAGTATATTATATATATAAATATATTTATATATATAATATACTATAAGTATAAGATTTTTTTACCTCCAAGTTTTCAGGTGAAATTATTGAAATTATTGAAATCGCAATTGGCGATGCCTACAATTTGCGATTCTGAGGGTTGAATGTGCGTTATGGTATATTTATCGACTTTGCGGTTTAAATTGAAATTTGGGGCGTTTCTTCGCAAATTAGGGGCATTCCTGCCGTATGTGTGTTGTAGGCTGTGGGGAATAGTGATTCCTATGGTCGTTCAGGAGGCATGGGAGACGTGGTTAAGGGCAATCGTGCAGTATCAACCTCGCAGTGGTGATGTGAGGGATTTGGATTTAATAGTTGTGAATAGATATTATGGGTTTTGATTTTGGTTGTTTTGGATTTTTTTTCGACGTTTCGATTCTTCGATTTTACGATTTTGTTAGAATCGAATTTACAGTTGGATTTGTGAGGGTTGAGACAATGTATATTCACAGAATTGGATACTCCCCCACCCTGTGTTCCTTTCCAGAGGAGAGGAATACCTTATATCAGGAAAAACAAACGACTTTTTCAAGTGACCTTGATTATACAAGTTCTAAGATTTTCGGAAGAAATATCATTATGCCTATAACTGCCGCAGTAATGGCGGTGACCAGGACTGCCGCTGACCCGAGGTCTTTTATGTCCCGTATCCTGCCGTCTTTCGCCGGCTGAATGAAATCAGCTATCCTTTCGATAGAGGAGTTGAAGATTTCGGCAGAAAAGACCATACCGATGACGATGAGAACCGCAATCCATTCAACGTATGATATGCGAAAAAGGAAACCAGCAACAATTACACAGATTGCTGCCAGTGCATGAATCCAAGAATTATGCTCATGCCTGAACAAGACCTTCAATCCTGCAAAAGCGTATGTAAAACTCTTTATTCTTTTCTTTATAGAAAATCTTTCGCTGTTCATATTTTTGATTTTGCATCTGAAGGTGAGTTCTATAAATTCACCGTTATGTTAGATATATAAAGATAAGTGGTAAATAAACTTTTTGGTGTTTTAGAAGTTTCTTTTGGCATCTTGCTGATTGTCAGTCGGTCACAATGCCCGCATTGCTCCCTCCTTCCGCACAGCAATCTGCTCAAAACAAACTTCAAAAACACTCAAAATGAATTTATAGAACTCACCTGAAATGATTTTGTTGAGCGAAACACATCACCTTGAACAAATGAGACAGTATTT
>JAKSHX010000095.1 GCA_024399155.1 archaeon | reverse complement strand
CTCTCAGAAATGGTAATCAGTGACTCTATCGAGCCACTGATTGCTATTGAAAACAGCTGCAAAAATTGCAGCTGTAATTTGATGAAAATTATTAATCACATAACAATAAAACGATAAGAAAAAATATCAAAAAAACCTGAAAAAACTTAGATTTTTTCGGGTTTTTCTATTGACAAAAATATCGTTATGTGATATAATATATACATAACGATATTTAAATTCAAAGGAGTTTTAAAAATGGGTATAATCAAACAGTACGACAAAAGAAGCGGGATAACATATGCATATGAATCAAAGGCATACTGGGATCCGGAGAAGAAAATGTCGAGAGCAAAAAGAACTCTGCTTGGAAGAATAGATCCTGAAACAGGAGAAATCATTCCGACAGATGGAAGAAACCGCAAAAAGAAAGAAGAGAAGCCAGCTGCTTCACCGTCGCCGGAAGATTACAAGGAAATGTACGAAAAGCTTCTGAAAAAATATGAAGCACAAGAGCAGATAATCAAATCATTACAGGATAAAATATCGAAAATGGAGAGTAAAGAACAGCAATGACAAACAAGGCCTTTTTCAGTATGACAGCACAGCAGTATGAACTTCAGAGACTAACCCGAAAAGTAGCATCGCTTGAATCCGGTGTGGAAATAGTTAAACTCAAAAAAGAAAAAAACAAGCTGCTGAAATATTACGATAAAATCATAAAAAAACTGAAAAAGGAACTTGAACTTTCTCATGCAGAAACCACAAAGGTATGCAGGATATGGTTTGAAGTATTCGAGGATCTCGAACAAGAAAAACAAAAAATAATCGAAAAAATGAATAAGGAAATCGAGGTGCTGAAAAAGAAGAATATTGAAATGGCACGTCAGAGAGATGCAGCTCTGGATAAGCTTCGTGAAAGCAAGAAAAATGAATATGCAGCCAAGGTTGCTCTAAATGAAGCGGAGAGTAAAATTGCAGAACTCAATATACGAATAAACAAGGATTACACCAATTCATCAAAGCCATCTTCACAAAATCCAAATCATAAAAAAATATGTAACGGAAGAGTGAAAAGCGAAAAAAAGCCAGGTGCACAGCCGGAACATAAACATCATCCAAGAAAAAAGCCTGAAAAAACAGCAAAAACTGTTGAGATACCGCCTACTGAAGAAATGCTTGATAATCCTGATTTGAGAGCAACAGGAAAATATCTGGATAAGTATCTCATCAAATGTCATCTGGTTGTTGAAGTAATCAAATTTACTACGCCAATATTCAGAAACAAAAAAACAGGAAGCCGTGTTCATGCACCGTTTCCGTCAAACGTAAAAGATGAAGTAAACTACGATGGAACAGTAAAAGCATGCGCATATCTGCTCAAGGACAGATGCAATGTCAGTATAGGAAATACACAGGCTTTTCTTAGCGAAATATCAAACGGAGAACTAAATCTTTCAGCAGGAATGATAAGCAATATCACAAAAGAATTCTCACAAAAAACCGAAAAAGAGAGAAACGAAATATATTGTGAACTGTATAAATCTCCTGTTTTGCATGCGGATTTCACGTTTGGAAGAGTAAACGGAAATCAGGGAACAGTAATGATATGCGTTAATGAAGAAGGAGTAGTTCTTTATCAAAGCAAAGATAAAAAAGGAGATGAAGGTGTAAAAGGATCACCACTGGAATTTTACGAAGGAACAACTGTGACAGATCATGAGGCTGCACTGATAAAGCATGGAAAAAAACATCAGGAATGTCTTTCACACATCAGCAGATATCTCGTTTCCAGCATTGAAAATGAAAGGAATCTTACATGGAATAAACGCATGAAAAAATGGATTACTGATACATTGGATTACTGGAATAATATTAATGACGGTATAGTACAGGAAGATGCTCAAAAGGATTCGGACTTTCTAAATCAGTACAGCGAAATAATGGAACTGGCTAAGAAAGAGTATGAATATGAGCCGCCAAACGACTATTATCGTGAAGGATACAAGCTGTACAAAAGGATGTACGAAGACAGAGAAGACTATGTATTATTCCTTAAAGATAAATCAGTACCTCCGACGAATAATATTGCTGAAAGATATGCAAGAGTGTATAAGCGAAAAAACATTCAGGCAATGTGCTTCAGAAGTAAAAGCGGAGTAGAATATTTCTGCAACGGATTAAGTGTTGTTCAGACAATAAAAAACCGAGGTGAAAATATATTCAACGCTGTAACAGAGAGATTTAATAGACACGCAGAGGTTTGAGTGCAAGCTCTTACCTCTATCCGTCGTGTCCAAACAGCTGCAAACTTTGCAGCTGTTTTTTAATAGCAATAGCCACCTCAATAGAGGTGGCTATTACAATTTTAAAGGAAAGAACGTTAATCAGTTCGTTATTACTGTCTGGCTAACCCGTGAGTAGTAAC
>JAKSHX010000094.1 GCA_024399155.1 archaeon | reverse complement strand
CACGGCTTTTTTACTGTCCGTATACTTCAAAAATAAATGAAACGCTAGTGCCATAATTAAATCCAAAACAATCGCTAAAAATGGACCGGTAACCTCACATATTATATAACTACTGGCGTAAGATTGCATAAAATACCTTGCAAGAAAATTTGCCGCGGAGAAAGATATATACATCCACGCTACCAGCTGTCTGCCCATATATTCTAAAATATTTGATCTAAACTTGTCCTTTGAAATTCTGAAAGTTCCAAGAAATAAGAATACCGCAACAATCACAGACCCTACGTACAAAGTCGTTGATTTTTGAACAAAGTAGCATTCAATACACATCATCGCCACACCGGCAATTATAAAAGCAACAACTATGCCATCTGAAAATTTAGTATTTATGAATTCCTTGTGTTTATGCAAGAAATAACCAACAACAAAAAACACAAACGTAACAAATGGATACAAATTACCCGCCAGGCCCACTACCTCCATATCAAAAAATACGTCAACATGGAACATCGGTAAAAATTCGCCAAATAATAATAAAATTGTAAGGATGGGGACAACTAACAACCATGCCCATTTAAAATTAATTTTAAAACGATACAAAAAAAACCAGAACATGTATACCAAAAACAGAGAATATATGAACCACACTGTTTGTGTAGACCTTAAATCCACAACACCATCATAGCAATCCATTTTGAATGGATCACTAACAATGAAAAACTCAGTGATGAGACTATCTAATTTTATTTCGCCTGCAACATAGAACACACTTGAAAGCGTTAGATAGAGCAATTTGTATATGACTATAAGAGCAAAAATGTGAAGTGCCTTTCTCATAATGCCATTTTCGGCATGACCATCCTTGGAAAAACAAAAATACCCTGATATCAGAGCGAATATTGGTATAACAAACCTACCCAGATTGAAAATAACATCGTTTACAATTATTCCATTGATATTAAATTTGGAATAATAATGAGCTGCAACAACAAACAACATCATTATTACTGTAAGGCTTCTCAGTGCGTGGTTTTCATTCTTCGACTGTACCCGATATACCCGCACCATCATATGTTCATTTACTTGAACTTTATAAGTTATACGTTACATATTTTAAATACAAAGAACACAATCGCGGGCGCATGGTAGGTGTAATTTGTTCTTCCTGCGGTATCAGACTTCAAAGCAATGGAACCACTTCCTTCAAGTGTCCGAGTTGTGGCAGCGAAGAGATTGGAAGGTGCGCCCAATGTCGCGATCAGAGTGTTAAATACGAATGCCTGAAGTGTGGGTTTATCGGTCCATAAAGGTCATATTCATGGGACGAATCGCATCCACGTACAACATCATGCCTGAAGGCATCGACGTTGACCTCAATAAAATTATTACAACAATTTCAAACGTGATCCCCGCAGGTATCGAACTCAAAGAAACGTCAATAGAACCCATGGCTTTCGGGTTGATGAAAATCGTTGCATTCTTCATTATTGACGATTCTGTCGAAAATATTGGTAATCAACTTGAAAGCAAACTCCGTTCGATCGATGGTGTCAGTGAAATTGAGAACACTGACAGCACAGTTATCTGAGGATGTATTTTAATATCCCGTTAAATGTCAGTGACTCTAGTAACGAGGCCGTCTTGCCCTCAAATTAGCCTCTTTGCAAGGAAAAAGCATTACCCGCCGTGTTATAAATTCCAGAGGGCAGTTTCCTATCATCTATGCTACCGCGCGCGTAGATGTATGAGCATCTGAAAAAAATCCTATCCGCAGCACATCAAGAAACTATAATCTTCAGATTTAAAGATCAATTAAGCGACTTACAAATGGTTATAGATTCACGAGCACCGATCTTTGTTTTCATGAAAAATACATTTGATAATACATAAAATAATTAAAGAAACAGTTAAAAAATGGCAAGTACTTCTATGTGCATCACTCCATTGAAGAGAAAATCTTGTTGTATTACTGTATCTATGATCATTACCACGATTCAAATTAGAGACATCTTTGAAGGATGCCAACGAAGAGCAAAAATTATTGTTTTCCTATGATACAAGTCTGACAATTTTGCTCAACCATCAGTTTAAAGTCAACGATGTTCACACAATGCTGCATCCAGCTAAGAAAGAAGCGATCACTAGATGACATTCCGAAGCAATTATACTTGCTGCTGAAGACGGCTGTGCCAAATACCTGATTTTTACAGGATCAAATTTGTCCTACAGAGGAAATTTAAACACCGGAAAAGAACAATAACCGACATTATACCCGTTTATATATGTTAATTCAAGACCTGTTGATACGGCATCGTTGGACCAGTTGCTTTTGTTATAAAAACTAAATCAGCGGAACTGCGCGGTAAGGTTTATACAAAATACAAGGGGCTACATCAGCCAATATCTATTATAAAATTATTAAACTGGTTTGCACACACTGCAAGTCG
>JAKSHX010000093.1 GCA_024399155.1 archaeon | reverse complement strand
ACATACGATAAACACGTTGTATTTCATTTTATCCTCCTGTTTTGCATATTTTTCTTCAAATCATTGCTTTAAACGCACATGTGCAATCAGTTTGTGCAATAATTGCACAATGTGTAATACATTCAGCTACTTTCAGTCACTCTCGGCTACGCTATGAAATTTATTTTTTATACGGCTTCGGCAGCGGCATCCATGCTGTTACACTGTCTATATCCCATTTGTCTAACCAACAGGTATAGTTTCCGTCTTCATCTACATCCACACAAAAATCATCTATTATTACATCTACACCATCAGTAAACAAATATTCACCTTCTTCACATGGAAATCCGTGAACCATTTCGTCATCAAATGACACTACATGCCATTCCATATTATCACCTCAAATTTATTTTTCATCAATCATATTTACAATAGCAGTAACTTTCACATTCACTTCAACTATCTGGTAATTACTGTTGCATCTTCTATGCTTTAAATCTGATTTTGCTTTTGCCAATGACTCGTATGTTTTCATTTCTTTGAATGACGTTCTCTGATGCGGTGGATTATATCTGTAATCTGTTCCATACAGAAACTTGCCTGTAATAATATTTCTTATTGCATACATTTTATCACCTCAAAATACGGTCGTTTTACCAGCTGCAGATGTCTTCGTGAAGATCCAATCCTTTACATTCTACGGTGACACAAGCACCGTAACACCATCCGCTTCCGCTTCCTGCTTCTGCTTCAATTGTAGCAATAGCCTTGTCCATACCGAACAAGGTAATTTTACAAGCATCATGGTTATCATCGCCCATATCATCTTTTTCAATCTTGGTTATAATAGGGTTTATTTCTGAACTATTATCAAACAGCAATGTGTTTTTAATATCAGCATACCCACAGCAATCACCATCGCAAGTATCAAAGTATGCAACAAATTCCTCTCCATCCTTTTCAAATGTCATGTAATCATCAGTAATATTGATGAGTCTGCTTCCAATTATACCTTCAAACATAATTATTCCTCCGTAAAATTTATTTTTTAGCCGTTAATAGCATCAACTATCACATCGACTATATCGTCAGCTACGTCATACATATCTCCGTTACATCGTTCAACCAATATTATCTTTCTTACATCGTACAAGAATTCTTCGGGGTTTTCGTCAAATATGTCCATTGCTTCTTTTTCGCTATCGGCATTAACTATCATGCATCCGGCGTATGCTATT
Source organism: archaeon (assembly GCA_024399155.1). Classification (GTDB taxonomy): domain Archaea; phylum Thermoplasmatota; class Thermoplasmata; order Methanomassiliicoccales; family Methanomethylophilaceae; genus Methanarcanum. The sequence continues at coordinate 1,235 of JAKSHX010000093.1, read as the reverse complement.
TTGTATTCCATCTTATCACCTCATAAAATCCGCATTTAGTTTATAATCTCATATATTACATCATCATGGTATTTACCATACCTATCCCTGATGGCATCGTGAAGAACGTGTTTATTTCCGCCATACTTAAAACACAGATTGTCATAAGTTTTTTCAACAGGATTTCCGCCTATCATTCTCCATTCAATCCTATGAAGATTATATGTATTTAAGAGTTTCTTAAACTCTTTATATACATCTATACCTACAACGGGATTGCCTCTGTCAAATGAGAATAAACCGAAATGATTAGCACAATTATTATAAAAGTCAATATAATATCCGAGCCATCCGACTAACTTATCTCCATCCATGATGGCATATTGAATATCACCACCGTCATTAGTTTGTTCCGGTATGTCTGGAAGCCAAGAACACATACTTCCGGTTTCATAGAGCATATCGTCTGTATAATAGAAGCTTTGAAAAGCCTTTTTAATTTCTTCTTTTTTAAGTACAGCCGGTATTAACATTTAATCGCCTCACGTTCCCTGTTTATTATCTCCAGTTCAAATTGGAAACATGCTCGTTCAATTCCAAGGTATCTGCCTTTTTCCTTAGCTTGTTCATATCCTGGGCTTAACTTCAGATACATTTCTTTCTGTTTATCCCTGATGTTCTGGAGATATGTTAAAAATTCTCTGTCGGTCGTATTAATCACCTCACAAGATGCGCTTTAAACTCTGCACGGTTTAATATATCTCTCCTACTATTACCTCCGTTATAGTTTGTTCGGCAAACAGGACACTGGAAATATGCACATACCTCATTGTACTGAGAACCAAGCTTGATTTCATCCTCTGTAATTATCGCGACAGAATGACACTTGCTGCAAGTAAACTTATATTTCGGTTCAAATTCCTTAGGATCATGTCTTTCAATTATTTCAATCATTATTATTCTCCTCAAAATTTAATTTTCTTTTTGATGCCACCAATTACACGCAACGCCGCTTTCCCTGAAACGATGCTGAAAATGACAGTAAATTCTGCCATTATCAACATCAGCACACATACAGTCTTCACAGTTCTTTACTTCTTCGGAATCTATATGATATTTGAAATCAGAAGGAATTTTATTGATTATAAGTTCTATTTCATCCTCATTAGGCAACTGATTTTCATCATCAGCTTCAACAGTTATTTTGTAAATCTTTCTATATTTCATTTATAATCACCCTCTCAAATCTTAACTCC
>JAKSHX010000092.1 GCA_024399155.1 archaeon | reverse complement strand
TTTATGTTTAAATTTCGTTTATAATAACTAATATGAAGGAATTAACAAAACGGGAAATAGCAAAAGCTTTGCTAGAACTTCTGAACGAAAAAAATCTGAACAAAATCACAATCGAAGACATTTCTAAAAAAGTGGGAATAAACCGGCAGACTTTTTATTATCATTTCAGGGATATTATTGATCTTCTGGAATGGATGTGGCTTGAAGATGAAAAAGAGCTTCTGAAGGATTCCTGTTCTTACGAAACCTGGCAGGAAAATTTTGTAACTATATTTGAAGAATTTAGAAAGAAAAAATCTTTTACTTTGAATGTCTATAAAAATGCTCCTTCTGAACTATTAACAACTCATCTATATAATCTTGTTTATCCTATCATTTATTCTGTAGTTAATGAAAAAGCCCAGAATTATATTGTAAAAGAAGAAGATGTAAAATTTATTGCGGATTTCTATAAGTTTGCTTTTGTAGCACTAGTGAAAGACTGGATTCGTAATGATATGGAAGATGATCCTGAAAAGATCGTAAGTCGCCTTGGGATTCTGTTGCAGGGAACAATTGAACATTCTTTGAATAATCTTGGGAAAAAGAAATAAGATCTAAAATCGCTGAAATCAAAAAAAAATTGTACAAATTGCGACAAATGTCTAAAATTACGACAAATGTAGCAAATTGTTTAGTTTCATCTGAATATTTTGGTATTAGATTAATTACAACATTAAAAATTAATTGAAATTAATTATACCAAACAACAACTTTACGGAGGTAACGTATGTATTATTCAGCTGGAACTTATGAAGCATTTGCTCATCCAGAAAAACCACAGGGAGCTGATAAAAAATCAGCTTATATTATTGGAACAGGACTTGCAGGTCTGGCTGCAGCTTTTTACTGTGTTCGTGACGGTCAGTTAAAAGGTGAAAATGTTCATCTTCTGGAAAAGCTGGACATGACTGGCGGTTCATGTGATGGCCGCAAAGATATTACAAAAGGATTTTACATGCGCGGTGGTCGTGAAATGGACAACCATTTTGAATGTATGTGGGATCTTTTCCGCGATGTAGAATCTATTGAAACTCCAGGCGTTTCTGTTCTTGATGAATATTACTGGCTCAACAAACACGATCCAAACTATTCACTTTGCCGTGCTTCTATCAACTGTGGTCAGGATGCTCACACAGATAAAAAATTTGCTCTTGATAGAGAAAGTGCATTAGCTCTTTCAAAACTTTTCATCACTCAGGAAAAAGAACTGGAAGGAAAGAAAATCAGCGACATTTTACCAGATTCATTCTGGTCTACAAACTTCTGGCTTTACTGGCAGACAATGTTTGCTTTCCAGCGCTGGTCTTCTGCTTTGGAAATGAAGCGTTACCTTTGCCGTTATGTTCATCACATTGACGGTTTACCAGATTTTTCTGCTCTTCGTTTTACAAAATACAATCAGTACGAAAGTATGATTCTTCCACTTCAGAAATGGCTTGAAAAACACGGAGTTCAGATTGAATTTGGCGTAAATGTTACAAACGTTGTAATTGACAACAAGCCAAACAAAAAAGTTGCAAAGCAGATTGTTTACACAAAAGGTGGCGAAGAAAAGAAAATCGACCTTACAGAAGATGATTTGGTTTTCATTACAAACGGCTGCTGTACAGATACTTCTTGTTATGGTGACCAGACTCATGCGCCTGATTTAAGCGGAATCAGAGTTGGTGGCGGCGAAAGCTGGGATATGTGGAAAAACATTGCGGCACAGGCAATCAATGGTGAATTTGGAAATCCTGATAACTTCTGTGATGATCCTGAGGCTACAAACTGGATGAGTGCTACAATTGCCACAAAAGATGAAGACATCATTCAGCATATTATCAACGTTTGTAAGCGTGATCCTCGTGAAGGAAAAGTTACAACCGGTGGAATTGTTACTGTAAAAGATTCTACAGAAAACTGGTACTGTTCATGGACAATCAACCGTCAGCCACAGTTCAAGGCTCAGGATAAAGATACAGTTCTTGTCTGGTTCTATGCACTCAGCACAAACAAACCTGGAAACTTTATGAAAAAGCCAATGCGAGAATGTACAGGTGAAGAGATTGCAGAAGAATGGCTTTATCACATTGGAATTCCAGCTGAAAAGATTAAGGAATACGCTACAGAAAAATGTAATACAACAACCTGCTACATGCCTTACATCAATGCATTTTTCCAGCCACGTAAGGAAAGTGACCGTCCAAAAGTTGTGCCTGATGGAGCTGTAAACTTTGCATTCATCGGTCAGTTTGCTGAAACACCAAGAGATACAATCTTCACAACAGAATATTCTATCCGTACAGGTATGGAGTCGGCTTATACATTGCTTAATGTGGACCGTGCCGTTCCAGAAGTTTGGGGAAGTCAGTACGATGTTCGTGAACTTTTGCGTGCCTGCTATTATGGTGTAGATAAAAAATCTGCTGATGAACTTCCATTAAACTGGAAAGAAAAGAAAGCTTTGAAAATCCTTATGAAAAAAACAAAGGGGACAGACCTGGAACTTTTGTTGAAAAACAGCGGATTGATAAAATAACTGAATATAACTGATAAAATAAAGACCAGAATTTTT
>JAKSHX010000091.1 GCA_024399155.1 archaeon | reverse complement strand
TTAATGGCATCCTGAACAAAAGGCATCAAAGATTCTGCATCATAAGACGCTTCTGAATACGCACCCATCAATTCACGAAGACGCTTCTTCAGCAACGGGTCTCCACTCTTGGATACTCTCTTGTTGTCCAAAAGTTTCTGTTTCTCCAAGTCGCTAATCTGAGAAACATCAATCTTATGCAATAGCAGCCATAGCTCAAAGCATGGGTTGCTAAGGCAAAAATGCATATATTCTTTTTGTTCGCAGCGAGTGGCTATTTCGGACAATGTTTTGTCAAGCCACTTATCTTTGTCGATGACCAGCCACAATTGATCCTTTTTGTCAAGGTCAAATTCCTTAGCAAAAGTTTCAAGTTGCTGTTCAACATTTTCTGGGTTAGAACTATTGTCGTCCCTTTTCAGAATTTCAACATGAACATTGACCGCGCATTGACTATTTTTGATTGTTTCAAAATAGATGTTTTCAGTGTAGCGGCCTTCTGCGGCAATCACAACCAGGCGTGATGATTTCCCGCCTTCAACCCTTCCATAACCCTTAAATTTTCGCATTTTATCCCTATAGTTTAAGATTCACTGGCGATGTAAAGAATGGAATGGCTCCATAACGACCTTGCAGGTAGCCCTTCTTTATGTCTTCCTTAAAATCAAATTCCACTAGAGATGTAGCGTGACTAGCCCCGTTCTTCTCTTTTTCCACAAACCAGATTTCATCTCTTCTAAATATTTTCGTATCGAGAAGGTTACATTCATGTGTTGTTGCAATCAACTGGCATTCGCTATCTCGAGCAAGTCTTTGCAAGAAGAAATCAAAAATTTGGTACGAAAGCCTAGGATGCAGGCTTCTATCAATTTCATCAACCAGGAAAACATAGTTGCCCAGTTTCAGCATAATCAACATAGGAATAAGGTCGAATAATCTAATAGACCCATCCGATTCCTCGTGCATATTAAAGGTGTATTCCTTATTATCCGATCCCTTATGGACGGTTTTCTGCATAGAAATCTTTACCGATCCATCTTCTGCCATTTCGAAGAAATACAAATCCTCTCCATTTCCAGAAAAGACGATGTTTTTACTATCAGGTTTTAGTTCAGACTGTATTTCGGCAACAATATCGCTAGACAGCTTGAGTTCTTCTTTATTTATCGGAATGCGTTTAATCCGGTCGATGCCGGTATTAAAGTACTTTAACAGAGAATTGAATGATTTTTCAAAATTCTTGTCTTCTTCTATTTTAAAGGACAAACCTTGAAATCTAGATTCGGGGAATATGATTCGCAAAGTTTCGTCGAACCAACTATAAGCGTCCTTAATAGAGTCAATGCCTTCACCGTTCCTGCTATTGTATTCTGATAGAAAACTCTTTTTTGACGGCGTTGCCTTTGCTAGGAATTCGATAAACTTTGCAGTTTCTGTATTAAGTTTCTTTTCTCCCAGCGTGATGCTGTTTTCTCCCGGTTTAACAGTACGTTCAAAAACCTTTTTCTGAGAACGCGCCTTAACTTCATAAAGCCATTCTTCAACAACGCCCTGAATATTGAATTTCATTCCGTAAGCAAAATATTTTGCCCCGGACTTGAATTCAATTTCAATTCTAGAAGGTTCGTTATCGGGTTCTTTTAGTTTAAATGGTTCAATAAGGTTTGCGGGCCACTTTCCACAAGCAATTTCCTTGAGCAGATGAATTGCCTTTATGACATTACTTTTGCCCGATGCATTTGCACCATAAATAATACCAGATTTCAGAAGGGAGATTTCATCCCTCTTTTGGGCTCGAACAACAAGTTCCTCAAGGTTGTCACTTTTTCCGGCAACAAAACTTATGCTTGTTTCTTCATTAAATGAATAAATATTCTCAAACGAAGCTCTTATGATCATTCAAGTCCTCCTTCGTGAAAATTTCAAGCCAAATTTAGCAAATTACCGACATAAATATCAATAAATTTTTAAAAATTTGTCAAATATTATTTAAAAATAATTATAAAAAGACAAAAAAAAGGCACAAAGATTTGTAGAAAAACCTTCCATACTGCAAATTTGTTTACTATATTTAAGAGTACGAAAAAGGAGTTCGCAATTGCAGTTGCGAACTCCCGTAAGGTCGGATGAATCCTTCCTTATTGCTGCTTTAACCTCAGCAGCTCAAATATAGAAGGATGCCTTTAATTTAACAGCATCTCTATCATCCAAGAGGCGCCCAAACCTCCAATTATGAGGATGATATGGCAGATAAGCATCTGCCCATCTCTCAGACAAGCCACAAAAACGGGAAGGTTTACTTTTGCCGTTTCCGTAGAGTCAAGAATTCCAACCGAATGCTTGACGCTTGGGACTATGGTCTGAAAGCATGGGCTATTCCACTAAGATGAGTTATCGCCGGACCGGCTTAGCCGGTTCGGCTCGTCTCTCTTTTAGAACAAATTAACTTTCAAAAAAAAAGGATATCCATTTATGTTTACAATCCATATGGAAAGTGTTATTTCTTCAAACTTGAAGGCTGTTGGTTATGATCCGTTGCATTCTTTGCTACGAATTGAGTTTAACAATGGAAGCATCTACGATTATTTCGGAGTACCCCAGTCAATTTACCAAGGACTAAAAAATGCAC
>JAKSHX010000090.1 GCA_024399155.1 archaeon | reverse complement strand
ATCAAATAATATTCCATAGCGGTTCTCGGTACGGAGTGCATGCATAACTTCCGACAGATATTCTACGTTTAGAGTCCATCCTTTGTAAATCATACTTGTATTGATTCTTGGCAAATACCATCCTTCAATAAAGCAATGGAAACGGTCTAACAAAGCAGATTCGCGGAAATTCTGAGGAAGGTTGTCAAAATACTTATTAGTCTTAGGCAAACGAGCCTCTGTTAATGGAATATTTCCCATTAACATCAGTCCACATTCAGACGAAAATTCATTATTATCGATAGTTGTCTTGCCTTGTTCCAAATATGCTTTCAATGCAGCCTGTATCTCAGCTGGTTCTTGGAATACTATCGTCTGAATCTCATCAAAAACAGTAAAATCATGATTTTTAATAATTCCATTTTGCTGTTTTTGTTTATCATAAAACAGCTTGGCTCGTGTCACTTTTCCTCCGCTTACAAGCCATCCGTATTTTGACAAATTGCCAAAAACATAAGACTTACCAGTTCCCTTTGGGGCAAGCTCTATGACATTAAGTCTAGGTTCAACAAAAATAAAAAGACGTGTCAAGAACTCTAACTTCTGATGCATATTCTCAAACGAGTCAGGTTCGTATTCAATAGATGAAAGTATCAAATCTATCCATTCTTCTGTTGTAAAGTTTTTCCTGGCCTCTTTGAGAAAATCCATGTCAACACTTTTATATGGCTTGAATGGTTTGAAATCTACCATTTCCACATGATTTCTTTTCCCGTCATCATCTGGTAAGAGACACAACTTGATAATGCCCCATTTCTCCCCATCTACTAATTCTCCAGAATGCTGACTATATATGTGTTCTGGTATTTGACCTTCATTCAGTTTTATACCCATATCTGGAATGGCAAATCTTCGTACCCCCTTAACTAAATCAATATAGATGATAAATCTGGCGAGTAACGTCAATTCCTTTCCACAAGATAACTTATCCTTTACGTCAGTGGCATTTTTAGGAATCACTGTATCTAAAAAAGATGATAGTCCAACTCTGTCAACTTCCGTACCTTTCAGGTATCGTCTAAGCAAGAAATCCTTAACAAAGGAAGGAAGATTACGTCCTGCGAACAGACTATTTGTGGAATTAGGGTCTTTATATATTGACATCTGTGCAAAATACCGCTGCACTTTTTCTTTGATTTCTTCTTTCATATCATATACGATTAAAACGCAAATGGATCATCTTCTTCTACGCCTGCTTTTATTTTTATCTTGAATTTTTCGCTAATTGTACCAATTTTGATGCTGATATCATCAATATCTTGTTGCAATTGCAATAATGGTGTCTCGTATTTTGCATCATTAATATGCTTTAGAATATATGATTTTCCATTATATGTTACTGTTGGTTTATCGCCAACTTTTACGCCTTTTATTGTAAAATGAACAATAGGTGATGCAGTTAAAACCTCGGTATCTTCAAGAATTGCCGTCCAATGCTTTACAGTCTCTTGGTTAGATATAATAAAAATAGGAACAAGAACCTCTTCGGGTGTACATCCACCGTGACAACCACTGCCTTCTCCTATCTTGGCGCATAGTGACTCATGTCGCAATGCACACATCGTTTTCTTGTCTTCTAAGATAATATATTTACTATCTGCTGTTAGCATACCATTATTCTTGATGGCAATTCTTCCACTATGATCACTGGTTACTTCTGGTAGGTTGAAACCTTGGCAGAATTGTGACAAATAAGAAATGCCATGATCAGATACTATTGCGATTTTTCTTCCTGGGTTTTCTGCCAGTACATTTTCTATAGCATGGCGTACTTCGTAGAGGTCATCAATTATATAATCTGGATATGGTCGTGTTTTGTGTGCTTTCTCATCTATGTCTCCTTTCTTTGGCAAAACACCTTTGGCTATTTTTTCAAGTGATTCTTTGTTCACCGAAGTTTTCGTCGGCAATAGTGCTTTGGCAATGATAATCTCATTCAGATAAAAATTATCATTTTTATGAGCTTTTATTATGTCTGCTATGTAAGGAATCCAATCAATACCAAGACCATCAATCCAGTAATAAACCTCTATGTCTTCACGCCCTTCTAATTGAGTGCGAGTAGTACTAAATGCTTGATACCATTTATTAAAGGCTACCTCAGAGTTATTATGCTCATTGATAAAAGATGCTATTTTATTGGAATAACAATTTGCAATCTTTGATGAGCGATATTCGTATATATAAGAATGTATCCATTCTTGTTCAAGGTCACAACTCAAATCTTCCATATAATGGAAAAGGTCTGGATATACATCACGCAAATCACATATGCCAATTGCACCAATACCAAACCATTTAATCATCAAAGACTTTTCCCCATTTGTTAGAGAAGTCATAAATTTCATTGCATGATGATATCCCTTCAAACGATCTGTAGCTATTTTTTCAAGTTTATTTGCCAAAAGCTTTTCACATTTAGAAGAGATTACAATTTTTCTTGAAACAGCCATTTTGAGTGCTTCAGCTCTCTCTTCTATATATGACTCATTCTCATCTAAATCAAATATTGTCGTTGCAAGCGATTCGACAAAATCCAAATCCGTATATCCATGACACACATCAAGTGCTTGACATATATATCCTTTATTCAAGTTTCGCAAGTTAGAAAAAATAGCGTAATTACTTAAAATAAAAGG
>JAKSHX010000089.1 GCA_024399155.1 archaeon | reverse complement strand
GATAGCGATAGGTAAGAGTCTGTGCGTAGCACTCGCTCTTTTCCCCCGCTTCACACCGTACGTGAGAGTTTCCCCTCATACGGCGTTCCATCATCATCAAATCATTATCAATAAATATCCAAAGTTAAGACTTCATTTCCGACTGCTGAACGCAGCTTGTTTAATTTCTTAATATTGATATTTTCTTTGCCAACCAACAATAAATATTGCTTTATTGTTTCTTCTTTAGTAGCGTGAATCAGAATATGAATATACTTGTGTACAATGACAAGATTTTCATAACTATCATTCTTTTCATATTTTAAGGGTCTGATATGGTGACAATGCACTTCATCAAATTTCAACGGTTTTTCTGTTACATAACATTTGCCGCATTGACCTGCATATTTTGAAACTCGATTATCGGCATATTTAACACTTCTTCCGCTGACAGGGTTTTCCATTAGACGTTTCAAAGTGAATATATCCATATCAAGGTTTTTATGAATACTCTTTCTTCCCTCAGGAGTATATTTATTGATTTCTTTTCGTTTCCAAAGCGGAAATCTTGTTCTTACGTATCCGACAGGCACAATGGGATATATGTTGACATATCTCATTTGTTTACTGTTGCCGTATCGGTCGTGTATATATGCTCCTTCCGAAATTCTGATTTCTGATTCCGTTTCTTTTTTCAAAAGCTGTTTTTTAGTTCTCAGGTATTTCCCGAATCTGTTTTTCATAACCTTTTTAACTCTGTATGCAATTCTGTTACAATCAACGCTGACGTGTGTTGCTTTATCGTAATAGTTGTGTATGCCTATTACTTTAGAATTGTAAAGGGCTATCAGTCTGTGCCGTTCTTTTTCATCAGAGGCTCTTTTTATCTGCTTGATTTGTTCAATCAGATTGTTTTCAATTTTCTTTGCCGCTTTATCGCTGATATGGCTGATTACGGTGTATTTATCAGCTTTCTTATGAACTTTGAGTTTAAATCCCAGAAAATCAGAATATTGTTTTTTAAGATTTACAATTTTCGATTTTTCAGGTGATATTTCCAAATGCAGTCTTTCGTCCAGCCACTTTTCAACCGCCGCAAAAATCTTTTTCGCATCACTCCGTGTACGGCAAAAGATTTTAAAATCATCCGCATAACGAACAATATACATTTCTTTTAATTTTGAGTTACGTTTCAATGCGTCAATCTTGTCACCTCTTGCGTGGTATTCGTGCCGTGTGGGAAATGTCTCCCATTGGCTTGATATCCACCAGTCAAGCTCATTTAATACGATATTAGACAACAGCGGTGATAATATCCCTCCTTGCGGCGTTCCCTTGTCGGGATATATCAGTTGTCCGTCAGGCATTAGAACAGGTGCTTTGAGCATTCTTCTGACTACCTTTAAAAGTTTTGTATCCTGTATTCCGAGTGACCACATCTGACGAATAAGTTTTGCGTGATTTACATTATCGAAGAAACCTTTGATGTCAACATCTACCACATAATGCAGATTAACTTGTTGCATATAGAACATTGCCTGTGCTATGGCATTTTCCGCTGAACGGTTAGGTCTGAAGCCATTACTGCGTTCATAGAATTTTGCTTCACAAATCGGTTCTAATACTTGAAGAATACATTGTTGGATTATTCTGTCCCATATCGTCGGTATTCCTAATGGGCGGGTTCTTCCGTCTGGTTTCGGAATATCAACTCTTTTAACAGCTTTCGGATTGTAATTAGCAAATTTTGCTTTTATTTTTCTGGCATAACTTTCTTCATCAAAATTTTCAATAAAACTTATTGTTTTTCTGTCAACGCCTGCAGTGTGACTGCCGCTGTTGTTTTTGATATTCCGATATGCAAGCCTTATGTTTTTATCCGATTGAATAATTTCCATAAGATTTTTAAACACAAATCCCTCTTTGCTTTCAGCATAGAGTTCATCATATTTGCTTTGCATATCGTAATACTCATTATGCCGTAGTTTTTGGTCTTTCAGCTTTGGCATAGGATATCACCGTCCTTTCTCGGAAAGTGAATTTTTGTCTTACTCGAATCCTACGTCTTTTCTGATATTTTGATAATTTATTTTATTGATGACTGGTGCCTATCCCTCCACAGTTTATTATCACTGCTTCATAGGTACTGTGGCACCACTTTCACCACAGATAAAACAGCTTATTTGCTTCGTCTGTACCACTACTGTGTCCTGTGGCTTACCACGTTCCGATAATTCTATCTGTACATTTCTCCTTAGGTGCTTGCTCTGAGCCTGTCAGCTTGATATTGCCTGTAACAATATACGGTTTTTCATACATAGGAATTTTACTCAACCGCACTGACTTCCAATCTGAATGGAAATATGCATTTCTGCATATCAAAAGGTTTAGACCCGTACATTCACAAGTTCGTCAGATATTTCTATCATTCTCACCATAGATATTTTTAGACCCCCGGCGTGTCACATACAGCAGATACCTATATCTACCTTTCCACAGCATAATACTATCTGTTTGGGTATGCTTCCGCCGACTTTACCGAGCTTACGAACATCCTGCTTTTGACAAGAGCCGTTCGGAGTCTCAGGGTAGGCGTTTTAAGACGTTACTCTCTCATTCCACCTATCGAATTATCAGTTCTCCTAATCAGAACTTCACGTTCTTGTATTAGTGCCTAACCTTTTCAGTTAGGAACGTGTCGCACC
>JAKSHX010000009.1 GCA_024399155.1 archaeon | reverse complement strand
GGTGCAGTAAATCTTATTTACACACCAAAGAAAAAGGGTGATAAAGAATGATAGACATGAGTAAAGCATTAAAAGCTGCAATTACTACGGGACACGTAGAATTTGGAGTGGACCAAACAGAAAAGGCAGTAAAGTCTGGAAAAGCGCAAATGGTAATTTTAGCTGAGAACTGCCCCAGCGAAATGTTAAAAGCTAAAGATATTGGAGTAAAAGTCCATACTTACGAGGGAAATAATATGGAGTTAGGAGCCCTCTGTGGTAAGCCGTTTTCAGTTTCTGCGCTGGTGGTTATCGATAAAGGTACATCCAATATTTTGACACTGTGAGAATATGCCCGCAGATATTGTATTTACCGAGGATACTCTTAGATATATTTCATTATTCGAAGCAGTAACGAAGACCAGTGTTATCGACTGTATGGATACAGAAAACAAACTAGTTTATGTAGTTGAAAAGGGACAGGGGCACACTGCTGTTGGAAAAAAAGGAGAGCACGTAATTAAACTTAAAGAAAAAACAGGTAAAAACATTCAGGTTGTCGAGTATTCTGATGACCCAGTGCAATTTGTTATGAACGTGTTTCATATCTATGGTCCTCAAAAAGTTGAGATTGAACAACGTGAGAATATTACTCATGCCACAGTCACGGTTGATCCTAAATTGAAAGGGAGAGCAATTGGTAAGGCTGGAAAAAATCTTCGTATTGCCAGAAACATTGTCAACAGGCATCATGAAATTCAAAGTATCAGTGTTGATTGATTAAATTCTTAGACTGGAAATTTCTGCAGGTGACAAGCAGCTTCTCAATTCTTATCAGTTTAAAGGAATACGTTCTACCTCAAGCTCGTCTGCAGTAGGATATTGTTCGGATATGTAGCATTCAAATGGAAGATCGTTCGCTATGTCCTCAAGAATCCACGGAGCGATTTCAAGTCTATTATTTTTTTTATCTATGAATATCAATTCGCCCGGTACATTGCATTCATTTATTAGAAACAACGTAGCATCTTCCAAATTTCTTGGGCATGCATATCCTTTCAGTATAGTTCCATCTTCTGTCACTACGTCATACTTTTTGGCTATTCTGTTAGCTTTTCGGATAAGCCTTTTTCTGAGCTGAACACTATCTTTAAAGCATGATGAACAGTAATGAATCGAGATGCTTGAATGTTTCTCCATCATACGAAGTGCAGTCTCTTCAGAGCCGTTGACAGCTGCTGAGATCTCATTTTTTATATCATAATTACAAGAACTCATCATATTCCAGTTACTTTCAGAAAATTCAAGCTCGTTGAGGTTGACAAATTTAACGTCAATTTCAGACGCATAAGATAACAAAGTAGACAGTTCTTTTTCATGATCTGGGAGTGCCGGCACTTCGATTCCCACATCAACATTCATTTCTACTATTTCTTTTAGTGTAGAGCAATTTATTTTTTCCCATTGATACAGAGGAGGATGAAATCTTATTTCATCAAGTCCCGCATTGACGAGTTCACCTACTTTTTCAGGATCGATAGTTGATGTATATAGGTGAATGTGGTGACCCCTTCCAAAGAAGTCTTTTAAAAGTTTGATTGCCGCTGTCGTACGCGAAACATCGAATAAGGGGTCTCCTCCGGTAATACCGGTCCCTTCAGCATTCATCGATTCTGCTTCCTCCAATATTTCGCTCATATCAGATATCTTCAATTCGTTGGCGTAAATTACATCTTTACCTTTTTTTTCAAATGATATTGGACAATAGTAACAACTGGTCTTGCATTTTCCAGTGATAAAGAGAACCATTTTGCTCCCCTTCATACAGTATTTGCAACCATTGGCTAATGGTCCAGATCGTGCAGATCCACAATCTAATTTCTTAATGTTCATTACTAGGTACATCAACTAAATATTTTTAAGATAAACAGTTGCAACTTTGACTACACCCTGTTAAAATAAGTACCAAAATAGCTTCGATATTTGATGAAGATTCACAGGAAAACACTAGAGATTATAAGGAGACGGCGGAATATCCTCAGTTATTAAGATTTTTGTTTTTGCGGTGTGACGTGTTTACTGTAACTATATAAATACAATGTTCATAACCGGTAACTAGTTTGTAGAGTGGAGAACCTATAATGCCAAAAACCAGCAAGAAATCGGAAGGGTCTTGTACAGAGGCCGCTCCACATTTAAAAGAAAAAAGTTTGTGGTCCACTGGAAAGAAAACCTCAGTCATCATTGTAGGGATGATAGCTATTATAGCCTTTGTCATAAGGGCTGCTTTTTCTTTTGGTACATCAACGGATAATATGTTTGCGTTGTCCGGAGGATTAGAAGCATCAGAACACCTACATACGGTAGTACAAATATTAAAAGGCAACAATGTATTCGGGCCAGTCAGTTCATTATGTTATCCATGTGGTTCTATTAACGGAAATCCCATAGTTATCGATTTCATCATTGCGGGTATTGCAGCAGGTGTTATGAACGCCGGAGTGCCTCCAATTGTGGCGGCATCGCTTGCGCTCGGGACGTTCGCCGTTTTATGTGGAACAATTACCGTAGTAATAGCGTACATTCTTGGTATGGAAGTTGTTGGAACAAGAAAAGCAGGGTACTTCACCGCCATCTTTATGGCATTTTGTCCCGTTGTAATCTCTCAGACTGTGTTTTCTAATGGTGCCGAGGTCGGATGGCATCTTCTTCTCATAACCATATTTTTTACTTTATTCATTAAAGGAATAAAATCGTTTAATATCCTTCCAAAAGAAGACAAATTAGACAACGTAGTGAAAAATAATCATCGATCAATGAAGTATGGACTAATATCGGGGGCTATTCTGGCACTCATTACAATTTCGACAAGTAATTTTCGTCCCGTAGTCGTTACACTTATTTTTGTTATGGTCGCCGTAGTTATTGTCGATCGTCTCAGGAATATTGATTCCAGATTACCAATTCTGTATTTTTCAATAATAATTCTTATTGGAATGATTGTTGCAACAGCATACTACATACCAGCAAGCCTCTGGAACAATGTTTTATCAGGAATTTTCATAGCAACTATGTTTGCAATTGCGATATGTGTTGCTTTTTCAATGCTTCAAACCATGCCTTGTGCAATCACGATTCCTGTGTTTACCATTATTACACTTGCGTTTTTCATCGGGCTAGCTGTTATAACGCCAAATCTTTTTAATTCAGTTGTTTACGGTAACAGTGGTTATGCACCAGAAGTCTCAAAATTAGTCGCAAGTAAAATGTCAATCTCGCGAATGTCAACATTTTTTGGACCCGTCGCATTGTGGTTTAGTTTAGCGATGGTTATCTCAATGCTCATAAACATTCGTAAAAACATTGGGTCTCACAAATATATTACAGTGTTCATGATAATATTTTTTGGAACTTATTATGGGTGGAAGTCGCAGAGTTATGCTACAATGTTCTCGTTTGTATTCGCAATTGGATTTTCATATGTCATGACATGGTTATTCAATTCCATCGATTTTAAATCATATTTTGCATCTTTCAAGACAGCTAATTTCAAAACATTTTGGAAGAAACTCATCAAGCCTGCGCCATTTGTATCAATACTGTCTACTATTTTTCTGTTGATCGCTCCTAACGTGGTGTATGCTGTAGACGCAAGTATTTCTGTTAATCAGAACAATGATCTTTATGGACCAGACCCTGGTCTTGTTGGATACGATATTACTGATGTCAACAATGCTCTTCTTACATATCAACATTCAGACAAAAACGGAGCAATGGTCTGCTGGTCTAGCAATTCTAACGATGCATCCACTTTTGGTGGGTTCGATGTTATTACTGATTCCAAGGGAAATGGTGCGGTAGCCGTATCAAATATCTTTCTTTCTAACGGCATAAATGGGTCGTCTACGGCTGCGATGCTTATCTACACCTTAAAACAGACGGGATTTGACGACGACATAAAAGATAAACTTAATAAAGCAGGACTCGAAGAAGAAGACTACTGCAAGCTCATGAGAATTGTCAACAATCCTTGTGAATTCAGATCTGATGTTATCGGTAAAGATGATTTTAGTACTGTCAGTAAATCCGTTTCCGATGAAAACATATCATATCTTTACGGAAAGTGGTTTCTTACCAAGAAATATGATGGGTTTACGATCTCAAAAATGTATGATGCTTTAAGAGACAGATGTAAAATCTCGCATTTTATGATTGATGGGTCAATATTCCCTATGTACTATTGGCGCAGTTCCGCGTTTAACGATATGGTCATTAGTAATGGTTATACCGTTGCGGACAATAAAACAACTAGAGAGTTTACTGATGGTCGCACCGTTACAAACACAGGCATAGTCTATTATTCTTACACAGATAAAATGTACAACACTTTCCTGTGGAGATCGTATATAGGAATGTCCCCAAAAGAAGCCGAGATTGACGATACATTGGATTATCTTACTAAGCTAACACTCAGTGATGGTAAATACAAGGCACAACCTGGATATGGGCTCTCTAACTATGTAGCAGAGCTTGATCACTGGTTCGTCATGTATAATCCAGACAAGAGTGCAACAGCATCATCTGACGGATGGACTAAAATGCTTTACGCCGATGCAATATCAAAACAGGAAAAGGAAGGAGGACTCATCAACTATCTTAGTGGACTTCCAGTGTTTTTGAAGTACATCCCCAATTCCGATGGAATAACTGTTTCTGGAACTGTTAGTTGTACTGTTAATTGTCGTGATTCCGGTGTCAAAGGAGTGCGTGTTAGTGCCATCGATCCAGATGGAATGGTCAGATCTACAACATATACAGATAACAACGGTAAATTCAATCTTAACGTTACCAATCAGAAATCTACCATTAACTTTTATACTGGAAGCAACAACCTTTCTGATGGAATGCCAATCAAAACTGTAAAGATTGGCGATAAATATGATGCCAATATTCCACAAACATCTGTTAATGGAAACTGTGTTGATAAGGATGGCAAAGATGTTGGACTCGAAGTGAAGGTTGTTATGAAAGGAAAGACTACCGGTACAGAGGGCAAATATGAAGGGTCATCGAACGAGATATCAATAAAAAACATTGTTCCCGACGTTTATGATGTGAAAATCACGTCACTAGATGAAAAGACCACATATGTAGCAAAAACCCACATGATTATTCCCGGAGACAATAAGGGTGTAGAATTTAAAATTAATGAAGATGTAGAATCCAAAACAAAAACATGTAAGGTTACATTGACATTTAAAGATGAGTTTGGATTAAAATCATTATCCGGTAAAAAAGCAAAGCTCATTGATACGGCTAACGTCTCGTATACCAGTGAAATTGACGATGACGGCATGGCTGTTTACAATGTACCCAATGGAACATACAAAATAGAGTTTGACGAAGATTACATATCCATAACACAAGAACTTATTGTCAATGATGTCGATAATGTTAAAAATACTGGTATATCAAAGACGATTACGGCAATGTCATCCAAAACAGTTAACTTCAATGGTTTCTCACCCAATAGCGAGATAAAGATTTACAGTTCAGGGTATCAAACATCTGGAACCGCCGATATCGATGGATCGTTATCAATTAAACTTCCTAGGGGAATTAGTGATAAAGTTATTTATTCGGCATACAGTCTTAATAAAGAAAAAGTAGACATAGCAAAGTCAGATGACGGAAAAGCTGCAGGACACAATGCGATAAAGATTTCTGGGGAACTTAAAACGTCATCAGGGACAACAACGGCTGGAACGATTTTATTCATCAGAGATGGTATACAAATACCGGTGCATTCACCAGATGGAAAATATGACGTCTCTCTGGGAGAAGGAGAATACACAGTATACGCCTACGCTGATAAGGGGTCCGATGCAGTTATTGACTCATATATTGTTAGTAATTCAGAAAAGCACGACATTAAACTAGAACAAGGCAAACTTATCGAAGTAAAAGTATCATGTCAGCCAGTCGATCTCAAAATGTGTTATGTACCATTTAATGTTAATATCAAAGATCATAATTTGAATTTTGTCACTGATATGACTGGATCCTACAAGTTCTACATACCTGATAAAGAGAAATGCAAAATCAAGATATATGAGAGTGATAACTACCATGTCGTCGATGCTAATGGGGTAAAAGTAACTGATAAAGATGAAATAGAAGTAACTGATAAAGCCGACCTTAAAGTACATCTATGTGACATAAACGTTCAAAACAATGCAAATTACCCGATTGAAATAGGTGGCATGAAGATAGAAAACAAATCTAATGCAAATATCAAAATTACATCAAACGCACAGCATATAAAGATCGATCATACGGACGCCAATCATCATTACTATTACGAAGGGCGCATGCATATAACGCCAACCACTAAAGATCCAACTACTAAAAAAATCATAATTAACAACAACACCTTCGATGTTGTCGAGTATTATCCTCTAAAGATTGTGAATGCCAACAACTACAAAGTTAATATTGACCCAATGGATAGCGGAAGGAAAATTGACGCATCAAATGGCACATATTATCTAGAACATGACAAAAAATTTCGTGTTACTGCAATAAATAATGATTCCAAAAAGGTGCTGTATAAAAATATTTCCAAGGCTGAAACTATAAACATTGATAATACAAGTAAGCCAATGTTTACTCTCACAGGATTTGTAGGACTTGCTGGCAGCGGTAAGATCACTGCAACTATCGGTGATGAGAAACTCGATTTCGATGTGGACGAATCCGGAAGATACAAGATTTTTGTACCAACATGTGAATCCCTTGAACTTTCAGCATCGATCAAAAATAAAGACAAACAGTTATACACTGCGTCAGACAGCATAAATTGTCTCAATTGGAGTGGTGAAAAAGTTTATAATTTGGCGGTAACCAGAGAAAATAAAGCAACCGGTAAAACTGATGAAATAGAAATTGACTCAAAAATTGATAAAATGTCAATTAATGGAGATGTAGCTGAAATTATTTTTTCATTACAGTTATCTAAAGGCAATACAAAAAACAAGACATACACTATTTCTGGAGGATCAGATTGGTACCACGTGTCATTTTATAGTGATAAGCAGATGACCCATCAGATTTCGTCGGTAAATGATAGCACTACTATCTACGGTAAAGGCACTATAAGTCTCAAAGTTGGATTAGGTTCAAATAATCTATCGATAACTCTGAAAGACCTTAATGACAAAGTTTGCGGAACTGAAGTACTTGACGATCCCAACAATAAATGGTACAAAATTGACAAAACTGATTGTAAATCTATAGAAATCCATGCTGGAATTAATTCGATTGGAGACTCGTATGCTACGTATGCCCTTGAAATCGTCAATAAAGACAATTACGTTAAAAAATTCAAAATTGACCATGAACGGATAGAAGAATATTGGCACAAAACTTATATTTATAACGAGAAAGAAACTAATGAATTAAATAACATAAACGTGCCAGGGTATAATACGGCTACAGTTTCTCTTAAATTGACGTCCAAATATGGACCACATGAATTTCCAAAATCAATCAAGTTTACTATAAACGCGATCGATGGTGCAATAGATACGCCTGAATCGTTTGAATCCAAGATTGCGTCAAATTTTATTATTGATATTACTGATAGCAGTGCGGATGGAAGATATGTGGTCAACAATATGAGAAGCATGCCTGTTGCAATTTGGGTTCTTATCGTTATGATCATCATATTGCTTTTCATTACGATATGGGAAGCTTTTAGAAGGGGAGTGTTTACACGCAGAAAATAATACCAATAGGGATAATTTCTCTTTTGGTCATATGTATGCTAGGAAATGTTGCTGCTGACGAATCAAATATAACAGATCCAAACATCAACGTTACACCAGAACAGGATTGGTGCGGAGTTAATAAGACTTTAAAATGTACGCTTAGAGGCAATGACGATTACTATTTTCTTGCATCTTTTCTGAATTCTTCTGGTTCATCCTCTGGAACAATATCTCCATATAACGGAAAATTGTCGGGGTCATCACATAATGGGTCAATTGATATCAAAGCACCCGAAGAGGGTGATTACGTGTTAAAATTAGAATTCTTTTTAAATAGCGACAAGTCAGAGCATGTAGGTATTAAAGAGATACCAATAAAAATTGTCAAGCCAATAAAATTAAAATTTACATTGAAAAATAATAATAACACAAACGTTGACCTTCCAGTTTTTATTAAAATTAATGGAAAAAAAGTAGAAGACAGCGTCCAAAACGTCAGCATCAATGCCAACAGTACTAAAAATATTACTTACGATTTCTTTACCAGAGATGTCAACAACACGGTATACAGTCTCGAAACTGAGAGTAAAATTTGTAGTATTTCAGGTCTTGGATGCGAAAAAAAATTCTATCCATCTGATAACAATTATTTCATAATTGAAATCATCGTAGTCGTGGTTTTAGTAATAATGCTTATGGTTTTGTTGCGAATATATCAAAAACCCGTACGTAACACCGGTAAACCCAAAGGAAGACGTTGAAAACACGTTTTCTCAACATCCAACGTACCCAAAGCTTGTAATCGCGTCCTTATGACACATCTTACATCACGATGTATATATAATGTGTTAAACCATCAAGCAACCGCAGTAAAAAACCACACTCAGTTATTGTTATACATATCATCCGTTACGTCAAATGGATGAAAATCACAATGAATCAAAGAAATCCGTTTTAAGACAATTAGAAAACCTTTCTTGGTTGATTCTATTATTATAATAATTTTTAGACGGAATCTTGAATCTTATATAATCATAGATTACATCCACAAGGGTTAGCGCATCAGCTCTGGCCAAACCAAAATTTATCGGCTTTCCATTAAGTGCTTCTTTTATGTCATTGATGGTACGCTCACCCTTTCCCACTGCTAAAATAGCAGCAACAATTTTTCTAATCATATTACGCAAAAAATATTGCGATCTGAACATTATGATTATTTTATCATCTTCAAAAACGGTTTCTATCGATGACAATTTAACGATTGTAGATTTACCGTCATTTTTGCAAAACCTAATGAAGTCGTGTTCATCAATGAATAATTTGGTGCATTCTTTTATTTTAGTAAAATCAACGCCTTCTGATGGTAAGGTATATTTATAAACACGTTCGCTAGCATGACGAGGATTAAATTTTTCGTCGACTGTTGCTATCATTCTGTAAAATATCCTCCTAGACACAGAATTCAATGCCTTCAGAAGGGTATCATCATTGTCAAAGGTGGTATTAAACACCACAACATTATTTAGGGCGTTTACACCCTTGTCGGTTCTCCCTGCGATTTTAATATTAAACCACTTAGCGGCCTTCCCTTCACTAATCCTCTTTAGATCAGCTATTACATCACCAACCACAGTTTTGAAATCTGGTTGGTATTGAGAGCCACTGTAGTCCTCTCCCAAATAAGCAATTTTTACGGCTACTCTTCTCATTTCAAATTGATCGCAATTGCTGCATGTGAGTAATTCTTCGCTGTATAAGCTTTTTTGTTCCTATGTCATGACGTACAAAAACATTATTGCACTTTACAAATTTTAACGCTTTTTCGCAGTTTTGTTCAGCCACATCAATAGAATTATCAATTCCTACAATAGCTATAGACCTAGACGTGTCAGTCAAAAGTTTTTTACCCTTTTGATTTACATTTGCGTAATAGATAGTTGCACCTGAATCCTTAATGCCATCTTCATCGACAATAATTTCTTTTCCTGGTACAGGTTTTACCCCATATCCTTCTGGGACAACATATTTGCAAACCGTGGCTTTGTGACAAAATTTGATGTTATTATTAAGGGACCCTGTAGCCATCCTGTAACATATGTCGGTAAAATCAGTTTCTAATATAGAAAGGACATTCATCGCCTCAGGGTCTCCGAGTCTTGCATTAAATTCTATAATTTTTGGCCCTTCAGATGTAAGCATAAATTGCCCATATATGGGCCCATGATACGAATATCCCTCTTTTGCCATTGCATCTATAACGTCTTGTATGATTTTTAATGCGGTATTTCTTTCGCTTGCTGTAATAAATGGAAGAAGGTGATTGCTATCACTATACGATCCCATTCCCCCGGTATTCGGCCCTAAATCTCCTTCATACGCTCTTTTATGGTCTTGAACTAAAGGCATTGGGACAACCTTTTTTCCATCGCAGAATGCCATTTGTGTAAATTCTTCACCCACGATCTTTTCTTCAAGAATAACCCCAGTTCCACCTATATTGTTTTTAAAAATTTCATCAATGTATTCGACAACATCTTCAGGAGAATGCAAATGTTCACCCTGGACTTTTACACCCTTTCCTCCAGTAAGTCCAACAGGTTTCACAACTACTTCATGATCAACATCTTTCACATATGCTTTAGCATCATTAACGTTATTAAACGACGCAAATTTGATATTGCCATTAATTTCATATTTGGTAATGAGATCCCTCATAAATGCCTTCGACGTTTCAATTTTAGCAGCATTTTTTGTTGGCCCAGCACATTTTATTCCAATTTTTTCCAAAGCGTCAACAATTCCCTTTTCGAGTGGAGCTTCTGGTCCGATGAACGCCATAACGACACCTGTTTTTTTGGCAAAATCACAGATTTTATCAACGTCCATTTCATCGACCACTGCATATTTTGTCGACCTTCTAATAATGCCCGGATTAGCATTTTTCATCACAGCATAAATTTCAGCGCCAGATTTATAAAACGCTTCTACAGCTACATGTTCACGACCGCCCCCTCCTATTGTTAATACCTTCATTCAAATCATTCCAAATTTATAGCTTTCAGAACTTTATCTATTCCTATATCCTTTTTCATGCTTGTCTTTATAATAAGTTTGTTATTATTCGTTATTCTATTATAATCGTCTAAAATGACTTCAGGATCCACATCCACCGCGTCAGCGATGTCGATCTTGTTCAAAATTGCAATATCAGAGTTAATAAAAATATTCGGATGCTTTCTTACCATGTCATCGCCCTCGGTCGTGGAAATGACAACCACTCTATAGTCCGTCCCTAGGGGAAAATCCGCAGGGCAAACTAGATTACCGACGTTTTCAATGAACAGTACATCTATTTTATCCAGATCTATTGCGTCAAGTCTTTTATGAATCATACTTGCAGTTAAATGGCACTCTTTACCTGTGTTGCAATTAACTGCTTCCAAACCAGATGCCTTCATTCTCGCGAAGTCATCAGATCCTGTCACATCTCCCGCAATAGTGCATACTTTTTTACCTTTAATCCTCAGTCTTTCTGCGAGTTTAATAATCATCGTTGTTTTCCCAGAACCGATGGACCCCATAAAATCGACAGAGGTTATGTTGTGTTTTTTTAACATGTCATAATTTTCGTGAGCAATATCATTATTTTGCTTAAGGACATCATATTCCATTTCTACACTGGTAACTTGATGCATAAACGCAAAATGCAACAAAATAATTTAATGTCTGCGCATATACGACGATCATAAAGAACACGAATATAAGTTAAAGTGAATGGTTATGAGCTATTCCACGAAGTTATCAAAAAAGTTGGAAACATTAGGCGCAGAAGATGGTTGCAAACTTTCCATAGAGGCCAATGGTAAAACGCACATCGGAACAATGATACACCATCATAAATTCAGTGCCCCAGACATCGTTATACTAAAATTAAAAAATGGTTATAACATCGGCATTAGAATTACTGATCATACTGTCATCAAAATGTTAGAAAAACCTGTAATTAAATATAAGACAGACACAGCAATGGAGGAAAATAAAAGCCTTCCCACGCTCGTTTTTATTGGCACTGGTGGCACAATCGCCTCGCATGTAGATCATAGGACAGGAGCAGTCCATCCAACGTTTCCTATATCAGACATAGTTAGAGCAGTTCCAGAGATTAAGAATCTTACGAATATTCGTACAAAGATGCTATTTTCTATACTTTCTGAAAATATGGACATTTCTCATTGGCAGAAACTTGCAGAAGCAGTTGCAGAAGAAATTAATGATGGTGCTGACGGAATAATTATACTTCATGGAACAGACACAATGAGCTATACCGCAGCCGCACTGTCATTTATGCTTCCAAATATTTCCAAACCAGTTGTATTAGTGGGATCCCAAAAATCCTTTGATAGACCATCGTCTGATGCGTTTACAAACATCATAGCGTGCGTCAGATTCTGTATCCAGTCTAAAAAAGCAGGAGTGTACGTCATAATGCATGATACACCCAACGACGACTCATTTGCCGTCCATCTCGGTTCAAGAGTAAGAAAAACACACACATCCAAACGCAGCGCATTTGAAAGTATTAATACAACGCCTGCGGCGCATTTAGATGGAAATGGAAAAATTACATTTAACATGAAACTCCCTGAGTGTATGAATAGAAAGATAAAAGCTTATACTGATATGGAAAGGTCCACAGTATTTCTGCAATGCTATCCGGGAATGAATCCGGAATTATTTAGAGATGTAATCATGAAAAGTAAAGGGGTAGTAATTGCAGGCACTGGCTTGGGTCACACAAATGAGAACATGGTCCCATTGATAACCGACGCTATAAAAAACGGTACTGTCATCGTAATGACGTCACAATGTATCAACGGTCAAACCAACATGAATATATACAGCACAGGAAGAGATTTGACGAATGCTGGTGTGATTTCTGTACTCGATATGCTTCCAGAGACTGCCTATGTTAAGTTATCATGGGCGTTAGCTAACTGTAAAGATATCAATGATGTCAAAAGAACAATGAAAACGCCATTGGTTAATGAAATGAGTGAAAGAAGAGTGTTCTGATGACAGAATCTGAGTTTATTTGCGGAATAGAGATCCATCAACAACTAGATACCAAGAAATTATTTTGTTCATGTGATAGTCATCTTTGCGAAAATGTGTACGATTCGGTTTATCGCAGATTGAGGCCCACAGCAAGTGAGATGGGAGAGATTGATAGAGCAGCACTAGTGCAATCACAAAAAAATCTTGGATACAGATATCAGTTAACACCTGAGACAAGTTGTCTTGTTGAATTGGATGATGAACCTCCCCACAATGTTAACGTTGATGCGATGAATATAGCGTTAATCTTTTCGGAGATGATGAAAGCACAAGTTGTCGATGAAGTTCATTTCATGAGAAAAATCGTTGTAGACGGTTCTAACCCGTCCGGATTTCAGAGGACTGCGTTAATTGCTACCGATGGAGAGGTCGAAGTCGGTAAGAAAAAGATATCCATCTTATCAGTTTGTCTAGAGGAAGATGCCTGTCGTAAAATAGAATCTGTAGATGGTGAAATAACATACCGCCTTGATAGACTCGGTATACCGCTCATAGAGATTGCTACAGGGCCTGAAATTCGCACTCCTGAGGAGTGCATGGAGGTCGCGCTGAGAATTGGGTCACTTCTCAGGGCGACAAAGAAAGTCAAGCGCGGAATCGGAACAATCAGAGAAGATTTAAACATTTCAGTTTTTGGTGGAGCACGTACAGAAATTAAAGGAGTTCAAGAACTAAAACTTCTTCCGTTATATGTTCAAAACGAAGTGGACAGACAAAAAATGCTTCTAAGGGTTAAAGACATCCTTGTTAAGAGGGGAACCAAACCTGTTAACGTAGAATTTGTAGATGTAACAGAAATATTCGATGGTTGTAAGTCTAAAGTGATTAACGGTGCACTTTCAGATAATGGAAAGATCATAGCTGTACGTCTTCCAGGGTTTGGAGGTGTCATGAGGTGTGATGACAAAAAGTTACGTCTTGGAGCTGAAATTGCCCAGAGAGCCAAATCCCAAGGAGTTAAAGGGATATTTCATTCAGATGAGCTTCCAGGTTATGGCATCGAGCAAAAATTTGTTGTTAACCTTAAGAAATTTTTGGGAATAACTGATGAAAACGATGCATTTGTAATATGTGCAGCAAAAGATAAGAAAGCTAAAAACGCGCTTCAAGCGGTGATCGAAAGAGCCAATTTAGCACTTATCGGAGTACCCGAAGAAACCCGCGATCCACTTCCTGATGGAACCTCAAAGTACTCTAGACCTCTTCCAGGCGCAGCAAGAATGTATCCAGAGACTGATGTTCCGCCAATAGAGATTACAAAGGCAATGATGACAAATATTTCTAACAATCTCCCTGAGTTCCCAGAGAAAATCGAAGAACGCCTTATAACACAGTATGGAATTAATATTCAGCAGGCTAAGCAAATCGTCAAACAGGATAATGTTGAACTGTTTGAAAAAATTACTAACAAATACGGTATGGCCAGTGTTGTTGCCACGACTTTTTTAAATACATATATGGAACTAGAACGTGATGGCATAGACACCACTGCATTTACTGATGAGAAAATGATGGGTATTTTTGGTATGTTGAAAGAAGGACGTTTTACCAAAGAAGCGTTACCTGCACTTCTTAGAGAAATAGCATCGGAAAAAAGTGTTGAAATGGCTATAAAAAAACTTGGATTAGAGGCCATTGATAACGATGAAGCAACTCAGATTATTGCCCGTATTGTCAAAGAACGTGAAGATTTTATCAAAATTAAAGGCGGCATTCGAGCTGTTGGGCCTCTTATGGGGCCAGTCATGAATGCACTCAGGGGTAAAATTGATGGAAAAAAAGTCAACGAGTTGTTAACTCAAGAGATCAGAAAACTTATGGAATAATCTCGAGTACACTCAGTTTTTCAAAGAATAAGGAAGTACATCCCTTCTCTGTTACTCTATAATTACTCAAAAGGGTTTTTAGTTTACTTTGATCCATCAATGATGATACTACCACAACAACTCTCCCATTATCGAAAAGGTAATCTTGACATTGTTTCAACAATTTTGGCAATGGACCCAAACCGTCTTCTCCACCAGACCACGCCTTTGCCAATTCCCCATTGTCATCTACAGGCAAATAGGGAAGATTGAACACTATAGTATCGAACCTTCCCGAAACATTTTCAAAGAGATCAGAATCTTTTACGTTTATAGACACTCCATTGAGTTTTGCATTTTCAATGGTACATTCAACTGCAGAGTGATTTATATCAACCGCAGTGACAAAACATCCGCTCTTTGCACAATGTATAGACACGACTCCGGAGCCACATCCAATTTCCAAAATCTTTTCACCATTTTTTACATCTAAGGATTTAATAAGAAGGATACTATCGTCAGACGGAGGATACACATCGTCACACTCTTTGATATTAAGAGATGATAAATACTCCACAATGGTGTAACAAGAAATTGATTTAAAACATCATGCATTGTATAAGGAAATGTTATGAATCATCTGACTATTCTCGTCATTGGTAGTCTCTTTCGTGGAAAAGATGGCAGCGTTCTTGAAGCCCACTCAACATCAACGCTTATTCGAACCGATGACAGGATCATTGTTGTGGATACTAGCAGTCATAAATTTAATCCAGCACTCAAAATGTCATTAAGACAGATAGGTATACGCACTAATGATGTCGATACAGTTGTGTTAACACATTCACATCATGACCATGTGGAGAACATAGATATGTTTCCTAACGCAAAAGTTATGATACACGCGGGTGACAACGATTTTTTTCGAGAAGCAGAGGTTATTGAAAAAGATACATTTATTGCAAAAGGGATAGAACTTAGATACACTCCTGGACATTCATGGGACTCTATGAGTGTGTTTGTTGATGGTTATGATGGCAAATATGTAATTGCCGGTGATGCCATTCCACTGGAGGACAATTTCAGGAAGAACGTCCCTCCCATGATTCATGTATGCAGAGATGCTGCCATCAAAAGTATTAAAACAATATCAAATTACGCAAATGTTATAGTGCCAGGTCACGGAGCACCGTTTAAGACAAAAGGATGATAGAATGCAAAAAGAGGCTTTTGAGAAGAAATACCTCGAATGTTCAAATTGTGGTTATACGACGCATGATGTACTTAAGGGTAGAACCAGTAAGGCTGCATTTGAGGGAGTTGTACAATGCACCAAATGCGGACGCGTATTTTCCACCGTTTTAAGGATCCCTAAAATAATAAAGATTCCAACAATTATTAGTGACGGCCCTGTCTCTGAAAAAATTGTTACAGAGTTTGAAGAAAATGATATTGTAACTGTAGGCGATGAGTTTATTATTAAAGATGGAAGACGCCTAAAGATACGCTCTTTAGACATTGGTGACAATCAACGCAGAAAGAATGCAAAGATCCAAGACGTCAAAACTATGTGGGTACAGCAATTTGATTTTTTAAATTTGAAAGTTACAATTAATGACAACGGTAGGAGTTACTCTAAAAAGATAAAGGCGGAACCTGATGACGAATTTATTATTGGACAAGTACTAGCAATCGCAGAGACAGAGTATTATGTTCATGCAATTAAAACATGTGACCGCCTTGTAACAAAAGGTATCGCAGAAGGTAGAGATATAATTAGAATATATGCAAAACGAAAAAGAAACTCGTCTAAACCTTTAAGTTAGATAAGTAGGTAATTAAATCCAAAATTAATTTTTTAAAATTAAATCAACACCAAGAATTTTTATTATCAACCAGATCCCTCGCTGCTCTATTATCAAAATTAAATTTATTGACATACACGGGCCTTAAATAACTTCGATGGCTGCAAGTGAACTCTATATAAAATTTTCGAAACATCAGATTTTTTTTTACATAATATAACATAGACTGCTATATCACAAAATCATACATTTCTAAGAAATTTAATAGTTTTCGTCAGGTATCTAACACTCTAAAAAAATGATTTTACAATTATTTACCGATTTTTGATAAGTACTGTGTCTATCATTCATTTTATTTGTATTATGTTTTTAAAATATAAATTCCGAATTAATCCAAAACACGATCTGTTCGTATAAAACAATTAATAATTTTATAGAAATCAGATACGACAAAAAAATTATGATCACTATTATTGGAACAGGACACGTTTTTAATATCTCCGAGCAAATTGCGTTTTTTATTAAACATATATGGCCAGATGTTGTATTGGTAGAACTAGATGCGACACGTTATAATGCTATGAATATTGACAACACGGAAGAAAAAAAAAATTTTCCACGGATGTATCGTAGTGTTGCTAAATATCAAAATAAAATATCAAAAAAATACGGAGTTGTAACAGGTAACGAAATGTTTGCTGCTGTACAGACTGGAAAATTAATAGGGGCAGAAATAGGTTTCATAGATGATAATATAGTACGTGTAATAAAGGAGACTCAGGCAGAAATGTCTTTTGGTGAAAAAATAAGGTATTCATTATCCTCATTCAATACCAAATTTAGTACCAAAAAACATGCAAAACGAGTAACAAAGAATTACTACGGAAGGGAAAATGAGGTCATTGAAATTCTACGAAAAAAATATCCGACTCTTATAAGAAAATTATTCGACGAACGTAATGAACATATGGTTACAAATATAATTGATTATCTTGACAGATTCTCCAACGTACTAATCGTCGTCGGGGATCTTCACGTAGAAAGTATAACAAAACTTCTCGGCAGAAAAGATATAAGAAAAATAAGGTTAAATGACATTCTCAACACGAGCAGTCTTAACAAGATTAAGGCTGAAGTTTGGAACAGGTGAAATAATGAAAGTCAAACTTCTCGCTTACACACAGAATGCTGATGCAGTTTGTGTTGCTGCGGGCAGGTCATGTTATTCAGAAAAGTCATCGATGGTACTCGCCGATGAAGGAAAATATACTTCAAACATTCTCAAAAAAATTGTTGAGATGGGTCATCACTCGGTAATAGAACATGCATCATTCACATTTTCAATTGAAGGCGTATCGAGATCATTAACGCATCAATTGGTTAGACATAGAATAGCGTCATTCTCACAACAAAGTCAAAGATATGTTTCCATGAATAATCCGACGTACGTTATACCCGAAACCGTTAAGGCCGATCCAGAACTTAAAAAAGTGTATGAGGACACCATGAAAGAAATATGGGGATCATACAATAAGCTGGTTGAGAGAATTCCCCCGGAAGATGCAAGATACGTTCTCCCAAACGGATGCACCACCAATATAACAGTAACAATGAATGCAAGAGAGTTATTTCATTTTTTCACTCTTAGGTGTTGTAATCGTGCTCAATGGGAAATCAGACATTTGGCGGATGAAATGCTTAGACAGTGTAAAATTGTGTCACCCATTATATTTTCAAATGCAGGCCCACCATGTGTCAGAGAGAAATGCCCAGAAGGAAAACTTAGTTGTGGCAAATCTCGTAAAACAGATTTTCAGTGATGGTCGTTGATTAACTTTATATAAAGTTTCCACCTAACCCAACCCGTTTGGTGAATATATATGGGAAAAATTAGGCCTACG
The DNA here is from genome assembly GCA_024399155.1 of archaeon. Lineage (GTDB taxonomy): Archaea > Thermoplasmatota > Thermoplasmata > Methanomassiliicoccales > Methanomethylophilaceae > Methanarcanum. The sequence goes on along the minus strand of JAKSHX010000009.1, from coordinate 15,640 downwards.
TACATTAAGAGGGTCGCTATTGATCTCGTTAACAAATATCCTAAGGTGTTCAACAATGACTTCGAGAATAATAAAGCGATGGTTGGCAGTCTCACGGATGTTACTTCAGTTACCATGAGAAACCGTATCGCAGGTTATGTCACACGTTATATTGGGCACGTTGAACTCTAGAAATCAAATACCCATTCTTTCTAATTTAATAATTAAGGCTCGCGTGGGGTAGTCTGGATATCCTGAGAGATTGCGGATCTCTTGACCCGGGTTCGAATTCCGGCGCGAGCTCCACTATCAGGGTATCATTCATCAGACCAAACCTTTAAAACTATCTCTGAATCACCTGGTGGAAGTATTCTTGACACTTCTTCCTCTGGAACACGTAGCTCTTCTGCAATCTGTGCAGCAGTTTTTCCAGATTTCCCCCTTCCCGGTTTAATAATGAAATATTTTTTCGATAATTTTTTCATAGATTCAAGAGGTGAACACATAATCTTTTTACTATTTTCATACATAATCTCACCGACAGCAATTTCCATGGGTAGGTGATACTCATAATTTCTTTTTCCACGGATGATGAATGCTCCTCTAGGAACAAATTCCCCTGCTTGTGGGGTTTTGCTCACCTGATCAGTGTAAACCCAATAGGCACTACCGTCCGTAAGCGCAGCAACCCACCCCTTTGACTGCGCCAAAGCGTAAATACATGTTTCTCTAAGATCTTCATCAGAGGCATTAAGCCCATCTTTCAAAATTGTGGACGGAGCACCGTGAATATCTGTATGTGCGTAAATATCATTATCTTTCATGTGTTTCTTTACAATATTATCATTTGTATGTGCATCTTTCCCCGCGATAACTAGCCTTCCAGACGGTGTGATAAACCATTTATATCTATCAAACCAGAATTGTTTAGTAGGCTGGACCCCGCTGGTCATCATAGCTTTGGTCTTTATCATACCAGCTTCCTTCTTTTTTAGAACAGCTACGCTTTCTTCTAATGCATCGTTTGCTCTGATAGCTTTCTTCCCAATCTCTTTTCCCTTTTCATAAAGGTCAGATGCATTGGCGTCAACATTTTTTGTGTAGTCCAACGGTATTTCAACATTTTCAAACACTGCCGTCACTAGGTTTTTTGAAGGTTCAATTGAGGATACAAATGAAATCTTCATTGCACCTTCTTTCAATTTTTCCCATGTAAGTTTACGACTTTGCTGATTAAATACATTCAACAATTCCTTTATCTGTTGATAGTTTGTATAAATAACATCGGCTTTCTTTTTATATCCCGCAGCATCTTGCTTATACTGTTCGACGGTTTCAGTCTGTTTTTCAATTCTTTTTCTAAGTCTAATAATTTCGGGATCAATATATTCTTCCGATTCAGCCTCAGCATTTTCAATCATATATTGATCTATCGCTTTAGAAATTGTTTCGAATTTTTCACATTTCATGTGAGAATAAATAGACATTTCTATCGGTGAAATATCTACGATTTCACATTCCGATCTATACAGCATTGCCTCCTGGCAATTCATCATTTGAGCAACAATTTCTTTCACTTTATCGTATAACTTTAAAAGGTCATCATCTGACAATTTGTCAACGGGCGTATTTTTTTCGATGTTGGAGCGAGTACAGACCTCTTCAGCATATTGTCCCCCAAGATTTATTCCTGTAGCCAGTGTTCTCACAGCGTCGGTTACAGATGATTTGATTATGCCAGCAAAGTCACTAAATGATGACGATGTAGGGTCAAAACGTGGTACAGGTATTACGTAGTTTTCCCCTGGACGAACGTTTCTATCCTTCATAGTCTTATGAACTAGGCAGTTTAATATTTTTCCGTTTTCTACAAAGAGAACGTTTCCTCCCCCAAATATTTCAAAAATTACCTGGTAATTATGACCTGATTTTAGTAAATTCATGGTAACTATACGGTCGAAACCAACTTGTTCAATATCGCCAATACGTGCGTTATCCAAATATTTTCTGAGGAACATGGCAAAAGATTGTGGGTCTACTGGCGTTTGTGGTTTATTTTTTGGCATATACAACCATTTTTTTTCTTTGAAAAAGACATCCTTCTTTCCGTATCCTTGTACGTTTACGCGAAATAATACGTTAAATCCCCATTGAAATATCTTGTCTACGTGGGCATCTCTTATAATAGCCATATCGTTGACTACTGAACGAATGTCGAAAGAACTCATTTCTCTCTTCATATTCTAGGTTAGATGTAATATCGGATAAAGATATATCCGCACTATAAACGTAACATTTATCAATGAGGCTTTAATTGCACAGAACAAGGCTGTTGTGGCTCAGTGGTATAGCGGCGCCTTGGTAAGGCGCAGGCCGTGGGTTCGATTCCCATCAACAGCTCCACCTCTTAATTGCGGTCCGACTATTATTTCACCTTACACCAACGTACTCTTGTTGTTTTATAGGTCACACGCATAATTTGTAGACATATTGCGATTATCAAATTCATAAAAAATGTCCGAACGCAAGTATTTTCATGTACACAAACGACCAACTGTTGTCAGTTATGTTTCATTTCAAAAGTTGTAAACGCATTCGCAGTCACACAGAATATTTTAACTCATATACAGACACTCATAATCCATGCCTGGATAGTAAAGACGATAGATTTTGTCAATTGTCGGAACATCAACAATTTTCATCAGATCTACACAACATCTAAAACAGAATAAATGATCAATACATTTTATAGAAGACAAACCCCGACCATATTTTTGGAAAAAAGAATACTGTTTTTTTCGGTATTTTTTTCCCAATAAGTACTAAATCCCATATAAGCTCCAAATTTTGATAATTCAGGATTACAGCTACATCGTATTCTTTTGCATCCATTTTTTTAATTACAGAGTTAACATCAGAATCATACGATACAGTCGATTTCCCATCATCGGCTTTATAGACGCCGTTAATAATAATTTCTTGTACTACGTAGGTGTCTAAATTCCAAATAGGATCATCACTCTTTTGATTATATCTCGCCAATATACACTTTCCGGATTGAAACATCATTCCAAAATGATAATTTCTTAAGTCGGATATTAACTCGTTTCTAGAGACTTCTTTTACAGAAACGCTCTTGCATATTTTTTTGATCGCAGTATTTTCACCGATCTCGTTTGCTCTTATAAGTCTATGAACGGGTAAAACGGATAGCCCTTCATCATTTAAAGAAACCAATGTTGCAAGTACGTATGATTTAAGCGCATCGTTTGGATTTTCAAGTGAGTAGTCAAGGGCAGCCTCATATCTATGACGACCATCAGCAATCAATATCTTTTGATTTTTTAATTCCTTAGTTATATTTTCAATTACCTCAACACTGGATATTTTATAGCACTTATGAGCCACACCAGTGCCATCGGTAAATTCGTATAGTTTTTCGGCACTATTTCTGATATCAGTCCTTAACAACTTAGAGAATCCATCAAATATTGCAAATATTGACTCTACATGCGTCTCAATTTTTCTAAGAAGGTCAAGGTGATCTACTTTAGTTTTGGAAAATGTTCCTTCACAGGGAATCACATGTCCTTCTTCATATTTTTCTATTTTTAGTTTTCCAACATACCCCGTTCTAGTTTTGATGACACCACGATCGTCAAAGGTTTGTTCATAAATGTAGAATGACTCGCTGTCCCTGATGAGTGATCCGTCATTTATAAGTGATTCAAATTTTGATTTTGACTCTTTATATTCATTATTTGTATCTGATGCAAACGTAAGAAGCGTTACATTTCCCTTTTTACTCCGAAACATTTCCAGCCCCTCGTCGCTAATAACGTCATAAGACGGCGAGACGCGATCTTCAATGTTTTCTCCATCTTTAATAAATGGTCTATACCCAGGAAATGGGAGGAATACAACCATACTTAACTACACACCGAATTCAGTATTATAACAACGCGGAATATTATAATGTTAACATATCCTTGGAACTGGATCGCCTGTTGGAGATTCGAGAATTCTTTTTCCACCAATTTCTGTTTTGAGAATAACTTTTGGGATATCAGATTTTATAGCACGTCCTATAATTGCTGCATTTTTTCCGAGAGGATGATTTTTAAGTGCCGTTATAATCTGATCAGCCATTTCTGGAACACATGCAATAACAGCTTTCCCTTCATTGCCAATACAATAAGGGCTGATACCAAGCATTTCACAGGCGTTAACTACACTGTCCTTTATCGGAATATCCGACTCATTAATTTCCATCGCGATTTTAGATTTAGAACACAATTCATTAAGAGTATTAGCTAGCCCGCCCCTCGTAGGATCCTTCATAGATACTATTCCTCCGATTTTTAGACCTTCAGTGATTAATCCGTTAATGGGTGCCACATCACTCTTAATATCACCGCCAAATTCGTATCCCTCTCGAGATGACAATAGTGCCACACCGTGATCACCGACTGTACCTGTAACAATGATTGTATCTCCAGGTTTGATATTGTTGTCTGTCGCCCACTTGTATTCTACATCCCTATATTGTTTTGCAATTTCAAGATTTGAACTCATGTATTGAGATTTTTTGCCGATAGCGGATGTAGCTACGACCATCTGGTCCAGCGCTCCTTTCTCCATAACTTTAGTGTCTCCAGTAACGATAGGTACGCCACATGATTCACAAGTTTTTCCCATGGATTCAAGGACTCTATCAACAATACTAACATCCAGTCCCGCTTCTAAAATTAGAGAACATGAAAGCGCTATGGGTGTTGCCCCCATCACTGAAATGTCGTTCACAGTGCCGGCAATGGATAGTAAACCAATATCCCCACCAGAAAAAAATAATGGTTTTACGGTGTGCCCGTCTGTGGTAAACACAATGTCATCTATAACGGCAGAATCATCAAAAAAAGTGAGCGGAACTTCTGCATTCATTTTTGGAAAACAAGGAATTATATGCTTAGAAAGAAACTCCTGCATGATTTCTCCGCCTGCGCCGTGGTTCATGGTAACTTTAGTCATAACATTTGCAACTGTAGCAATATGGATAAATTTATCGAAAATGTTATAGTTTTACTGTTTCAATGTTAAAAATTTATAATTAGTTAATGATTGAGTAAATGGGCTTGTAGGGTAGTGGATCATCCTTTCGACCTTCGGAGTCGATGACCCGGGTTCGAATCCCGGCAAGCTCACTAATTCAGAGGTAGACAATGTTTTTTTGCAATGCGTGCGGTCGTGAACTCACTGAACATGATTCAATATGTCCCGAATGTGGGGCAGTAATACGAAAAGATATGACAATTGATGAAAAATACAAATACAGACTGCCTGTGACGTTATTAGCGACTGTGCTGTCAGCAACTGTATACCTTTTGGTTCTATACAAAATCAGTTCATTGTGTTTGTTTCTACTCATACCTATAATTTTCATCAGAAATTTTTCTAAGCCTTTAACGTATGTGATAGACGGAGTTTGCATCGGATTCATAATAGGTGACATATTGTTACATGTGTGCAGATTATACATATTCTAAAATTTGATTAAATATCTTGCTGGCTCACGTGAATAGCACAACTGGTTATAATAATCAATCCAGACCCATTAATATGCATTTTAAACGTTCTAAAAAACAAAAATGGCGCCGAGAGAGAGATTTGAACTCCCGAGGTCAAGACCAGTGGTTTTCGAGACCACCGCCATACCGGGCTTGGCTATCTCGGCTTCAAAGCACTCAATTATTTTCGTATATAAAATCTGTATGTGTCTTACAAGTTTCAATATCAAGACTGGTGGTGCATTTGGAAAATAGAATATGAAACATGAAACCTATTCTCAACTAAGCATCTTGATTAAAAAGTACATGATATGCCCCATAAACGCACTGAATACCTAAAACGTGAAGTCGCTGCATTAGCAATAAAAGCTACTAGTTAAAGACTCAATTATCATAACACCGACCGTTGATGAAAGATTATATTTAATAACATAGGATAGGTACCCCCTGCGGTACACTGCGTGTCGCAGGAATTTACAGATGATAGCAATCAAAAGAGCACTTATCAGTGTATCGAACAAGAGTGGAATAGTTAACTTTGCCAAGGAATTAGCTGAACTTGGTATTGAGTTGATATCCACCGGTGGCACATACAAACTTTTAAGAGACAATGATTTGAAAGTTAAAGAGGTGTCAGAAGTTACTGGATTCCCAGAAATGCTCGATGGACGTGTTAAAACACTTCATCCCATGATTCATGCAGGAATCCTTGCTAGAAGAGACATTCCAGCGCATATGAAAGCAATCGCTGAAAAAAACATAGATACAATTGATATGGTAGTTGTTGATCTTTATCCATTTAAACAGACAGTTCTAAAACATGGGGCCACTATCGACGAGATTATTGAGAATATTGACATAGGTGGCCCGAGCATGATCCGCGCCGCAGCTAAAAATTACAAATCGGTTGCGGTCGTTACATCGTCAGACCAGTACGCTGTTGTCCTTGAACAACTTAAGTCCAACGGAAAAATTGATGACGCGCTTCTTTCAAGACTTATGGCTGAGGCATTCATTATGACCGCTAATTATGATGCGATGATTGCTTTTCAGATGAATGTAAGATTTGGTACAATGTTTCCTAAGTCATATCCAATGCCATCAGAGATTGTTCAGGAACTCAGATACGGGGAAAATCCAGACCAGAAAGCTGCGTTCTACCAAGACCCATTCACTTATGGCAATTCTGTTTCAAAAATAGAGAAAATTCATGGGAAAGACTTGTCTTACAACAACATCCTAGACATCGACAAAGCATTAGACATATGTATGGATTTCGAAAGGCCCACGGCAGTCATTATGAAACATACAAATCCATGTGGTCTCGCATCGGCAGCCACAATTTTTGAAGCATTTAAAATCGCCTATAATGTCGATCCACTATCAGCATTCGGATGTGTTATTTGTCTCAACAGAAATTGTGATATTAAGACTGCAGAAATGATATCCAATTATTTCGTTGAGGTAGTAATTGCACCAGGTTATGAAAATGGTGTTCTCGAGCTACTCGAAAAAAAGAAGAACATCCGCCTTTTAAGGACCAATTCTCCCATCGGTCCGCAATACAAAATCAGGGAAAATAAAGTGAAAAGAGTTCAAGGAGGATACCTTGTACAAACCGATGTGAGCACCATTGTAACACGCAATAACCTCAAAGTTGTCACTAAGCGTGCACCCACTGAGGAAGAAATTGACGCTATGTTATTTGCATGGAAACTCGCCAAACATGTTACTTCTAACTGTGTAGTGTATGTCAAAGGAGAACGCGCAATAGGCATAGGTGCAGGCCAAATGAGTCGCGTTGATTCTGCGAAGATCGCAACTATGAAAGCGAATGAGCCCACACAAGGTAGTGTTATGGCATCTGATGCATTTTTTCCATTTAGAGATGGCGTTGACGAAGCTGCTAAAGCTGGTGTTACGGCAATCATCCAGCCCGGTGGATCCATTCGAGACAATGAAGTAATTCAGGCCGCTAATGAATATAATATGGCAATGGTCTTCACCGGTTGCCGTGTGTTCAGACACGGATAAAATTTTTCACATATCTCCAATGCAGTCAAACCTTGAAAAGATCAAAGTCAGATCGACAGATACGCTCCAGATTTATTAATTTTTTAATAAGTCGATAGGGGTGATTGGGGCTTCGTTAATCTTTTTTTTCATATGTCCGCCAGGACCACCTCTAGCGAGTCTAGCTTTTTCTACGCATTCTGGATCACCACAAACAAATGCTGCAAAAACGACGTTAGTAGATTTTTTACCACAAAATTCACATGAATACTGATCAAAGTCGATTGTCATAATTCATCATATTGATAATTGACCATTAATGATTTTTGATATGAAACGATACTATTAATTATTGTATATATAAATCCAAAATTATGGCAGTTGTTGTTGTTCACATGAAATTTTGCAATAAGATTCATAAAATAACCGTAAAACAAAAAGAAGATGGTGATTTTTACCTTCATATAGCATCAAATTGTCCGGAAGTCAAAGAATATAGAAAATTACTCGGTGACACACTAACGATGAATGACTTGACTGACATACGTAGTAGCAAAATTTTTTCATATGACAACTGTGAGCGTGTTACTATGACATGTCTTGTACCCAATGGCGTGATAAATGCGGCATGGTTGGAAGCTGGAATGCTCTCTAAGTCTCGTGCAAAAGAGATTGGAGAAAATACGGTAAGTTTCGAGAAAGTTAAATGACGCTAGAAAGATGTTTATGGCATGCTGACGACGGCAGATGTATTTTATGCAAAGCTAAACGTGTCAGGCAATTATTAAAAATAGCAGACTATGAAATCTGTGTTAAAGATCGTGATTATAATACTTGCGATTTTTATAAAAGCAGACCGAGTGTTTTAAAATGATCAAAAAGACGAATGGGAAATGCCTTTTCAACACCGAGCGATTTCGTTGGTGATTTTAGTGTGATAAAGTAAGCAACACAGGACCTTTTTACCTATCGTTATGAATGCTCTGCATCAGGTGCCTTCCACAAATACAAAAATGACAGATAGATTTTTCCTCAAATTTTACGATTAGACACATCAAGACGAATGCTGTTTTCGAAACACAATGCAATTTTGTAAAAGTTCGACCATCATGGATAGGCAATAAGAATTTTCAATGTGTACGAAAAGTCGTAAGTCCGACACAGCGCCAAATAAAACTTCAGAAATGTATAGTGGGCCCGGCCGGATTTGAACCGGCGACCTTCACAATGTCAATGTGACGTCATAACCCCTAGACCACGAGCCCAACGATATCGCTGATATAGTTCCCTGTTATTAATGATTATGATATTCTAAAATATCAACAATACTCTTTTGGCTTATCATTGAATAAAACAAGACCGCAAGTTATTAACCAATCTCTAGTATAGCGTGTTTATGGTTAACATTAAGCTGTTTACCAAAAATAACTGTGAGAAGTGCACGTTTGTCAAAGAAAGAATTCCCTCAGAAATTTCTATTCTCACCATAAATGTTGAAGAATCATCAGAGAATCTTGCAGAAGGAGCCTTTTACGGGGTACTTGATAAAGGATTTCCCGTTCTTGTTGTCGATGATGAAATAGTTTCTGAAGGAGCCGGACCCACTTTAAAATATCTTAAAAAACTTTCAATTGGTCAGTAAATGATAACTTTAGGTATCGAGGGCACAGCACATACCCTGGGTATAGGTATTGTAGATAGTGATAAAAAAATTCTTGCTAATGTTTTGAATATGTATAGACCACCTCGAGGAGGGCTCCATCCAAGAGAGGCGGCTAATCATCACGCAGATGTCGTATCCTCACTTATACTTAAGGCATTAGAAGAATCTGGAGTAACGATGAAGGAGATTGATTTGATCTCTTTTTCCAAAGGGCCTGGACTTGGACCATGTCTCAGAGTTGCTGCCACTGCAGCTAGATCTTTATCAATCATTCTTAATAAGCCGATAATAGGCGTAAATCACTGTGTAGCACATGTTGAGATTGGAAGGGCTACAACCGGTTGTACAGATCCTATGTTACTTTATGTATCAGGTGGAAATACCCAAATTATATCTTTCTCTAATAGGAAATATCGTATTTTTGGTGAAACTCTCGATATAGGTATTGGAAACATGTTGGATAAATTGGGTAGAGAACTTGGACTAGGTTACTATGCCGGTCCTGTGATCGAAGAATTAGCAAAAGATGGTGACGAATTGTTAGAATTACCATACTCAGTTAAGGGTATGGACATGTCATTTTCAGGTATTATGACTGCCGCGTTGGCACTTCATAGAAAAGGGTGTCGCCTTGAAGATATAGCGTTTTCAATTCAAGAAACATGTTTCGCAATGTTAGCCGAGGTCACTGAAAGAGCAATGTCACATACTGGAAAAAAAGAAGTTTTACTCGGTGGTGGCGTTATTCAGAATATGCGTCTCAGAGAAATGATTGGTAAAATGGTTGACGAACGTGGAGCGAAGGTATATGCACCGGATAAGAAACTTTGTGCGGATAATGGCGTTATGATTGCATGGTTGGGCAATCTGATGTATTCCTCTGGGGTGCGTATGTCTATCGCCGATACAATGGTAGAACAAAAATTTAGGACAGATAAAGTCAACGTGACCTGGCGGAACTAAGTTGGTCACCGATTATCATATTAAGATTTTTGATAAAGTCCTCTTCAGTACCCGGCTTTATCGAACCTCCACTGGCAATGTTGTGCCCACCACCCTCCCCACCAAAAATTTTTGTTGATTCAGACAATGCAAGTGAAAGATCTACACCTCTGTCGAGTAATTCATAAGTCGCTCTTCCTGATAACTTCGTTTTTACACTAGATCTATGAATTCCTATGGTGGGTTTACTGGGTTTACCAATATAGTACATTACAATGTGGCAAAGTACACCTGTTAAACCGGTTTCGGTAGAATCAAAGTATTGAAGATTTTCCAGTTCTTTGATGCCTTCCCTATCAATTTTTAATGTGGCATCAATAAGATTTTTACTATACTGATCTTTAAGTTCGACGGCTTTAAGTAAATCATCATTACTGCCAATACACATCGCTATGCCAGTGCCTTGGGTACTCATGCGTCCACAGGCATCTAAAAGTTCAGCCATTGATTCTGCATCCATTTGCCAGTCTTTAAGGTAATATCTGGTTCTGGAGACTTCAATCATTGCTTGAAGTGTAACGCCTTGTTCTATCAATTTCATAGCGATTATGGACGACAGTATCCTTTTTTCATTTTTGGTCATGGTTTTTAAGTCTTTGTCTCCAGATATGTGAACACTTTTAAGGAAAACATCAACCTCGACTTTATTTCCTGATATACCTCTAATATAAGGTTCAGTGCTATAGAATAGTGATTTTGATATTTGACCGGGTGGTATGAGGGACCCCTCACATTGTGTAATAAAATTTCTTTTCATCCCTTCATTTAGAAGATATAAATTCAACCCGCTAATCCCTCTTAGATGTTGTTTGTCGCCGGTAATACCAATGAATGCTATTTGCACAAGATCCCAATTATCAGGGTCCATAGATATACCAAATAAGAATGCCATGGTTGCACCACATGCACCAGAAGAGCCATCAATGCCCACAAGATGAGGATTTACGTAACATACCTTATCGGAATCTTCGTGTATAACATGGTGATCAAGAACAATAACACTCTTATTGAGTTCTTCTAGTTCCTTTATATAAGATGCCCCAAGATCGGTTATGAGTATGCAATCATATGCGCATTCTTTGATAACCCGCACAGATTCTTCCTCCAAAGAAGTGAAAATAGTAATTCTAAATTCCTTACCTGCCCTAATGAGGACCTTCGCCACGATACTGGCGGCGGAAAGACCGTCAGCATCATAATGCGAGTAAACTTGAATAAAATCATGGTTACGAACGATATCAACAGCTCTAGATAAACGGAAAGTAAGTTTGGAGGGGACGTCCATGTCGTCCTCACTTAAGCATAAGTTCTGCCGTACTAAGTGAATACTTCCAATCTTCTGAAAGAACTTTGTTCATCTTATAATAACGTTCTAGTCTTCTAATTTTTGACTCAATGAGCATAAGCCCTCTTTTACTAGAAACATCCCCGTGATTTTCTTTAAGATGAGTATTGAGATTGATAGCGCGTTTCATGAGATTAGATAAATCTTCAGGAAGAGCAGATGCAACTCCATTTTCTTTCATGATGGCCGTAATCGTCCTTCCAGTTGCAAGTTTGACATCAGGAACACCATACTGATCTCTAAGCATGAGTCCAATAACCGCGGAATTGTTACCGTCTTTTGCCATTTTCACAACCATGTTTTTTATTTCAACTGATGACAGGGCAACCCACGCAGGATTCTCAGTAACCAGCGGACACGCACCGTCTTTCTTCCTCATACGCATTTTTGACATAAACCATCTCTCTGAACAATTTGATTCCAAGACCAAATCATGATTATCATGTTCTTATATTTAAATTGGGCAGTCTAAATAATATCGCTTAGTCATAGAATGGACCTAGCCCAGCTGATAACATTTTTGTATTCGTCAGGTCCAAACGACAAATTACTAGGGAGTTTATCAAACAATTCAGATTGCATTTCACCGTTCGAAACTTTATATTTAAGCTTGCAAGCACACACGTTACAATAACCGACATCACGTGTCGCTATGACATCCACATCGTATCCAGACTCTTCAAGACATTCTCTTCTCGCTGCCTCTTCAACAGTTTCATTCTTTTCAATTTTTCCGCCAGGCATTTCCCACCCATTACGCTTAGTATTATAAACCATCAAAAATCTTTTTTTATCTAAGACAACACAGTATGTTGTCCGTCTTTTCTCGGTGACAGTCACTTTATGAAATCCTTTACGAATGTTAAGATTAGCTTTTTGAATATTTTGCATTTTTTGTCTAAATTCCTTAAATGTTTTTAACGTTGATAGTAGCCCCCACATTTTATCTCAATTATTCATATATGTCACAGCTTTGTGTTGTTTGTATAAAATAATCACTTTTCCCGACTCGTGTCTGTGCATAAGTGTTGCTCCAATAATGAATATTTTTGGATTATTCAGTATCCTAGCCGATTTACCACTTTTGCTGATGACCTTTGTCAAATCTAAATAGATTAATATGAACTCAGACAGTATTTTATTTTTTATAACACCTACGCAAACAGAATAAATATCCATCTAACACACATAATTTTGTTCCTTGTATTACAGCAGTTTACGGATGCGTGTTTCACATTCATTATGGATAACTTGATATTACACAATGCCATCTTTTGACACATGATGTCGTACAAAACATCCAAAACTTTTATGCAGGCACGGCGTGACGTCCCGTACTGTGTGTTTATAACCTACAATGCAGTGTTATGCGCATGATCCAAATATTAAGAAAAATCGCTGATGAGGTTGCCAAAGCGATAACATCTATACCTGATGACGTTGATGTTGGAAAAGAGGTTTGCATTGGAGCAGACGGTACACCGACTGGCAAGATAGACAAGATCGCAGAGAACGCAGTTTTAAGGTACATTGCAGCTAATAACATACAATTAAACGTTTTAAGTGAAGAGATAGGTTATGTAGACAACGGTGGAACGGAAACACTGGTCCTGGACCCAATAGATGGATCAACTAATTTTATTGCAGGAATTCCGCTGTACACAATATCTATGGCAATAGGAAAGTGCTCACTGAATAGTGTACACGTTGCGTATGTAAGAAATCTGGCCACAGGGGAGGAATTTACAGCAGAAAAAGGTAAGGGAGCTTTTCATAACGGAAAAAAGATTACAGTGAGTAAAGCATTCGACCCAAAAAAAGCGAAGATAATAATACATTTAGGATCAGGTGCAACACCATTTGCATATTCTATATCAAAACGTATCAGATCTACCAGAGATCTTGGTTGCACATCACTAGAGATGATTTACGTAGCGCAAGGCTCAATAGATGGTTGCCTGATGGATTTAGGAGATTATGAGCATTCCATACGCATCGTCGATATCGCAGCAAGCACACTGATACTTAGGGAAGCGGGAGGCCAAGTATTTACGCTTGACGGGGTACCCCTCGATATGCCTTTTAATTTATCCCACAGATCTAGTTTTTTGGCGACGAGTAACAGCAGTGTCTACGATTTTGTAATGAACAGTAATTTCACTCTAAAAAAAGTACCTTCGAAAGTTAGGTATGGTATAAGTGCCAACATGACAATTTCCTCAGTAATTAACATCGCTCGCAAAGTGATCGAAATTCTCGGCGATCAAGAATATGTTTTAGATGAGGACTTAGCACAATCACTTGGGATGAAAGGTCTACCAATCTACAAAATGGACATCGATATTTTAATTGTTATTGGAGGAGACGGCACGATTCTTCGTACACTTCAGAACACAAATGTTGCGATAATCGGAATAAATGCTGGAGATGTAGGGTTCTTAGCTGAAATCGATATGGAAAACATTGAGAGTGGGATTCAAAGACTTATCAAAGGTAATTATACTATTCAGAAGAGGGAAAAAATCACTACCATGATAAATGGTAATATTCTTGGAGACGCTCTTAATGAGGTTGTGGTATACACCGACTCCATCGCAAAGATCAGGCAATTTAAAATCTATGTTAACGACTCTTTTTCATCGAATGTGCGTTCTGATGGTATTCTTCTTTCTACGCCTACAGGCTCCACATCATATGCGATGAACCTTGGCGGTCCGATTATAGATTATAAAGTTGACGCATGGCTTATGATACCGATGGCAGCATTTAAATTTTCATCCAGCCAGATGGTTATTCCAGCATCAACTAAAGTTACAGTAGAAACTGTTTTGAATGAAGGTTGTATAGTTGTCATTGATGGACAAAAAGAGATACATATCCCAGGAGGTACTAAGATTGATATGATTAGATCCATCAATCCTGCCACATTTATCATTTTTAATACAGACTTTTATAGACGCGTAAAGGATAAGTTGGAAAGACGACAATGAAAACAATTCGTGCAGTAGATATTGATTTTATCGACAGTTTTAATGAATCCGCAAAAGCATGTTATCCAAATGAGTTTACTTGCATGGTTAGACAGGAAAATGGAGTTATCAACGAGATGATATTGCTTCCTGGAACATTATATGGGGATAGTCATAGCTCCTTTTCAGAATGGATGTCCCCCATTGATTTTAGTATAGCCGGCACTGCGCATTCTCATCCGGGATACAGTAACAAAGCATCAGATGAAGATATTTTGTTGTTTGCAAATATGGGTGGTATACATTTTATAACATGTCAACCGTACGATAGAAACAGCTGGAAAGCCTATGATTCCAAGGGTGAAGAAGTGGTACTAGAAACTATAGACCACATCTAACAGACGTATAATCTTATTTGTCACACTTCGATAATAGTATATGCGACATCCGATTCCAGTTTTCTTAATTCCACTAAAAATTTGGCAATGAATTTACTATTTTATCATCTGCTTTGTAATAATTAGAGAGAAATGTCGATAAAATTACTCTTCTTAGCGTTTATCTAGATTTATATTCACAGGCTGTCAGTAACTAATCAAAATTTTACTATTCACTAATGACTTCGAGCATGACGTTCATTGATAGCTGAAAATCTTGTTATGTAATGATACGATCAGATTATTGAAGTTAGTGCGTACAGACGTCTTATTCTCAAAATAAACTGATTATCAAAGTATAAGAACAGGTCTTTACCCACAACGTCATGTTATTTCTGAAAAGGCATTGTATTAAATTATATAAACAAGCACCTGGATATTCCAACTGGTACATTAGAGGGATAAAAATGGCCATGGAAAAGATCAATCTCGCAAAAGCGAAAAAAATTGCAGAGAACAAAGGTCTTAAGCCCGGAAGAGTCAAGGGAACATCGGGTGTTCTGTTCACGAAGGGTACTAACGATAGACTCGAAGTCATCAGTTGGGATGAGTTCGAAAACGTCCTCGAGAGAAAGCGTTTGTCAGTGTATGAGTCAGGTGGCTGGATGAAAATTATGAAGTCGAGGTAATCGTAAACCCCGAAGCGATTTTGGTTCGTCATCACTCCC
>JAKSHX010000088.1 GCA_024399155.1 archaeon | reverse complement strand
TTCTGCAAGCATCAACAAAGCCATTCAGGAAGGCATTAGTTATGAAGTGATTTCCTCCCAGTTCAAAATTCCGCTGTATATAGCGTGCGAATTCAATAGGGACAATGAAAATGGAACAGTGGACTACTATATTCTATGCCAAGTGGCAAAGAGTGGCAATATCGCTTACCAGTTTGAACCTTTCAATGAATGCTTTGAAATGGATATCTCAATACAGAGAATGGAAGAGTATAAGAAAAAGCATGCAGCAGAATTTAAGGCTAAGGAAAGGGAGGAAGCAAAGCGTGCGAGAGAAGAAAGACTGAAAAACAACGATTACATCAACAATGGGAGAAACAAATATGTGGCTTGGGGTGTTGTTGGTGCTACGTATCCATGGGATCTCAATACGAGCATTGAGTTCAGATATGGCAATACTATTGGCTTTGGGTTATACGGGGGAGTGGGCGTGGGCTTCACAAGTTGTTATTATTATTCTTCTTCTTATCATAAAAAGCGATATGATAAAGCTCATTGCAGCTTTTCATATTCTGCCGGACTGAAATTTTTCCCATACAGAGGATTTTTTATCGGATGTGGATATGGTTCATATTATCCTATTGATACATACGATGCTGATGCTAATTATACTATAGAAAAGAACCATGGAATGCAGTTTATGCTTGGTTATGATTTTGTCAATAAAATGGAAGATCTTAATTATAGTTTTTATCTTGGCGTAAAAGGAGGTATAATCTACGATATTAATAACAAATTAATAGTACCATTAGTTGGATTAAAACTTGGTGTAGCATTTAGCTATAAATGATATTTTGAATATATCAGGCTTGTTAAATATAAAGGGATGATATTCTTGTTCATCCCTTTGCTATCTTTGTATGCCATTCTGGTGTTTTTATATTTAAATCTACTCTGATTCTCTTAGGAGAACCTTAGTATTACACGAGTAATGGTTGAGCGATGAAAATAGTGTTTACATAGCAGTGAAATTTGCTAATAAACCTATGTGAATGTAGTGCTAAATTGTTTGTCGAATGATTCTCCCTACGGAGTATAGAGGAATGTTGACCATCCATCCTTGGTCTATGAATCCCTTCATCGAAATCCGCAAACCCTTGAGATTCAATTCCGGATTGTTCTTTATGTATTCAGCCATTGAACGTGCACGCACATTTTCCTCAGCCTTAACTTCGATTGGCAACACTTTCTCACCATTCTGTATAACGAAGTCAATCTCGGCAGGAGTACGGTCGTTGCTCCAATAATGAGGTTCTAACCCTATTGATACAAGTTGCTGATGTATATACTGTTCAGTAAACGCACCTTTATATTCAGTCAGCATATTGTCTGATGCGATAATCTGTGAAGCTGGCACGTCTGCCATACACCCTAAAAGACCACAGTCGAGCATGAACAGCTTGAACGAATTTGTGTCAATGTATGCCTTTAGTGGCATCTTCAGGGTTTTCACCCTTGGAACCTTATATACAATTCCTGCATCAATAAGCCATTGGATAGCAAGTTCATAACTTGAGGCACGTGCTCCTTCCTTTATTATTCCATATATGAACTTGCGGTTTTCCTTGACCAGTTGCGAAGGCATAGAGTCAAGAATCTGGGTTATGCGCACCGCTTCGCTTTTTGTTGCGTGTTTTGCGATGTCCATTTTATAGGCGGAAAGTATTTCCGACTGAATTGAGCGGACATTTGCCAGATTCTGATTGGCGATGAAATCTGCCACCACCTCCGGCATTCCGCCAGTGAAATAGTATTGCCGCAACATCTGTACCAGTTTTGAGTGCAGCAGTTGGACGGTTTGCCAATCTCCATCATGCAGCACATTGAAACATCCCTCTTCGCCTGTGGCAAGCAGAAATTCCTCAAAACTCATTGGGTACAATCTCATCATATTAACTTTACCCACAGGATATGATTCTTTGCTGCCAAGAGTCACGCCAAGCAGTGAACCTGCTGCAATGACATGATATTCAGGGGCATTTTCACAGAAATATTTCAGTGCGTGCAACGCTCTTGGCGATTCCTGAATCTCGTCAATGATGAGGAGAGTCTTGCCAGCTTCGATTTTCTCATGGGTTATCGCCTGAATTGTCAGCAGAATCCGCTTAATATCGTAGTCAGCAGCAAACAGATTCTTAGCCATTGGTTCATCGTCGCAGTTAAGGTAAGCATAGTTCTCATAGTGTGTGCGTCCAAATTCCTTCATGACCCAAGTCTTTCCTACTTGTCTGGCACCCAGCAAGATGAGTGGTTTGCGTAAAGGGGATTCCTTCCATTCCGCCAACCTGTCAATAATAAATCTCCTCATAATAATCTGATAATT
Organism: archaeon; assembly: GCA_024399155.1. Classification (GTDB taxonomy): domain Archaea; phylum Thermoplasmatota; class Thermoplasmata; order Methanomassiliicoccales; family Methanomethylophilaceae; genus Methanarcanum. The sequence goes on along the minus strand of JAKSHX010000088.1, from coordinate 353 downwards.
AAGTTTTAGATTGCAAAGTTACACTTTTTCGATGATATAACCAAATAAAACCGACATTTTTTCGATGATATATTTCGGCAAAAGTTACACTTTTTCGAGGATAAGCGTTTTTTAAGCGATTTCTTTTGTCAATCCAAAATAATGTAGTACCTTTGCACTCTTGCAAAAACAAACTAAATGGTGGTTCTATTTATTAGGTTGAGACGATTTTGAAGTTTATTTTTAGCAGATTACTGTGCGGAGGGAGGAAATAATGCGGGCATTGTGACCGACTGACTGTCAATCAGCAAGATGCCAAAAGATACTTCTAAAACGCCAAAAAGTTTATTTGATGCTTATCTTTATTTGTTTAA
>JAKSHX010000087.1 GCA_024399155.1 archaeon | reverse complement strand
CCTCAAACTCTTTAGAGACGTGTTTCACTTCAATGATATAACGTGAAGCTGCCATATTTTCATTCTTCATTAGTCATTCTTCAATCTTCATTCTTCATTAGTCATTCTTCAATCTTCATTCTTCAATAGCCCTTCGGGCTCTGTGGAGCTAGCGGGACTTGAACCCGCGTCCAAACAAGGAACACATATGCTTTCTACACGCTTATCTTGGCCTTCATTTTCGATCTACGGCAAGACCCAAGCCACCAACCATAGACTTAGCTTCTAAGTTGTCGCCCATGCAGCGAAGCAATGCATCGGTTAGCTGTACATTTCCGCGCCCCTGAATCCGTCAGCCTACAGCATGGCTCGGAGGGACGTCTCGTTTCAGCACCTGGTGCCGAAATAAAACTGATCTACTGTACTTCGATCAGGCAGCGAGAGCTACATTCATGTTGCCAGTTAATTGTTTTGAGCCTTATCACGGACAGTGCTCATTTCCGGCGTGCTTACACATCCATTCTACCTGCTGTCAAAACCAAAATAGCCCCTATGTGTAAAATCGGCTGCAAATATACAACAAAAATTTGGAATGAGCAAATATTTTGGGCACAAAATTGATTTTTTAATCAATTAATAGTACTTTTGAGATATATTTTGGGAGCTCGCTCACGAAAATATAGAACAAAAGGAGTATTAAGAGGCGATAGCCGTTGTGCCCAAATACTTGCTCATTTTAATAAAGACGAGGCATGTACATTGGGGGGAATGCCGCACAGCGGCAGGCAGTTTGCCCAAGGTACGGAAAAAAAATGATATATGCAAGAAAAAAGTATTTTTTATTAGATTTTCTTTTAGATTTTTAGTTAGATTTCTGAGCCGAAGGCGAAATCTCCCTCAAAAAATATCGTCCAAAAAGATTTCGAATAGATTTTTGGTTTGGATTTTTAGCTACCTTTTAGCCTTCAATAACGTCGGTCAATCGTCGGTCAATCGACGGTCAATCGACGGTCGAACGGCAGTCAAACGGCAATCGGGCGGCAGTCAAACAACAATCACAAGGGCTTTTGTAGGCCTCATACTGTTCTGTGCCGCGAGCGTTCGCGAGCGGTGGTTTGTTCTTTCTCCCTCGCACTATGTGGAGTCTTGTTCTGGAACCAATCATCCTAGGATTGCTAGATTTGCTAGATAAGCGCAGCGGACTAGTCTTTTTTCTTTAATTTTGCAAAAATATTTGCATATATCAAAAAAAATCCGTATCTTTGCACCCAAATTTGTGCAAATCATTAAGCATACATCATACATCAAACATTAAACATATGAAAAAACTATTTTTGGCACTGATGGCTGTTGCCGCCATCGCGTTAACAGGGTGTAGGGACAAAAACAACGAACCGGAACCTCAACCGGAACCACAGGATGGTATCATTCAAGTCACCCATCAATTGGGAGAAAAAGTAACCAATCCCCTTAATCTACAATGGTGCAAGGATTCCGTATCCGCAAAGGCAACTTTGTCTTCCTTGCGTCATATCTCTGATGTTTTCTACTACATGGACTATCAAATGGACATGCAGTTAGACAATCTGCTCGCAGGCAATTATCGCACTCGTGATGCGTTTGATAAAGCATTTAACGACATGATGTTCAATCCCGGAGGAGAGGAGCCTGTATATACCCCACAAAGAATCGCTTGCTCCGGATTCGTTTGCAAAAACGAACAAGGCGAATTGCTCTTGGGACGAAACTTTGATGGTGATTTTGGACCGCTTTTGATGATGTTCAACAGAACCAATGGCGCTAAGTATGTGCAAATGACCGACCCTTGTTATAACTCACTTATCTATATCAATCGGGAAACAAAGAAAGCCGATGGTATGCTGAGTAATGGAAAGGCCTCCCTTCATCGTCTGTTGCGTCAACCTCTGCTTACGATGGATGGTATGAACGAATACGGATTATGCTTTGGCGCCTTCCAATTGCCCAAATTTGATACTGTGAATATCGCCCCCATCTATCAAGAAGGTCATGGCGATGCAATGGGAGCAAACTTATTCCATAATCTGATTTTGAGCAAATGCAAAACAGTAAAAGATGTAGAAACATTTATGAGCCAGCACGACTTTGTCACCAACAACACGACGCTCAATGTCCATTGGTTGATGGCTGACGCTACCGGTGATTGGGCAATGTTTGAGTTCTGGGATAACGAACTGAATGTCTATCGTGAAGACTCGCTCTATAAAATGAGTAGTAATACCTGCACGCCAATTCCGTATGAGTGGTACAACATAGAAAACTACTATCGTTCTTGGATTCCTTATACAGCATATCCCAAACCGGGAGAAGCTACTAAGTCCAACTGGCAATCTTTCTTCTCATCAAGAATACGTGCCACTCACATGATGAATAACTATCATCCTGTTATGAGTGAGATGGAAGCATTAAAATGTTTACAAGAAGGTCGGTATAGCATAGAGGTTTATGATCATCTAACCAACTGGTCTTGTGTCTATAATCCCAAACAACGCACCATCCTCTTCTGCATACGCAACGATATGTCCAAAATCTATAAATTAGATTTAAAGAAGGAATTATAAGGAATAAGGACTCCATATTCCAAAATTTAATCTATTAAAGTTTATGAAAAAATCTTTGATTTTATCATTGGCACTTGCCACCATCGCGTTAACAGGCTGCAAAAGCAAAAAAGACCCGCAGTTATACGACAACATCATCGTTTACGGGAACATCTATAC
>JAKSHX010000086.1 GCA_024399155.1 archaeon | reverse complement strand
CTCGATTTTATGATTTCAGGATCAATGTTAATTGCTTCTTGTGCATAACTGTTTGCCTGATTGTACATTCTTGTTAGGGTTGATTTTGACACATCAAAATTCTGATTTGCTTTAATGGAGTGAACAGTTCCATCATAACCCGTAACTAAATATTGTTTACATTGAGTTAAGGACATCATTTGGAAGTCTCCGCGGCTGAATGTCGATGTGACTCCATGCCAGTTGTTATGTGGTGAGAATCCTGGGTGATTATGTACGTGGATTAGTCTGTCTTCTTTGTGCTCACGCCACCAATTTAATGTGGGGTTTCCACACTTTTTTGCAGTTCCTTTGCTGATGTATAACACGTTTCCGTATTTATCTACAACGAATGCGTATTCTATATCGCTTTTGTTGTATCTGCGGGCAATGGTTTTGACAATATCCATCTGTGCAGCTTCAGTAAGGATTTTTCCTTTTTTGATTTTGTCGGCTGGAAGGTAATTTATCCCTTTAGTACCTGCGTCTGGAGTATCGTTTGGTGTGACTTTCAGTGAGTACTTTGGTAAGAATACATCTCTGCTGATGCCTAATCTTGCTCTGCGGAAACGTGTTCCGCGCCTGGAGTGAATAGCAGCGTGCGCAAAGTCTCTTCTTTCTTTTGGAGTGTCTGATCTGTTTCCTCTGGTTTCGTAATAGAGGTTTCCTGATTGTGATACTCTGTAGCCTGGAAGCATTGCTTTACGCTGTCTGTCAGCAGCTTTACTTTTGGATGCCGGAGGAGTCTGTTTTTTCACGCCTAATCTGGTTACATGTCCTGTCTGTAATCTGCCTTCATTGAGTAATTTTCTTGCAGTTTTTACTCTGCTTGCATTGGTTGCTTTAGGTGGTTTTGCCTCTGTTTTCGCTTTAGGTAACTCAATAGTCCATCCCATTGATTTCAGGTAGTTTGGCAATCTGTCAAATGAATCAATCGTGAACCATTTTTGACTTTTACCATTACCAATAGTAAATACCTCTAAGTAGGTGTGGTTTCTTCCGGTTTCGTTGTTGTCTTTGACTTCAACCGCTTTTATTTTCTTGCGTCTTTTGTTTGAATCAATGACGGTTCCGGTGAATACAACATCTTCTTTGACGAGTGAGTATTCAGTTCTGACTGTTTTGTAGTCTTTTACAATGTCTTTGTAAATCCAGTAGTATCCTTTCGGTGCCGGTTTGTCACGTGCGATTCCGTCATATCCTTTCGGAATGTAGGATAATGCAGTATTGGTTGTTCCATGCGTTTTTGAAATAACCTCCGTTACCATTTTTTACCTCCTGTTTGTGTTGGTAATTTCTTTGCGGTTGGTGTCGCCGACTTCCCTTTACGCGCTGCCATTATTTGTGCATGAGTAGGTCTTAATTCAGCGTATCCAAATACATGAGATGCCCTGCCGCATTCCATCTCCAAATAATCTCTTAATGCTTTCCAATCATTTACATGATGATCTTTTGGGCTTCGGTAGTGTTCGCTTAATGTGGCTTCTAAGTCATTGATATTGTTTATAATCCCATATCGTTCTATCGATACAGAACTCAAATGAACACTATTGTCATTCTTGTTTTCAAGGTGCGTATTTGGATTTACTGATAGATATCCAACACCTCTGATACAAACAGTCTTAAACCTTCCAGATACATCACTTTCCTGGGCAACTAATGCGATTCGTAAGATTCTGGTGTATTTTTTTGAGAGTTTAGGAATGTCATAAAATGATTTTATCATTATCTTCTCATGTTCGAGTGTCATTATTACCTCCTGAATTTGTACAAATTGTTTTCCGCATCAAAAACCCATAACTCGCTTCCGGCTGGAATGGTTTTTATGCAGAATGGTTTTCCTCTCATCCGGTTTCTTGCCGCTTCTGCGGTTCTGAATACGCGGCTGGAGATGCGCTTTACCTGAATCCGTCTGACTTCTTTTCCCTTTTTGCAGGTGAGGTCTGTCTGTCCGTGCGGGTGCTTTTCTGAATAACAGACAGTGTATCCCGCGTCTCTCATGATTTTTGCAGCACGCCTTTCTCCGGTGTTTCCTCTGGAGATTTGTTTGCCATAGGTTTCCTGCGGGCTGTAATCGTGTGCATCTGTTCTCATGGCTGTGAAAAAATTAGTTAAAATATGGAATCTTGTTTTCACGTGCAAAAGATTCCAGTTCGCTGATTCTCCCGTCTAATATCATGTGGATACGGTGCAGTTCCTCATAATCTGCCTTCAGCTTGTTAATCTCTGAAAGAGAAGGCTTTGTCATCGTTTTGGATTTGGTTTTGTAAGCACGCAGCAGTTTGTTGTACTTATGCTTGATTTTCCATTCAACACAATGAGTCTGTGAACTGAGTCCTGATAGTTTCTCAATCTGTTTAGTGAGTTCCCATCCTTTATCCATGCTTGACTTTTTCGCCATGATTTTAGTTTTCAGATACGGTGTAGTGTATCTGATAACTGCATTCTGAAGGCTGGAGATTTTTTTCTGGCAGTCTTCATGGCTTTTTTTCTGCATCATAGTGTTCTCTTGATTCAATTTCCAAGTCTTAATAATGTCAGCGTTGGTTTCAGAATTGCATACAGTTTTCCGGATTTCGGATTGATGAATAATCCTCCGTTGTTTTCACGTGCACCGCGTGTAATGAATACAACTCTACAATTTGCAGGTAATTTCCCATTGGTTACGTCTTTAGCGGCTCCGCAGGCTACCATCCATTTGAGATCAGATAATGTTACTGTCATTTTTCATCTCCAGTGTAGTATCCCGAAATTAGTTCAGTATTTATCTGATTCTGAATCGCATCCAT
>JAKSHX010000085.1 GCA_024399155.1 archaeon | reverse complement strand
AATCTCCCTTTTAGCCGACTCAGCCGAATCAGAACCATGAATGATGTTGACGCCAGTAACCATACCATAGTCACCACGGATTGTTCCAGGGGGTGATTCCAAAGGATTGGTTTTACCCATAATATTTCTACAAACTTGAATAGCGTTATCACCTTCCAAAACCATCGCTAAAACAGGTCCAGACGTTATATACGTGATGAGTGAGGAAAAAAACTTTTTGTTTTTGTGTTCCGCATAGTGTTTTTCAGCAATACTTCTTGGAACAATCATAAATTTTAACGCCACGATCTTAAGCCCTTTCTTCTCAAACCTGGAAATAATATCCCCGCAAATGCCACGTTGAACGCCGTCAGGTTTGATCATCAAATATGTTTGTTCAGTAGGCATATTATTCCTTTTTCTCTAGCGCTTTTACTCTAATCGACTTCTCAAAAGCAGCCTTATCAGTCCAAGCCGTAGTCCTCGGAATTCTTTTAAGTTCAATCATATTTTTATAACATTTACTCGTACAAAAGTTGAAGATAGTACCGTCCTTTTTCACATATGCCTTTCCTGTACCCGGCTCGATCTCTTTATAACAGAACGAACACTTTCTGATTTCTACCATCAAGATCACCTCATACCGAGTTTCTTGGCTTCTCTGGATGTTTCTCTTAACATAAGAACATCACCCATTCTTACGGGACCCATAATGTTTCTTGTGATAATTCTTCCTTTGTCACGCCCATCAAGAACACGAACTTTGACCTGGGTCGCCTCTCCAGTCATACCCGTACGACCAATGATTTCGACAACTTCAGAAGGAATGCTGTCTGTGTCAACCATTTGAACCACCATCAACTTTTAAGTGCTTTAATTGCCGCCACGATCTCTTCATAGAGTGCTTTACCTTTTCCAACATCAACGATTGCAATGGAAGCAGTGGGCTTTTCTAATCCGATTGCGTTTCCGAGCTCTGTTTTTGTGGGAACGTATGCGTACGGTACGGACCTTTCATCACAAATAGCAGGTATATGTGCGAGGATTTCCGGAGGTTCAACATCGATGGCCATAACAACAATAGTTGCTTCTCCTCTTTCGATCGCTTTAGTGACTTCATTAGTTCCTTTTTTAATCTTTCCACTATCTCTAGCCATTTCTGCCAAACTATAGACCTTATCTGACAACTCTTTTGGCATTTCGAACTTTACAAATACAGACATTTTAGCCACCTCTTTTGGACACCCTAGGTGTCTTCATTATTCATCGGCTTTCCAGCGACAATGTCTTATTTCATTTTATTATATAATAATGACTGATTAAATGTCATTGTTCAGCAACCGCACGGTAGATAGTTTCTATTATATCAACAGTGCTTTTCACGTCCTGCTTTTCAGCAATCGCTCGTGCATTGCGACCGAATTCTTGGCGTTTAGATTTATTAAACAGCATAAAATTAATAGCGTCAGCAAGAGCCTCAATGTTCTTAAAATCGACACATATGCCACCATTTTTAACAGTATCTGGGAGACCGTCAACGTTAGTACAAACAATTGGGCGACCGTGAGCCATGACTTCTAGCGCTGTTAACCCATATGATTCATAGAGAGAAGGCATAACAAAAACTTTACATCGACTCATTAGAGAATCTTTTTCTTCCTCAGAAACCCAGCCCTTCATTTCTACCTTATCCGAAACCCCTAATTTTTTAATCTTTCTTTTTAAACGATTTGCGTCAGGCCCCGTTCCACATAATATCAATTTAGTACTGATATGCTGCATTGCTTCTATTAAATAATCCAAGCCCTTTGTTCGAACTAATCTTCCTAAAGATAAAATATAGTCATCTTCGATATCAAATAGCTTTGGATATTGTGCCAAACATGGGCATGCAACTGTAATTTTATCTGGTGAAATACCTCTTTTAACAAGATCGTTACGAACATAATTACTAACAGCAATAATGTGATCGAATGTTTTTAGTGTTCTTTTGAATAAATTGTCGTTAATATTTGAAAGACCACGTTGGATTCCAGCACCTTCGCCCCACACGTTGTGATATGTAAAAATCTTTTTTCCTGTATACTTACGAAGATCTTTAGTATATGATGGGGCCCACCTATAATTGAAATTAACAATATCTGCATCGATTTCATTTAATTTTTTTAAAACACCTACGGATGTGATATATGGGGGGTTGTAAATTTTTAACAATTTTGATGGAAGTCTATGTATTGTATAGCCATCCTTTGTGGTCTCTTCAGGTAAAGTACCAGGCAACTGCCCTGTGACTATATGAACATCATGTCCTCTAACAACCAGTTCCCTAGCAATATAATGCATCCTATGTTCTATACCACCAAATAATGGGTAGAAGTATGGATTAACATCCACTATTCTCATTAGTCAATACCTTTTTTCTTTTCTTTATACTAGATGCAACGACACTTAAAACCATTACAACCAAAACAAACACAATCGTATATAATTGAGCACAGCTGTCATTGAAATAAATGTAGAAGAAGTTGGCAAATAGCATAATAATTCCATATTTAAGATAACATCCAATAAAATTGTAGAACAGTGCTCTCTTCAGTGTCCAAGAGTGAATAAGACTTACAAATGCACCAGCGAACAATAGTATAGGTGCTACACGGTTAACTAACAGCATTCTTTCATCGTTTACGATTAAAAAGTCTGCATACTTCGTGGCCATATTTCTTATTTTTTTCGGTACCCCTACATTTTCAACGATGTAATATAACGTAGACAAACCAATTGCCTCAGCAACAGAAGCTATAATAAGTATCACAAGCCCCCATATTGGATCTGGGTTATACAT
>JAKSHX010000084.1 GCA_024399155.1 archaeon | reverse complement strand
ATACACAGAGGAGCGTCACAAATTGGCGGGTGCGTAACCGAGATTAGAACAGAAAAAGCACGAATACTCATTGACCTTGGCAGCAACCTGCCAGGCAGTGACAAACCAGATTTCACGACAGAAGAGATAAAGAGACTGACCGATGGTGTTGACGCTATCTTCTATACACATTATCATGGTGACCACATTGGTTTTCACAACCTTGTCAATCCAGAAAAGCAATATATAGGCGAAGGGGCAAAAGAGGTCTTGGAATGGAAACATAAGGTTTTGGCTCGTCACAATGAAGATAAAAGCAGTCTTGAAGCAGTGCAAAAGATGAAATGCTATAAGCCAGAAGAGACTTTCACTATTTCTGACGACCTGAAAATTACCCCTTACTATTGCTCGCATTCAGCCTTTGATTCGTATATGTTCCTAATCGTGGCTGAGAAGAAAACCATTCTGCATACTGGCGACTTTCGCAAGCACGGCTATATGGGCAAGGCTCTTATTCCTGTCTTAAGAAAGTACATACACCAAGTTGATATACTTATTACTGAAGGCACTATGCTTAGTCGTAGCAGTGAGAAGGTTAAACCAGAGTGCGAAATACAGAATGAAATTGCCGGCGTTCTCAGGAATCACAAATACGTGTTCGCCCTAACCAGCAGCACAGATATTGACCGTCTTGCGTCTATGAAAGAGGCTTGCGCCACCGCCCATCGCAATTTGCTGGCTGACACATACCAGAAGGGAGTGATGGATATATTCACAAAATACACCAGATCATCACTTTATAATTTCAATGGCACTTTCAATTTCAATGGCAACAGCCTGATTGAAAATCAAAAGATTGTTGGGAAAATGAAGCATGAAGGCTTCCTGCTGCCAGTACGTTGCAGCGGAGAATGGCTGATACGTATGGTAATGGGGAAATACAATGACGAAGAGCCGCATTTGATATACTCTATGTGGAGTGGATACTATAAAGGCACAGAGGAGCAGCAGATAAAAGAAGCCTTGACAATCAGGTCACTGTTCAAGCCTGAGAATATCCACGACATCCACACAAGTGGCCATGCAGACTGCGAAACTCTCGCCGAAGTCTGCCGAGAAGTCAATCCTCGGTTGGCAATCATCCCAATCCACAAGGACGAAAAGTCCGACTATCGCACACTTGATATTCCACAGAATCTAAAAGACAAAGTTATCACTGAATCAATGGTCGTTGATGGGGTAGAGATTGAAATAAAACCGGCTTTTAACTAATAGATTGTTCAACTAAAATATTTAACATGGCAAGAAAAATTTCACAAGAGCATTTGGATGCTTACCTTACAGGTGATTTTGCAACATTGCTTACTGTAATTAAAGAAGATCCTGAACTTTCATTTGACATTAGAATGAATGATGAGGTCAAAATTTATTACAATAAAGGATTGGTATTAACGACAAAACGTTGTCTAAAAAGGAAACAACATTTTACTGTTACTCCTCTTGATAAAGGTTATTATAAAGATGCTAATGACAAAATCAAGAAGAAAGCAGATGCTTTACCAAACATTCAGAACGTTCTAAATAATAAATCTAAGTTAGAGGAATATTTCAAGAATGCAAAAGACATTGTATATTTTCATGCAAAAGACACTGAGTTTACAACTCAGCAATATATTGCATTAGGAAATAATTCTTTCGATAAAAGATTTGTAGTTGTTGATATGGAATGGGCTTATTCCCAAGCAGATGTAAATCTAAGCAATCGTATGCCACGTACTAAAATCGATCTCGTAATTGTGGATACAGTTAAAAATTCAAAGGGAGTAAATGATATTTATCTGGCAGAACTCAAAGTTGGCACAGGTGCTAAAGATGGAAAGTCTGGTATTATCGCCCACGTTAAAAAAACAAACAATATTATTTCCGACAAAAATGCTTGTGCTTCACTTAAGGCAGACGTAGAATCTCTAATTGAACAAAAAACGGCACTTAGACTAATCTCTGGCACGCCAAAACAATTAACTCTTGCCGATAAGCCAAAAATGATGATTATTGCTGCGTATCGTGGCAATAATGAAAAAATAGAATTAGAGAAAGGCATTCAAACCGCTAAGGAAGAAGCTAATCGTTTGAGTATGGAAGAACCTGTATGTATAATGTATGATTGCATGATTGAAATCAAGTTGTAATAATTAACTAATATTGGTGCGGTAAATGGCTCTATAACGTTTCGTGTGAATAACTTTGCATGCAAGTTCCAAGCACTGCAAGCGTGACATAAATTAGTTCAGGATGTAAACCATGGGTAACAAGGCATTACCTATACGGTATTCCCCTCCTTGGAGGGGCAAGGGGGGTGGGGAGAATCCAATTCAGTGAATATACCCACTCAATTCGTAATAGAGCCACTTTTCTCGCCTCTTCTGGGTGCAGCAGTTCGTTTGTCCTGACCACCTCAGCTTCCGGGTGTCTCTTCAGCAAGTTGTTCAGCACCGTCCTCAGCCCCTTCTCCTGCGTCTCGCTGAGGGTGTCCGTCTCCTCACCGCTTTCTGCCGACAGCCCTCCGGTGTAAGCCACCGCGATACTGTTTCCCGACCACCGTCCGCAGTGTTCGCAAACATCACGGTCAGCCCTGCCTTTCAGTACTGTTCCGTCCGTGTTCACGATGTAGTGGTATTGCATAGCGTCCTGGAACCTCTCCTGCGAGTTCATTTCCACTATGTCCTCCGGACTCTTTGTCGCATGTATGACTATCTGTTTCTTCATATTGCTTGTTATTTTTGGGTTTATGGGGTACGGCCAACTGTCAACCGCCCTCACTATAGTTTTTCCCTTTTGCGGACGGTTTTTCCG
>JAKSHX010000083.1 GCA_024399155.1 archaeon | reverse complement strand
ACTAAATGTTCTCTAATAATTAATATGTTAAAATATTTGTTTGGACACTAGTGAATATAGGTCATAGGTTGACATTGGTATATTTGAGTCATTTATTTCATGTATCTTCACGATGAAATGGACATCCCCGCCATCAACGTCACCGTACCAAAAATTTCCACTGTCATAAACGCCATATTCGCAATCATAATCATCAGGACAGATCAGATTGCCAATGCGCACCACACGACCGCAACTATCCCTTTTTATTTCATATCTTGTCCAGACTGAGTCATTATTGTTGTAAAGCCGTAGCATCTCATTGAACATAGAAGTGTCTTCATTCTCACCCTCCAGTTCCCATTGGTCAATCTGAACGTAAGCCACACAACTCGTCCTGCCAATCGAGTCGTATGAAAACTTGAATCCTTGTGCGATACAACATTCTGAACACATACCTAACACCATCAGCAAGTTATGTTCTGGAGAGAAAAGTTCGTATCTGTAATTCATAACTCCCGGTGCTTGAAATGTAGTCACATAATAACACTTCGTTTCATCATCCATCAATGTGTCTTTTTCCAAATGCCACATGTAACTGCTGTCATTCTTAAAATACACTTTCTCAGCCTTACACCCGATTTCGTATGAAGATTTGGAACTGTCGCAACCTGCAACAATCATTGCCACAAAGGCTAAACAAACAATCCTATATCCGTATTTCATAATAAAATGGCTAATCTGTTTTTATCGACTATATACTACCATCAATGTCTGCCTCCCCCAATGACAACATTTAGGTCATCCCGTTCCTTAATCAAAAAGGAATAGTACTTTCCTCTATTTAAATCACTGCTAAAATAAACGCTATGAGAGTGATGTCCTTTATAAACATACAAAGCATAATTATTATTATAAAAATACTCTCCGTCCTCACTGAATGCACAAACTACAAACCTGACATACTTTTCTTCCATACCATAATAATCAAAACTAAAGTATCCAGTGGAAAAATTAAACGAAGTCTTTGTAATAACAAACGGTTGACGTCTGCGGATATTGTCACTTATTTCATATAACTTATTCTCTGCCTCAATTCTTTTGTCATATTCTGTTCTAAGCTCGGATTGTAGATTCTCATTTAATATTTGCAGATTACTTATTCTCATCGACTTTTGACTTATGTCATTACGCTGAAAACCAATCGTGTCATTTGCATTTGACAATGCGTTTTTGGTACTTTTTAGATTGTCAGTCAGAAAACAAATGCCCACAACAGCGAATAATAGCACAACAGCAAGGATTGAAACAATCTTCAATTGTTTCTTTTTGGTCAACAGTTTCTTGTTCTTTTCTTTCAGGCTGCTGTTTTCGTCACTTATCTTCTTTATTAAGGTCTGATATCTGTTTGGTCTTATTGCATCTTCGTTAGATTCAGGAACGATTACAGTGTATCCAAACGTGTGACATGAGTATATAATATCTTCTATTGCATCAGAAATAGAATGTTGTTTTATAGAATCAATCGAAACTGAGAAATCCACAGGAGGAATTTGTCTCAAATGACCTTTGGTTCTCTTTTTCAAAAGAATTTCCAAATTATGTCTCTTGAGATTGACTTCTTCCTGCGACTCTAAAATGCCATGCTCGGTCCATACGATTCCCGAAGATTGTGTATATGACAACAAAACGCCATCGTTCAGGAAATCAGTAACGCAACCCTCAAACGATTGCCACAGAATACGCAAATCATCAATCGCTCCATCCAACACTACGGATAGACCCAAAAAGCTGTTCTCATCTATTTTCCTCAGATATGTGTATAATATTTGATTGTCTAAACGATGGACTATTATCTGACGATAAAAGTTTGACAGACTTTTGCATCTGTCAAACACTTCAGAAAGCGTATCTTCTGGATATGAGGATATGCGTTTCCCTATACTTGTAAAAATATATACATTCATGACGGCATCACTTCCTGCGGAATATAATCTTTTTGTTTCTATTGTCTATCGTATATGAACCCATCTTATCCAGAACGCCATTTCCCAACAAGATAGGAGCCTCTTGATTCATTGCGATTGTCGCTTCTATGTCCTTCAGCAGTATTCCGTTTTCTCCTCCGATTTCTACGGTTTTCAACCTTATTACTGCATTCTCAACCACCGAACCGTCTGCAATCTGTGAATAAGTTGTGCCGATGATATCACTGTCTGTGAATTTTCCGTTTTTATACATAGTGATTATCTCGTTCAAGGACAGGTGAATGCCTGAGCAACCAGTATCAAAAATCATATCCATCGAGACTCCGTTCAATTTAACAGGTATGGTTTTCACACCTGAAATCTCAGTAAAACGAATCTCAATCTGTTTCTTTTTGTTCAGATCAACTGGTGGTTTCTCTGATTCATCTGAACATGCTGAAAATAAGACTGCCACAAAAACAACAGCTAATGCAAAATACTTTTTCATACGATTTTATCTATTTGATTGTGATTTTTCAAAAACTCTTTCTACATAATATTTCTTATCGTCAGAAGTTGCACGGATTACTACTTTATCGTCTGGTTCATTGAACACTAATGCTTTGTTCTCTAATATTTTTGCATCACCTTCAATAACTTCATACACGCAGTTATTCATCGCTCTTGCATATTTATTTGTATTTTTCAGCGACAAATTATATAATTGATCAATTACTCTTGTTCCATTGTAACCTGACAAATCTATTTTATAATCATTTGATAATAATATAGGTGTCTGTATAGATTCGTCTTTTCTTACATTGACATTGATGTTTATTTTTTGTGTTTCTGTGGCTATGGTGAAAGCGGTGTCTCTTGAAACAGTAACTG
>JAKSHX010000082.1 GCA_024399155.1 archaeon | reverse complement strand
AAGACACTTGAAAGAGAATTGCACACAGCACAAAGCGACAAAAAGAAAAACCCAAACGGCCTGCAACTCGTTATCCGTGACACCGAAAAGGATTTAATAACATTCATTTGCACGGTCTTTCAGTTTGCTCATTATAAGCGATGGCTGCTTGTCAAGATTTATGATGATTGGATTGACGAATGTATTCAACACAACATCGAAAAAAAATATTAAAAAACATTTGGAATTTTATATAAAAGTTGCTACGTTTGCAACGTCTAAAAAATCATAGCAAGAGTAAAACATTTGAAACGGTGTTTTGCGTCCGTTGGCCATGCTGTAATGGCATGCCGCTCCGTTGCTATGGGAGTTAGACAAACGGGAACGCAAACACCGTTTTTTTTATTTGTTTGCACGTCTAAAATTTATAGCAAAATGAACACATTAATTGAAAACGCCATCAGGACAATAAAAAACCTCATGGCCACACGTACAATTGCAAAACAGAATGAGGATTGCAAATTTGACTGTCGCCCTCAGAATCTGGCTTACCTCCGTGAATGTTCAAGAATCCTTCTTGAAATGGAAATCAGTTTGCGCAAACTCAAAGACCATTACAACATCTGTGATGTTGAATTGGATTATTTCGATGAGATCCAGTCGCAAATTTTTCTATTTATCAAAAATCTGAAAAACGAAACCGAAAAAGAGGAGGACACCGAAAATGAAAACGAGAACATTTAAGTTGAAGTTTCTGGCCTGGTTCTTTACCCTCAAAACTCATGGCCGTTGTAAATATGATGCTGCAACATCTATTTATACGGTTTATTATATGTAGAACTTTTGATTTTTAATATTTAGATTGTCTGATTTTGGGTGATTCATGCTGCAACGTGAATCACCCTTTTTTTTGTGGGTTCTTTAATATGTTTTCTGATAGTTTACGTATAAAATATAATTAGGTTTAAAAAAGGTCTTGAAATAAGCGAAAAACGGGCAAAGAAAACAAAAAAATAATAGCGTAATATGGAAAATATTTGCAAGTTGTAAAATAATGGTTAATTTTGTGGCTGTAATCAACTATTGTTTAACAATTTAAAGCAAAAATATCATGGCAAGAAAAAACATGAAAGATGATTGGATTCAACCCGGAGAATTTTTCGTAAAGCACAAGGAAATAGAAAAGGTTTGGTCAACCCGTGATTTGGGTTATCTTCTTTATTTGCGCCTCGTTCAAGGAGTGAAAATGACACGGTCTTGCAGAGTATCAGAACATGAAGTTCTGGAACTATATAAAGAGCGCATCGCACGCATCACACTGGATCCAAGCAAAATAAAGCAATATGAGAGCAAGTCGGATTGGCTGACCCCGGAGGCATTTTTTATAAAGCATCCTGGTATAAAAAAAGTTTGGCAGGCGCGGCACATAGGTTATTTATTAAATTTAAAATTGATTCACGGCCGCAAATTGTCAAAAGGTTGTTTGGTTTCAGAATCTGAGGTGTATGATTTATATAAAAAATGGGTCTGCAGGATTGAGGATTAAGAACACAATAATTTTAAGATTCAAATATGTTTAAGTTTGACACATCAAAAAAACGATAGTTGTTAAACTTAAACATATTTTTTTTTATGGGTTTTATAGGCATTGCGGCCGTTGCAATTGCGGCCGCTTATTTTCTGACACTCGGAAAAACAGCCGCCGCCGCCTCGTCTTTAATGTACGATTTGACCAAAGTACAGATTCACAAGATTGATGGCTCAGGCATCAAGGTACGTTTGTACATCAATTTCACAAACACCAAGTCAACCAAAGTGATTGTCCAGATGATTTCTTTGGGCATTTTCATTGATTCAGCAAAATTGGCGTTGGTTCAAGCCACCAATATTGAGATTCCTGCAAATAGTTTCTCAAACAAAACAATTGATGTTGACATCAGTTGGAGTAAATTATTATTGGGCATTGGTCAAAAGGCTTTGGATTGGTGGCAGAAAGGCACGTTGGCAGCGCCGACAAAATGCCGGGTTGAGGGTCAAGTAAAGGCCGAAAATATAACAATCCCAATAAATAAGACGATACCATTCAACAGCACTCCACAGGTATAACAGCACATTTTGGGTAATAGGTTTATAATTATTTCGTTGTTCATTTTTTGTTAAGTTATTTTTGATTAGTTTTAAATTGTTATGAGTTTGATTTTAGTACAAAAGGACAAGACCTCAATTTATGGCCTTGGGGCATTTAATGAATTTTATTTGGTCCAGGACAAGAGGGACACCGACCGTGAATTTACTGCCGAGCAGTTGAAAACTCCCGGATTGGTCATGCCATATGAATTTGATGTTTTGTCCTTGCGTACTAATCCAGACTTTCAGAACCGCAACGAGAAATTTTCAGAAATATCAGTTCAACGAATAATCCACGCCGTTGAGAATGGCTCATTCAATTGGGCAGCATTCGACCCCGTTGTTATATGGCTGAATCCAAGCGACAACAAATATTATATTTTGAGTGGCCACAGCCGTTGCGAGGCATTCTGGCGACTTTTGAAAATGGGCAAAAAAGTTGACGGGCGATCATTCGCAAAAATTCCTGCAAGAGTTTTTAAAGGAACATACGAGGAGGCCAAATATTTTGCCCAGAACAGCAACACACTTTCCACCAAAGAAACCACAACAGAGCGCGCCTCTTACTACCATAAACTGCTGACACTCACCAACGGCAACAAAAAGGAGATTGCGAAAATCAAAGATGAGTGCAAGAGCGCAGAGGGCAAGGAGTTCAAAACCGTTTGGGCATTGGCACACCTTAACCCATCCGGAGCAGCATTTGAACTGCTTACAGATTTGGAAAAGGGAGAAAC
>JAKSHX010000081.1 GCA_024399155.1 archaeon | reverse complement strand
TTATCACCTGGGAGAATACGAATGTAATTCATTCGAATTTTTCCAGAAACGGAAGCCAAGATCACGACGCCGTTTTCTAATTTAACTCTAAACATCGTGTTAGGTAAATTTTCTACGACGGTTGCCTCTACTGTAATGACGTCTTGTTTAGACATTTTACTACTTAATCTCCTTTTCTTGGGTAAGTATTTCATACCCATCCTTAGTAACCACCAAGGTATTTTCGTAATGAGAAGATAGTTTACCATCTTTCATTTTGGTTGTCCAACCATCTCCTAGGATTTTTACTCGATAGCTACCTTCGGCGACCATCGGTTCAATCGCTAAGACCATCCCACTCTTCAAAACTGGACCAGTTCCCTTCTCTCCATAGTTGGGGATATAGGGATCTTCGTGTAGGTGTTTACCTACTCCATGACCAGTGAAATCTCGAATGACACTAAATCCATTAGATTCAACGTGAGCTTGAATCGCATTAGATACGTCACCAAGATGGACACCTTCTTTAATGAGTTTAACGCCTTCAAAGAAAGATTCTTCAGTTACTCTTACGAGTTTCTTGGTGCTTTCTTTTGCAATACCTACGATATACGTACGACATGCATCAGCGATATACCCATCTAAGGTTGCTCCTACATCAAGAGACACTACGTCTCCATCTTTAAGAGTAATCTTATCACTCGGGATTCCGTGTACTACAGTGTCATTAACTGAAATACAAATCACTCCCGGGAAGCCATTGTAATTAAGGAAGGTTGGGATCGCTCCATGACTTCTAATTACTTCATCGGCTTTTTTAGCTAATGTCATAGTCGTAACTCCGGGGACACAGAGTTTACTTACTTGAAGGAAGACATCCGCTACTACATCACCCGCTTTTTTGATTAACTCAATTTCGCGGGGGCTTTTAATAATGATCACTACTACGCCTCAATTAATTTAGATGCTAGCTCTAGCACTTTATCCGCACCAAGCATTCCATCTACATTACTAAGCACTTTCATCCCTTCATAATAACCGAGAAGAGGTTTAGTGCTCGCGTAATAGTTTGCTAAACGGACTTTTAAAGCTGATTCATTATCATCAGGACGTTGGAATAGTGGTCCACCACAATTATCACAAATGCCTTCTTTTTTAGGAGGCATGTTCGTGACGTGATACGGAGTGCCACAATTCTTACAGACTCTACGACCGCTAATTCTTTTAACGAGTTCGGTCTCTTCGGCTGTAACGTTGATGACAAGATTCACCGTCCGTTTTAAAGATTCGGTTAACGCCTTCAAAGCTTCCGCCTGCTTTAAGGTGCGGGGGAAACCATCAAGAAGATAACCGTGACTACAATCGTCTAATGCGAGACGTTCCTTCACAATCCCGATTGTGACTTCGTCAGGGACAAGGTCCCCACGAGCCATGTAGTCTTTTGCCGTTTTACCGAGTTCGGTACCGGCTTTTATCGCATCGCGGAACATGTCACCCGTTGAAATGTGCGGGATGTGATATTTCGCGATTAGACGCTTTGCTAAGGTGCCTTTACCTGCACCTGGAGGTCCCATAAGGATAATATTCGTTTTCATGATTAGTTATTTGCTCCTGCAGCTTGGACTTCTTCAAATGATTTACCTGCAAGTAAACCATCAATCTGCGAGTTAAGTTCAATCGCAACACCAACCACGATGATAAGTGAGGTGCCGCCTAACGCTAATGAAGAATCGCTGCCAAATACACCAGATAAAGTTAAGATGACTGGAAGTCCAGCAATAAATGCTAAAGATATAGCGCCTAAACAAGTTACACGGTTTAACACTTTAGCGACATATTTTTCAGTTTCTACACCTGGACGGATGCCTGGAATATAAGAACCAGACTTTTGGAAATTCTCCGCGAGTTGTTGTGGAGAGATTTGAATGCTTGCATAGAAGAAGCAGAATAAAATGGTTAATGTTAAATAAATTAATAAGCCCCATGGCATTTGCCATCCACCTGGCATATCGGTCATTTCGCTATAAGAGAAGATCTTTAACCAAGGAGCGTTACCGGCTTCGGCTGAAATAAAGCTTGCGATTACGCTAGGTGCAAGCATAATGCTACTGGCGAAGATGACTGGAATAACTCCAGCACTATTAATCTTAATTGGTAAGAAGCTAGCTTTTGCCATACTAGGATTGGCGCCGCCACGACCTGCGTGTTGAACCGGAATCTTACGTTTACTTAATTCAATAAAGATGACAAAGGCAATGATGAGAATAAACACTAAGATGTAGATTAAGAATTGGAAGCTACCTCTAAGGAGTTCACTACTACCATGTCCTTGATTTTGGAGAATCCATTTATTAAATGCGGTTGAGATTTGAATTGGTAAACTACGAACGCAACCAGCAAAGATAATTACGGAAATACCATTACCTAATCCTTTAGAAGTAATCTGGTCACCAAGCCACATCATAAGCATTGATCCAGCGAGGATAATGACAATGATATAAGCATAGCTCCAGAATCCAGTACCAATATTTAAGGTAATGTAATTCTTGTTCTCCATCGTTTTAATAATGCCATACGCTTGAACCGCACCTAAAAGTAAGGTTAAGTAACGCGTAGCCATTTCGCTCTTCTTACGTCCGTATTCACCTTGTTTAGATAATTCGGTTAATGCGGGTAAGACATCTTTTGACAATAATTGAACAATAATTTGCGCGGTGATGTATGGAGATACACCTAACGCAAATACGGAGAAGTTTTGTAAAGCGCCACCACCGAGTAGGTCCATAAGACCAATCGCACCGGCTTGTTGCATTTCTTTTGCAATATCAGCGCTAACAGTAACACCTGGAATAGTAATTGCTGCACCAATACGAATAACTAAAAGAATCATAATCGTAAAGAAAATACGATTCATGAC
>JAKSHX010000080.1 GCA_024399155.1 archaeon | reverse complement strand
TGAGGAACTAACACAGACTCTTGATGTATAGGGTCTGAAATACGGGATTCTTTATTTTAGCAAAACACCGCACCGAGTGGAGCAATCTATGATTGCGACGAAGGACTTTAGCGGGCTAAAACTGCTGCAAGCAGAATGCAATCAAGCTCGCTTGAATTGCTGAAACGCAGCGCAGTTTATCTAAAATAGAAAATAAGATGAGAAAAAAATAAACTGACACAAAATAACATATTTATCTCAAGTTATTTTTTATCATCACTTATTTTACAACGAAATTCTCGTATTTATCAATTTCCTTGTGCTACTTCGCAAAAAATGTGATGAAGTTCTTAAGGAATCTTCTTCACGCCCTGTTTTTAATATCAGATTTTCGTTCGATTTTATCAACAAAATTGTCGCATGAGAATTATGCGATTCTCGCATAACAGCCAAACGTACTTATTCAGTGAACCGTAAATACTCATTTGGAATAAACATCCTACTCAGCAGCCTTAAATCTGCAAAGCAATTCCATTTTAGTAGCTTGTCATCGAATAAGATGTCCTTTGTTCGAGCAGTTCAAGTGCAACACATATTTATCCAAGTTTTAAACTGTTTGAACATGTTTTTGTTGAGTTTGAACTATATGTCAGTTAATTTAAATGCCGGTTTCACTGGAGTATTTTCATAAAACGCACAAAAAAGTTTGAAACCCGCACCTTTGCTTGTTCCACGTTTTGTAGACCTTCGCATTGCCTTTGTTGAAAGAAACAAGCAATACGAAATCCACGCCGAATATGATTTATAGACACTCAAAGCTACACAAAAGTCAAATTTTGCATAGTAGCGTGCGTAAAACCACACCCAATGGACATCTATTGCTACAATGTTTCATGTCAACAATATTGAAAGTTGCGAAGTTCCAAAACGTTGAAACATAGCACTAATAAATGCCAATATGTCCCGAAATCCCACTCCGAAAATAGGACAAACCCAAATCGGCGTGAAATCTCAGGGCAAATTTACAAATAATTTTTCTATTTCAGCAGGAAAAAAGTGATTATTTTATGAGAGTGCCCGAATTTAACATTAATCAACTATAAACAACACATTAGGAAATCAAATCAAGACTCTTTTACATTCACTCCCAATGCGTTTTCCAATGGAAGCAACGCTTCCAATCGTTTCTTTCTGACAACATCCATATTTAATGTACTGATAAGTTCACGAGCAGCATAGCCTTTTTGGTATGTACGTTTCGCCTTCTTGTACAAATCCGAAATCTTTTCATTGCCATTTACTCCTTGTAAAGATGCTGGTACTTCTTTAATTTTCAAGAACCTGCACACTCCTTCAATATCATCCAAAATCCAATCTTCAATGGAACTTTTCACACCAATACGAATTAAGTTCTCTATGCCCATACGCTTCATATTCTTAGCAATCGCATTCCAATCAACCATAAAGGGATTTTTCACTTCAAACACATCTGTATCATACGAACAGCATACGGTCTGAAGATTATAGTTCTTAGTGCAAGATTCAGGCAGATATTCATTTTTCAGTTTAGCAAGCAACTTACTTGCGTATCTCGTTACACCTTTCAGATTGCAAATATCACATGGAACCAATGATGTTTTACTTATGGACCTATAGTACTCCAGCAATGCCTTGAAGAACAGTTCATCAGTATCTCCCTCAACAAAAATCACGATGTACAACGATTTGGGTTCTTTGCTTTTTGCCATAACCTTATTCAAAGAAAGCCGACAGTTTTTCCTTCTTATTTCCCTCCATATCAAGCATAAATTCAAACATAAATTCGCCAAAGGTCAGCTCCATATCTCCTGCATAGCGGTATAGGTATTTCTGTTTTGAAGGATTGACCTTTGCAAAGTGGGCAAGTCCATCATCCTTTGGCAAGCCGAAACACATCTGCTCTGGCGAAAGGTATCGCATAAGATATGGGGAATGACTGGTCATCAATATTTTTGTGCCTGACGCATAATTGTGCAACGTCAACAGCAGGTTTTCCATCAATTTCGGGTGCACTGAGTTCTCAGGTTCTTCCAACATAATCATAGGAATGTCTCGGCTCTGTGCCGCAATGCACATAGTGAATAAAAAGATTATTCGCTTGCTGCCACCAGACAACTGATTGATACTGGTAGGATTGACATTATGTCTTTCCTTAATTCTCACATCATAAATCTTGCTCTGCCCATCGGCCAGCACAATCACTTCTGGCGAAAAATCAATAATATTTGGCATAAGTTGCTGTATGCCGTCTCTTAACATAGAATAATTCTGATTATCATTCTGTTTCAAATTATAGAGATAATGGCTTAATGTCATTCCACCTAACATCTGTACACCTTTATTGCTCTCAATAGAAAAATATGATTCCGAGTTATCCAGTGTCTCAATATTAGAAATGGCAACACTTGCAATTTGTCTTGCAACATCATGAAGGAACATAACACTCGAATCTGCAATCAGTGACAAAGCCAGTTGAAAAGGTGAAACTGCCAAATGTTTTGAACATCTGCCTGTAGCAGATGGAACAAAGAGACATTCGTTTGTACCCGGTCTATTTATCTGCTGTCTATACCTCTGATCTGCAGGAGCCTTGACTTTAAGGTGCTCCTCTAAGATCCTGCCATCCGAAGATTCAGTCGCCCATGTCGTCTTATAACTATAATCAAACAACAGTTCTGAACCATTACTGTAAATACTGCCGGTTATCCCAAATAAGAAATCCTTACGAAACATAGAAATGTTGTTCGGCGTAAAACGACTGTTCAACATATTCTTTCTTTCCTGTATATCCGCCGTCATGAATCTGATTCCGAACTCTATTGCACGCAACATGTTGCTTTTACCATAACCGTTGGGCGCAATAAGAGCATTCATTGACTCAAGCATCAAACTTGCATGTTCAATGTTGAGAATTCCTTCTATTGTAAAACCATTTATCACCATAACTCGTGCAATTATTTTTGCATCAGAATACTAT
>JAKSHX010000079.1 GCA_024399155.1 archaeon | reverse complement strand
AATTTTCAAGCGGCACAATTTTTCATAGTAGTACCTCAGAGGGAGAAGATGGTTTAAGGAACATCACATAATAAATAGGCAGGTATGTTATTTTCTCTACCGTTTGTACCTCTCTATGGTTATCCAATACAAAAGCTTTTTTGATGTGATAATCGGGAACCTCTATAAATTTGTTGAGAGAATTATGGTTTTTTGAGTCCTTGCCAGACTTCACTTCTAATGGCATCGTGGATAGAGTGTCGTAATTGTCGATGAGAAAATCGACCTCTCCTTTACTTTTATTGTCATAATAACACAAAGTATATCCGTGCGCTATTAATTCTGAAGCTACAACATTCTCATAGACTGAACCCAAATTGATGCTGTGCATATCGTCAATAACGGCATTAGCGTTGTATCTGAAAAGTACGTTGGTAAGTAATCCGACATCATTCAGATATAGTTTCAGCAGACTTTTCTTTTCCGAGTCGGCAAGTGGAAATCTCGGATTGGAAATAGCCTTGGCTTCCAGTCCTATGCCAGAGCTGATGACGTATTCAAACTCCTCCTTGTAGTCGGAGAAGCACTTGCCACGCTTGCCTGTTATATCATTGATTTGAACCCTTTTTCTCTTGTTTTCGAGGTTTGATGGAATCAAGTCATAAATCCTACGGATTGCCAGTTTGTGGTCTGCATCATATTGCGAGCAATCCTCTTTGTATAAGTTATGTATTTCATCCTGAACCTTCCGCACTTTTACCAAATTCCTTGTCGCAAGGAATGTGTTCACAGCATCAGGCAGACCTCCTATGAGCAGATACTTCTTGAACAGGTCCATTAAGAAACCATGGCTTCCTTCATCCAAAGACTCAAGCTTGTCAAAATGATTCCTGATAGTTTCAATGGCATCAGTTCCCACGTTGTTTGCCCATAGAAATTCTTCAAAGTCCATAGGATACATTCTCTTGGCAAATATCCTTCCTCCTGGCTTTGACAGTGTCTCATTGAGTGCTATGCCGAGTTGTGAACCACTGACAATATATGTGTATCTGTCATCATCTTTGAGAAACTTCAGGAGAGTGAGCAGTTCTGGATAAGCTTGTATCTCGTCAATGAAAATCAAAGTGTTCTCTTTAGTGCCCATTCTGTCACCGGCAACGAGACTTACCTTGAAATAGAAATCCTGCACATTCTTCACATCGTTGAACACTTTGGCGTTTTGCTTGTCTTCCACCATATTGAGCTCAATGTAATTTGCGAATGTACGTTCTCCTTCATAACGGATGATGTACGACTTGCCAATCTGTCTTGCACCATCAATGACAAGTATTTTGTTCGAGTCCGAGGTAAGGTATTCGTGAATGTCTGATTGTATCTTACGCTTCAGCATAATGACTTTTTCTTGCTATTTTAGTGTCAAATTTATGACTTTTTCTCAGTTGCTATTTCGGCTGCAAAGTTATGACTTTTTTCTGACATAGCCGCCAATCTCGGCAAAAATATAAAAAAGGTGCTGTATCTCCTGACTTTGGGAAACCGTTCTCGCGCAAGAGGATGATGTCAACTATATGTTAATCTCAGTATTCGATTGATAATGCACAAACGCATCATAACATCTGACACACAATATGTGTTACCATTTACGGTAAGGAATTCCAATCCAATTAGTTTTTTTAAGGCTGACTGCATTGAACTTGTTGAAGATATGGCATGTTTCTTGATGAATGCCGCGCTCAATACCTTTTCGGCCTTGCCTTCTAAGGCTATTGCATATAAGGCGCATTTTTGTTGTTCTGTCAGTATGCTAAGGAGCTTTGAGACATTTTCTTGAGCTTCTTCTAACATTATTTCAAAAGTTCTATCCAAAAGTTCTCTGTCGCACACATCGCCTGAATGGCAGTCAATAAATGCTTCATGCATCAGTTTCTGGAGGTAATATGTTGTTCCATCGAGAGTGTCATAATAATATTTGAATGCCACTGGATCAAGAGTTTTGTCGTAATGCTGCATCCAGGATTGCGCAAATTTATAATATACGTCAACATGCAATGGCTGTAGATTCAACAGATTCGCACTGTTATAAAAAGGTTTTGCTGCCGAAAAGAACATTTCAGACAAGAGATGTCGTTCGCTACCGGAGAAGATGAAGTTTACGTTGCGCAAATGTTGTATTATACTACGCAACAAAGCCTCAACTTCGCCATGTTTGTTGTCTTGATAATTGCTGATGCGTTGAAATTCATCAAAACAGACGATACACGGAGTATTAGATAATTCCAACCACGAGAATATTTCTTGAATTGTATATTCGGGACTTTGTACTCTTCCCATTTCCAAGGTAAATGTGGGCAGTCCCGTTATTGGGTCAAAGCCAAAAGTCCCAGCCAATGACTTCAAAGCGAGGACAAGTGATTTGAGCATTTTCTCGTTTCTCGTCTTCAATTGGTCAAAGACAACCTTACCAAAGGTGTATGCAAACTCTTTGATACTGCTTGTGTGTAGCAAGTCAACATAAAACGTCAGGTAGTGTTCTTTTATCTGTTGCTGTTTGAAAATATGTTTAACCAGTCGGGACTTTCCCATACGCCTTGGCGACATCAATACGATATTGCCTTCGTTTGTTACTGAACGTATAATCAATTCAGTTTCCTTGTTTCTGTCACAAAAATATGGCTCTGGTATGTCACCGATTATGACAAATGGATTATTAAGCTTATCCTTCATTGGTCTGTTCTTATGTGTGTCAGCTGCAAAGTTAGCGAGTCATCACTAAATTATGCAAGTTGCATAATGCAAATCGCATAATGGTTGTTTTGAGGGTGCTTACGTTATGCAACAATTATATTCCTCCTTTGTTGACGGCCTCGCCAATTGCGCTGCAAAGTTACGACTTTTTTCTGACATAGCCGCCAATCTCGGCAAAAATATAAAAATGGTGCTGTATTTACTCACAGACCCCACGGTAAAAAAGTAAATACCGTGGGGTCTGTGAGTATAGGATATGGGGTTCGTTGTAAAGAAGATTACTTCACAACGAACTTCTCCACATACGACAGGTTGCGGTTATTTATTCAATAATCCACTTTTCGATGTTGCGCGTCTCCTT
>JAKSHX010000008.1 GCA_024399155.1 archaeon | reverse complement strand
GAAGAGTGGAGGTCAATATACAAAGTAAGAGAAAATTTTGTTGAAATAGATTCGGAAATAATTAATCCAAAAGATGTTTTTAAAGCATCTGGACATGTTGATAATTTCGCAGATTTTATTACATACTGTCAAAAGTGCCATGCTCCCTTTAGGGCAGATCACATTGTCAAAGAATTCTGTGACAATTCAGACGCTCTTACCCCTGAAGAAATAAATGAAGCATTTGCAAGATACGATGTCAAATGTTCCGAGTGTGGTGGCGATTTAGGACCTGTTGGTGAATTCAATTTAATGTTTAAAACCAACATAGGGCCTGGATCGGCGCGTGTAGGGTACCTAAGACCGGAAACAGCACAGGGCATATTCGCTAACTATCTCAATCTTTATAGATACAACAGAGAAAAACTTCCACTTGGCGTCATGCAAACTGGAAGAAGTTATAGAAATGAAATTGCACCCCGCCAATGTATGATTAGAATGAGGGAATTTAACCAAATGGAGGCGGAACTTTTTGTAGATCCTGAAAATAAAAATTGGGATAGATTTTCTGAAGTTGAAAACGAGTATCTTGATCTTATACCGAATACCACACTTGAATTAACTACGATGACAGTGAAAGAGGCCGTAGACAGAGGGGTTATCGCTAATCAGGTACTTGCGTATTTTGTATATACCACCAAGCAACTATTGACCAAACTGGGAATCGATTCCAAAAGGCTTAGATTTAGGGAACATGAGAAAAATGAAATGGCTCACTACGCTACAGATTGCTGGGATGCTGAAGTTCTTTTAACGTATGGATGGACCGAAATTGTAGGTATTGCAGATAGAGGATCGTGGGATCTTTCGAGGCATGCGTTGTTCTCAGGACAAGATATGTCGCATTTTAAAAAATTTGACGTGCCGAGAGAAATAGAGAAAGATGTAATTAAAGCCAGAAATAAAGCTCTTGGACCTAGATTTAAAGAACGGGCCAGTAAAATTGCCGCTGCAATTGAGGCATTATCACCCATCGATGTAAAAAATAACAGGATTGAAATTACAATAAATGACGAGAAAATAGATCTTGACGAAAGATATTTTGAAGTTATACATGTCAAAGAAAAAGTTACAGGTGAGCGGGTTGTTCCTCACGTAATCGAACCATCCCATGGACTTGATAGAATATTTTACTCTATACTCGAGCATGCGTATGAATATGATGAGAAAAAAGATTACACAGTGCTACATTTGGCACCAACTGTAGCGCCTGTAAAAGTCGGTGTGTTTCCTTTAATGGAAAAGGATGGCCTTGATAGAATAGCATACAAAATTTACGAAAGCCTTCATACCTGTGGTATCGAAGCATGTTATGACGGATCTGGAACAATTGGTAAAAGATATGCCCGTATGGATGAAATTGGAACACCGTGGTGCATAACTGTAGATTATGAAACTATCGATAACAACTGTGATGAAGCCACTATAACCATAAGAGACCGTGATTCTAAAGAACAAAGGCGCATAAAAATATCTGAAATAAAAGATACTATTAATCGTCTATTAGAGGGAAACTCATTTTTTGACCTTTGATATTTTGTAGGTGTAAATATAAACTCGTTATTACATTTGCTCACTTCTCTTTGAATTGCAGATGGCTCGTTTAGATAAATCGTGTGTTAGACGTTCGTTTATAAAAAGTGAGCGATTACATCAAATGATGAGAGAAGGTATGAAAAGTATTTTTCGTGTCGTTTGCTCTGTTCTATAATTGTAAATGCCAACGAATGTGTAAAGTGTATTACAATAATTAATTCAGCGATGTTAGTAGGCTCACAAGAAATGATAAGATTATAACTGACGTCCTTAGTGTGTCGTTATTTGTTTGTCACTGTATTTGTCATATAAGTGTTAAACGAATATCTTACACCGTTGAAACTTTATTTCTCTATAACTGTTTATTATAATTATTATGATGCGTGCGCTTACATACGTGCTAATAAAGTGCGCGCGTTTACATGCACTTATTTATATTATGTGCATGTCCTGTTATCTATGTCGCGGTATGAGCCTGCAGCTATCGAAAAACGATGGCAGGAGATGTGGAAAAGAGAAAAAATATATCGCTTTGATCCAAGCTCCGACAAGATTTACAGTATTGACAATCCTCCAAGATATGCGTCTGGAGCACTCCACCTAGGACATGCTACCGGTTATTCACTCATAGACTTTGTTGCTCGCTATAAAAGAATGAGAGGATACAACGTTTTCTTTCCCTTATGTTTCGATGTAAACGGTACACCAATCGAAATAATGGTAGAAAAGAAATACAACATTAACAAACTAAACACGTCTAGAGAGAAATACAGAGAACTTTGTGAAAAGTTCGCAAACGAGAAAATCAATCAGATGATCCACGAATTTGAAATGCTTGGAGAAAGCATGGATCCGAGCATCTACTATCAAACCGATACACCATACTACAGACGCATAACCCAACTATCTTTCATAGAGCTGTTCAATAAAGGACTCGTGTATAAGGGCAATTATCCTGTAAATTGGTGCCCAAGTTGTATGACTGCACTCGCTGACGCTGAAGTAGAATATAGAGACAACATCAATAAACTCAACTACATCAAATTCCAAGTGGCAGACGAATGTCCTGAAAGTTTTTTACTTATTGCAACAACAAGACCTGAATTATTGTGCACGTGTAAAGCTGTTGCAGTGCATCCGGACGATGAAGAAAAAAAGTATTTGATTGGTAAAGAGTTGATTACGCCTCTTTTCGGAAAACGTGTCAAAGTTATATCTGATCCAAAAGTTAAAATGGAGTACGGAACAGGTAATGTGATGATCTGTACTATTGGCGATAAAGATGATCTCGAATGGACAATGAAGTATCACTTTGATTTAGAAAAGGGAATTGATGAACAGGGAAAAATGACTGAACTTGCTGGCAAATATGCTGGGATGACTGTTCTTGAAGCACGTGAAGCGTCAATTAATGATTTAAAAAATAACGGGATTCTTGTAAAACAGGAAGAAAATCGTCAACAAGTTTCCATCTGCTGGAGATGCCATACACCAATAGAATATCTACAAGTACCTCAATGGTTTTTAAAAACTTTAGATTTTAAAGAGCAAATTTTAGAAATGGCGAAAAAAATCAGATGGTTTCCTCAATTCATGAAAGTTAGACTCGAGGACTGGACAAACTCGTTGCAGTGGGATTGGGTCCTAGGGAGACAACGCATTTTCGCCACACCTATTCCGATATGGGAGTGTAATAAATGCGGTCACGCAGTATGTGCTACAAAAGAAATGTGTTATTGTGACCCAATAAAAGATGAGCCACCGATAGACAAATGCCCCAAGTGCGGGTGCACAGAATTTAGTGGTTGTACGGATGTATTTGACACGTGGATGGATTCTTCTGGATCCGCTTTGTATAACACATATTGGGGTAGAAACGAAGAACTACACAAAAAATTGTGGCCGATGTCTGTAAGGCCTCAATCACACGACATAATTAGAACGTGGGCCTTTTATACTATACTCAGGAGTAATCAAATCAAAAGCGATATTCCGTGGAAGGACATTATGATCCATGGATTTGTTATGGCCCCTGATGGCACACCGATGCACACATCAATTGGCAATGTTATTGATCCAGTACCAATTCTAAAAAAGTACGGGGCGGATGCGTTTAGATATTATGCATCAACATGTTCTTTAGGAATAGATCACGCATTTAGAGAAAAAGACGTTGTCAGAGGGAGTAAAATATGTAATAAAATTTTTAACATTGGACAGTTCGTTGCACCCTTGTTCGATACAAAACCGGTAAATGTAACGATAGACGAACTTCGGCCGTCTGACAAATGGATTATTAGTAAGTATTCACAGGTTATAAAATCCGTAACTGAGCATATGGATAATTATGCCTTCGATAAAGCTATGAAGGACATAGAGAATTTTATTTGGCATGAATTTGCTGATCATTACATCGAGATGGTAAAATTTAGAGGGGATCCTGCTGTCAAGTATACGTTATATAATGTGTTTTTGGGCTCCATTAAAATGTTGACGCCTTTCATGCCACACGTAACTGAAGATATATATCAGGAACATTTCGTAAAATATGAGAGTGTTAAAAGTATTCATCTCACACAATGGCCAGAACAGATGTTTGTAGATGAAAATGCAGAGAAAGTTGGTGAATTATTAAAAGAAATTATTGCAGCTATTCGCAAATGGAAATCTGAGATGAAAATTCCATTAAACTCGATGCTTCAATCGGTGGAACTTATCGGATCTAGTACAAAAAATTTGAATGAAGTACTGTTAGATATTACAAACACTGTAAAAATTAAAAAACTGCAGATTATGGAAAGAGCAGACATTGTTGAAAAATATACTGCAGTAAAACCGCTGTATTCTAAACTTGGACCAGCATTCAAGACTGATGCTAAATCTATCATAGCAGAGATTGCGAACCTCAATCCGGAGAAGGTTGCATCTGCTCTCGTCAATGATGGTAAGATCATTATTTCAGTAAATAACAAAGATATAGAATTGACATCAGAGTATCTAACATTTGAAAAAAAGACGGTGTTTAATGGCAACGCCGTTGATATATTGCGAGTTGACGATGTGACTATTGTTATAGAAAAATAGAACAAAACATTTTTCGTCTATTCGTTTGTAGATGTTTACAAATTTGATGATCAGTTCTGAATTGCCTTTACGGATACGTGTTTACCATGATATTCGCGCTTGCAGAGATTCATGATCATTTTATCGCCAAAGTCTTTGTGCACTTCCACTATCGACGATTCCATACCTATCTGTACTTTTCCTATTGCGATATCACGTACCTTTGCGTTACATGTAATGAAGTTTATGAGACTGCCCTCTCCGTAACCATCATTCCTACCTAAATTGATTTCAAATTTAACCATTCCGAATACATTTGATATTTGATCATAGTCAGTAACTTTTTTAACGGCGTCTGTCACTCCTTCATCTTCAGGAATTTCTCGTTTGTCAATTTTCATACCAGTACGAAGTTCAAATTCTTTGATAAAATGCTGTTCCTCAGATGTTACAAATGAAACAGCTGTACCTTCCTTTCCTGCACGGCCAGTCCTTCCAATTCTATGGATGTATACATCTACATCATCTGGCATATCATAGTTGATAACATATGTTATATCATCAATGTCTAACCCTCGTGCAGCAACATCTGTGGCAACAAGAATGTCGATCTTACCGTTTCTGACATTTTTAATAACACTTTCTCTCTTAGATTGTGGAAGATCACCGTGTATTGCTTCGGCCTTATAATGAAATTTAATAAGTTTTTCTTCTAAAATATCTACCATTTTTTTGGTCTGACAAAAGATAATTGCCTTAGGTCTATCAATATCAAGAATTTTGCACAGAGCCCATATTTTATTCTTCCTTCCGACAGACGCGTAATACTGTTTAGTAAGGTTTAACACTAATTCATCTTGAGAAACAGAAATTTCTTTGGGTTTGTGCATATAGCCGTATGCTAATGCCTTCACACATTCGGGCATGGTAGCAGAAAATAATAGTGTGTGCTTTTTTCTTGGCATCGTTTTCATTATAAAATTTATATCTTCAATGAATCCCATGTCAAGCATTCTATCAGCCTCATCGAGGACAAGTTCTTTAATGTCCGTCAAATTGAGTGCACCGCGGATTATCATATCTTTAACTCTTCCAGGAGTGCCAACAATAACATCAGATCCTTCGTTTAATTCCATTATCTGAATATCGATATCCGCTCTTTTACCTGAACCTCCGTAAATGGGGACGATTTTATGTCCGGTATATCTGGAAAGTTTTTCTAATTCCTCTGCAACTTGAAGTGCTAATTCTCGGGTAGGAACCAGCACAATGGCACTGGGAACTTTTCTTCTTGAAAATGTTCTTCCGAGTATAATTGAGCCGTACGCACCAGTTTTACCGGTACCAGTTTGAGCTTGCCCAAAAAGATCTATCCCTTTAAGTCCTTCAGAAATTGCCTTTATCTGTATGGGTGTGGGTTTTTCCCACCCCATGTCGTCCATTGCTCTTGCGATATCCAGGCTAATACCGATATCTGTAAATTTTGAGATCACAACTATCAAATCCTGTTTGAGACTGACTCAAACGTCCATCTACCTTCGCATATAGATGAACCACTTAAATACGTATTGGGAAATGAAGCCGCCGTGCTTACGAGCAATAATACCAAAGGCAGACGATAATTTTTATATTATGTAATAAATTTGGCCGTTGTGGACGCGGGCGTAGTGTAGCTGGTTATCACTTAACCTTGCCAAGGTTAGAACTCGGGTTCGAATCCCGGCGCCCGCACCAGGTATCTGAAGACGTATTTTTTTGAGAATTGCTTTTGTTAAAAGGTTGTGATTGAGGACATAATAATTTTTTCAAACTGCCACGATATGAATGCCCGGCAGAAGTGTGTAAAGACATATCAACAAATGTTGTGTAATGATTTAACAGAATCAGGATTATACATACGTGACGTGTCGATTGTTACTTTTAGGTTACACCTATAAACCGTAGTTTATTACTGTACAAAATGTATATTTGATGAGTGGAGAAAGTATCTAATGATATCAGGAACCGAAATAATAGAAGGAAGTACTAGAATAATAGTACCAAACAACCATTCTATTAATGGACCCGGGAAAAAAACAAATGATGTATTTTTTAATGAACAGATGGCTTTTAACAGAGACGTCAGTGTAATGTTTTTGAGGGCTTTCAGTAAAGAGATGACAGTTGCAGATGCAATGGCCGCCACAGGTTCTAGGTCGATTAGAATTGCAAACGAAGTGCCCAAAACGGTGGTTACGGCAAATGACATTAACACGTATGCCACATTGTATATCAAGGAGAATATAAGACTCAATAATCTTGATAATTGTATTGTATCAAACAAAAATATGCATTCTTTGCTCGCTGAAGAAGTTTTTGATTATGTTGACATAGATCCATTTGGTTCACCGATACCTTTTCTACATTCGTCAATAATCGGTTGCAAGAGAGATGGATATCTAGCGATTACTGCAACAGATACAGCACCGTTGGCTGGAGCTCATATAGAAAAGTGTAGACGCAGATATCAATCCACACCACTAAGGGGCCCTATGTGTCATGAAGCTGGTCTTAGAATACTGATCGGGGCAATTGCAAGAGAAGCCGCGAAATTCAACAAAGGAATAACTTCAATGCTTTCTTTCAGTTCTGATCATTATTTTAGGGCCTATGTAAAAATAATAGATGGCGCTAAACATGCTGATATTTCGTTGTCAAATCTCATATATGTATCATATAACCCTCTAACGCTAGAAAGATCATATTCTTTTGAACCTGGAAGGGAGTACAAATATGGGCCGTTTTGGGGTGGCACTTTATTCGATAAGAAACATCTGTTAAAGATGAATGCCAATAATATGGCTACAGAAAAAAGATGCAATAAGTATCTCGAAACATGGAGACAAGAGATTGATGTTCCTTTGATGTATGAGATCAGTGAAATATCATCATACTTGAAAAAGAGCACACCTCCATTCGACAAATTTATTGAACGTATGAATGAGTATGGGGAAACTTCAAGAACCCATATTTCACCCACTGGCTTCAAAACTGTATTATCATTAAAAGAAGTCCTTTCTGTTTATACAGAAGTTCTAGGTGAGATGGGATGAAAAAACTTGTAATATTTGATATGGACGGCACCATATGTGATTCTTGGCCCTGCATAGAATATTGTTACAAACAAACTATAAAATCGTTCGGCAAAAATATTTCTGATGATGAGTTTGTAAAAAGTTTTACAGGCAATTTGTCAAATAATTTGAAAAGAATGTTAAGTGTAAATGGTAAAGAACTTGACAAGGCAATAAAAATATTCAATAAAAACTATGAAGAAAAGAGTTGTGTCATGATATCCCCATTCAAAGACATTCCACATCTAATTCGTAGTCTTCACAATAAGTATGCGATAGGTGTAGCGACGATGACGTATCAACCGTATGTTACGGACATCCTCGTAAAGTTTGGAATACTAGACTGTATCGATATTATCCAGGGTTCATATGGGAAAATCGAACGCAAAAAGAGTGATATGATCAAGATATGTATGGAAAAAACTGGCGTTATCGCTAAAAATACTGTGATGATAGGTGACAGTTTTAGTGACTTAGATGCTGCTAAGAATGCTGGTGTAGGGTTCATCGCTGCTACTTATGGATATGGTATCACCGTAGACAGTTGTGACGACATAAAATATGCATTGTCACCAAAAGATATTGACAAAGTATTACATGATTATTGGCAGCAATCCTAAGGGATAATTAATTGTGTCTTATGTACGTTGTTCTTGTTTAGTGTTATCAGATACTGTATTGATCTGCAATGATAGTATGATCTAACAACATAGAATCGAAATATACCACATAATGTCTTGTAATTGTTAAATTTGTGATGTTAAGTAGAATATCGGACAGCTAAAAACAAAACTTAACATGGCAATACAGAATAAAATATCAAACATAAATAAAAATTGGCACTTGTTCTTTTTATCATCTTCATATATTAGATGTTGTGATCAGATTCTCATTATTATGAAATTTCTACGTAAATATGATTATTTGGAGCAACTGAAGTGACATACTTAAATTGGCTATCCATTTGTACTTATAAACTTACATTGCAACGTTTATATAAAAAAATTAAACTTTGTATGGTTTATAAGGGATGAAGAAACATTTGCCCATGCACTTTGCCACCTCTTTGACATCGAAGTCTCCATCTGTAAACAACACGTGGTACAACTTCCCCATACTGCTGATGACATATCCTGTATCTGCAAAGCCATTCATCTCATAAAATTGCTTTCTACGTACTTTCGCATCATCACTAGGTGTTCCTTCGGGTATATATTCAATATCGATGACCATAGGAATACCACCGTAGAGATTTCTAATTTCTTTTAGAATACGAGAGCCATAACCTTTGGATCTAGTCTCTGGAATAACAGCAAAATAACCAACTATTGAATATTTATTCGTCGACGAGGAATAAGTGAAACCGACCATTTGTCCTTCATCAAACCATACACGGAGCTCAGTATTTTTTCTAAGACATAGAAGTCTCATAAACCAAAACGAAATCCTTTCAATTTTGGGAAAGGTTGTTAAATAAAGATTTTTAACTTTCTTGTATTCTGGAAGGGATCTTTTAAGAAAAACAGATTTCATCATAGGAGACAAGAGGCGACTTTATTTACTATTTGTTATGAAACAATGTATTTGGCTCCAATTTATTTTGCGGTAAATAAAAATCCAGAAATACAAAGTGCACCAAACTTTTTCAATTGGCGGGGACAGCACTATGATGATAGTGACGAGTGCCGAGGATGGGTTTCGAACCCATGACCTTCGGATTTCTCTGGAAGAGATCTATTGACCTTGCAACCTTATGAGTCCGACGCTCCACCAGGCTGAGCCACCTCGGCGTATGTAGTGTATCTGTGAAATGTTTAAAAGGTTTAAAGATCTGCTTCTGCGTGTGTCTCTACTTCATGTTCTTCTGTAGAGGGTTCATTCTCAGTCATCTCCCCAGATTCTGCAACAGGTTCTTCAGTAGGTTCAAACGCCGACATTATTGATTCTGGTTCTCCCTCTCCAACCTTTAGCACTTCGCTTTTACGAATTTCGATGCGCTTGATTGGGATTATTGCATGACAAGCCTTTGCAACAATTTTTGCCATATCTCCAGAAACGATGATTTTAACAATATCGGATAAAGTGTTCTCTACTCCGATCTGTGTAAGTGCTTCAACCATGCAGTGTCTCATTGCGTCTCCTTGCGAAGTTTGAATTCTTCTCTCTGCAACAGACATTGGCTTTAACCTGAGAACAAATCCATCTTTTGTGGTAATATCAACGACATGATCTGTTTTAGTCTTCCTTCTCCTGGTTAGTCTCCTGACGTAATCACTTGTAAGTTCATGGCCTATAAATGATGTCTTTGCATCATGTCCATCAATATTTGTAATTTGGAATTTTATCTTGATGTGTTGTTTAGAAAAGTCGCCAGTCAACTCGTTAACGGTAACTTCAACAACCCTTCCGTATAATGTATCAGGATCGATCGCTGGTGTCTCGCCGATCTCCGATTCATTAAACATGAGAGGCGCGTGCACTTTGTACCATTCCTTTACTTTCCATTTATCCTTAATCTTTCTAGATGAGACTTTTGCTTTTTTTCCTACCATTACAGTCACTCTAATTTTAATAACTCGTTGATATACTTATCATATATATACATTGTTCAATAATATTATATATAAGTGGTCATAACAAATGTGCAATATTTTTCATTTTGAAATAATACATTTATATAGTCTATTGCATGAGTGAACAAAATTATATTAGAATTTACATTAGGATACAAATTGGTGTCAAAACGTTTAGAGTAGCAATATCTCACCGTGTAATAAGATCTTTTGATGGGTATAATGAAGGGACGATGTGACTCGGTCATGTACTACGACTAACTTGTATCGGCAATACTAACATCTGAGTACTTAGATTGTAAAAATAACCCCTATTATGGTAGGGTTGCTGACAAAGCCTTGACTTTATTACATTTTTCACGATAAAAAATTGGACGCGTGGAGTTAGAGGTACAACGTTATAAGTGCGAATATTTTTATGAATTTGTATCTGAGTTGTATGTTCAACCCTACAGGTATGGATTAAACATTAAAGAAATGGAAAATGGGGGATTTATACCCCTAAAAAATTTCAAAGCGTAACGGGTGTTTGATGAGCTGATAACCCAAGCTCTTTGACGTCCATACCCATCGCTATACCGTAGAGTTGTGAAAGATGGAGGACAGGGAAGGTATATCCTAAATCTTTCTGACCGATGTCGAACTGTAAGTGACAGAACGGACATACATCGATTATGTATTTTGCTCCAGATTCTTTGATGTTTTCTAAGTTAGTCTCTGTAAGCTTCATTGCATTATTTGGAAATCCTGCCCTGAGACCTCCTCCCGCTCCGCAACAAAGTACCTTTTGTTTTCTAGGCATGGACTTAGCCCCTGTCACACTAATTAATTCATCGAGAATGTGTGGATTCTCTGGGTCATCTAATTGCTTAATTTTGCTAGGCTTAAGGAAGTGGCACCCGTAAAATGCTGCTACCTCATACTCGAGAGGTTTGACAATCTTTGATCTAATAGCTTCGATGCCAATATCATTGTAAAGTACTTCTGCGAAGTGTCTGACCTTAGTTGTTCCTTTGTACTCGAGTCCAATCTTCGAAAGAATCTCGTTAACATCTGCGAGTAGATCTTTATTTTCTGAGAGTTCGTGAGCTGCATCAAAAAGTGACCCGTAGCATCCATTACATATGGTCAAGATGTCTAGCCCATTTTTCTCCGCAAGGGCAAGATTTCTTGCAGCGGCTGCAATCCATGTTTTTTTGTCAAACGCCCTGATAACACCAGGTGCCGGGCAACAACTTGCATTTGTAAGATCTACGAGCTCGATTCCAAGTGCCTCGGCAACGACTCTTGTAGATTTTTCGATGCCTGGATATCTTAGTGGTGCGATACACCCAAGGAAAAACGCATATTTAGCCATTATAATCACCCGATAAGTTTTGTAAAACCAGTAGCTTTAAAGATTACATCAAGGTCTGCTTTTGCTTTCTCATTTGCAATAACTGTCGGAGGAACTTCTGGAAGCCCAAGTTCTACCCTCTGTGCCTTAATTTTATCGTTAATGGGGACTGTGTGTCCGAATTTAATAAGGTTGCTAGCAGTCTTCTTGTGAGCATCATACATTTTACCATTAGCGACGGCAATGTTCCTGAGCGCAATAACTACGTCAACGATTGGGACACCGCGGGGGCATCTCTCTTCACATGTGTAGCATGTCGTGCACTGCCAGAGGTCATCGCTGCCAATGATCATATCCTTCAAACCAAGTTGCGCCATCCTCATGATTTTTCTTGTTCTGTATGCTGTATTTTTTCCAGAAGGACAACTTGCAGTACATGTTCCACATTGAAAACACATTTTTGCGTTTTCTCCGCCGGCAGTGGCGAGTTCACTTACAAAGTCAGGATTGAGTGTTACCATTATACCTACCCTGGGGCTCTATATGATTTTGCAGTATATAATATAGGATGACTCTAATAGGAGACCAATTACCTTTTAAGGTAATACTCGGAGTCTGTTTTTGATTGCAATATTCTTAATATGTGCGCAACCTTGCTGTTGCTTTTACGGTAGACTGCAGTTATGGAGTGTCTCAAAAGACTTTTTTCTGTGGCACTTTTTAGTTTTACACCACGTCTAAAAAGAAGAATCTCGTCGATGAAGAAACTTTTATTTGAATTTAAAAGATCTGGGACGTAGCATGTTTCACTGGTTATTTCGTATTTTTTTCCAGACGTGTCAAGTTGTGCATAAGCAATTCTCTGCGCGCCGTATTTATATTTAATGTATAACGGCCCGTTATCAACGTGTATCATATCCATATATCCAACTATGTCCCACTCGAAATTATCAACTTCTTCTAAAAACTGAGGATCGTCGAGAATAATCATGTCTGAGTGTCCTTCTTTTAGAAGGCGTATATTTGTACAGTCATCAGAAACTACAACGTTGGCTTTCACTTTTGATAGTGATATGGCATGTATCACTAATTCTTCTGTTACAGGCGAACAGGACACCGTGAAATCATGATTGTTCTTACATCTTTCAGTCATTATGCTAAACATCTCTAGAAGTTTCAATCCTGTTTCTGTGAGTTTGGTCCCAACTGGTGTGGATATCATCAACTTAGCACCTACGGTGTTTTCCATCAGTGTCATATATTTATGAACAACTGGAACCGATATTCCAAGCGCTCGTGCTGTAGCGGTTTTACTACCATATTTTTTGATTGATGATAGAATTTCTAACTGTCTGAACGAAACTTTATTTCCATTTACAACCGCGAATGTCTTGAATTCAATCTCCACGATGACTTAATAGTGATACTGATATAGAAAACTCTCAACATTAAAAATTCACGCCACGACGGGTTTGGATGTGATATACCGTCAATGATTTATTAAACATGTGAATACCGTCAAATATGGGCTATTTACTTGCAGATAAATTTAAAGATGTGTTGAGATCGATTTTACCTGCAATCATAGCTGTAAGTCTCATAGCCAGATTCATTCTTGATATGCCGATGGAGGAACTTCTGGTATTAGCCTTTTGTATCGTACTGGTTATTGTCGGATTTACCACATTCCTAACTGGCGTTGAAGTTGGTATTGATCCTATGGGAAGTTCCATTGGCATGGAAATTCCTAAAAGACGATCCAGAATGTTTATGATTGCTGTGGTTTTTACCATATCTTTCTTGGTGACAGTCGCAGAACCTGATGTAATAGTGTTCTCGACCCAGGTTAATTCGTTATTCAAATTAATTGATCCGATGACTTTGACATACTTTATAGCAGTTGGAGTAGCGTTTTTTCTTATAGTTGCTACGTTCAGGATAATTTACAAATTGTCTCTGAGAGCTATGATAACGATAGGTTACGTAGCGGTTATCGTATTAACATTATATCTTTACATATCAAACAATACGGAATTTATTGCCATAGCATTAGATTCTGGAGGGGTAACTACTGGACCAATTACCGTACCTGTATTATTGGCACTTGGTATTGGAATCTGCTCTGTGGGTGCGCATAGAAATAAAATGGAAGGGTTCGGTATGATTGGTCTTGCATCCATCGGACCAATAATTGCGTTACTGATAATGGGCATTCTCAACGGAAACGGCGGTATATCTGAAATTACCACTAGTGTCGAGGCAGCACCGCTAGATTTTAAACTTGTAAAAAGTGAATTTATCAAGAGCACAATTAGTGTGCTTTATACTTTGATTCCATTAATCGTTTTCTTTATGTTGTTCCAAAAAGTCTTCCTGAGATACTCTTGGACTGCTGTAACTGACATGATAGAAGGTGTTGTATTCGCTGGTTTGGGCGCGACAATATTTCTCACAGGCGTGTATGCTGGATTTATGCCTTTATCCACAGCCCTCGGTATCGAACTCCATGAACTCAATAATCCATTCATTGTCGTTGGCATAGGATTTATATTAGGGTTTTTGGTTGCGTTTGCGGAACCGGCAGTATCTATCCTTGGATATCAAGTAGAAAGAACTTCGCGAGGCCTACTGTCTAGAAATCCTATAATGATAATTATATCGTCCGGGGTTGCGTTCTTCGTTGCCATTGGTATAGCGAAAACAGTCTTTAATTTTGATTTTATATGGATAATTGTCCCTGGGTATGTGTTGACGATAATTTTAATGTGGTGTGGTGAGGAAGATATGGTCGGCATAGCCTTTGACGCGGGAGGAGTATCTACAGGACCTATGTCAGTTGCAATACTTTCTTCAATATATGTCGGTCTTTCTTCTACTATGTATAAAGGAGTTGAAGCAGTGATTAACGGGTTTGGACTAATATCCCTGATAGCTTTAGCCCCATGTCTATTTTTGAGTGTACTGAGTATTTATATGAAACATAGTAGGAGCATTACTTAGATGCCGTTGAAAGATACGAAGGGAAGAATACTTGTCATTGGACTCGGAAATTCAATTATGTCAGATGATGCTATCGGTCTGATAGTTGCACAGAATATTGAAGATAAGCATCTCAGCGGCGTAGATACGTGTCAGGAGACTGTAGGAGGACTGGATATAATACCAATCCTTTTAGGGTACCACCACGCAATAATCATAGATGCCATTAAAACCGAACAATATGAACCTGGAACGGTTATGATCTTTGATCTTAAAGATTTTGAGTCGACGATAGCTGATACCCCGACACATGGTATTAACCTCACCACCGCGATAGTGATTGGAAAAAAAATGAATCCAGAAGAGATGCCTGTCTCTGTAAAATTTGTAGCGATAGAGGTTGAAGACGTTCAAACAATGCATGAGGGTTTAACAGAAAAAGTTAATGCATCGATTAAAAAAGCAACGACCGCCGTAGAATATCTAATCCAGGAATTTCAGAAGTCCAACTGATCCACGCTGAAATCTTTCATATTTTGAACATCACTTCCGAGCATTACAACGTTTAATCTTTTTGGGTCTAAGATTTCATTGGCAACCTTCATTACGTCTTCTTCTGTAACTGCGTCCAGTGTGGCTGTACGTTCTTCAAGCGTAGTCGATTTTCCACTAGTCATTGTGTCTATTGCTAATCTGAACATTCTATGCTCAGTAGACTCCATGCTCCTGATTAAACTGCCTTTAAAAATGTTCTTTGATCTGGCTAGCTCACCCTTAGTAAGTCCTTCATCCTTTAATTGTTTGTACACCTTTGCTGTCGTTGTTATAGCCTCAAGCACATTTTCACTGGTAGACGACATGAACGATGCTATATGCCCAGCATCAGTATATTGATTGACCATGCTATATATCGAATATACGAGAGCCTTCTCTTCCCTGACACTTTGAAACAGTCTTGAAGAAATACCGTGACCAAGAATGATGCTCAAAATTTTAAGCGCGTTTATTTTAGGGTTGTCAGACTCATAGGATTTGAATCCCATCGCCATGTAGCAATGGTCTTCATTTCTTCTATGAAGTGTATAGCCTGAATTGCAAACATCTGGCTTTTTTCTTTGATTGTAGTTCCCTCCGACTAATGGGTCAAAGATAGATTCTGACCATTCAACTACATCATCACCATTTACTGCACCGACGCCAAATACAGTGAAGTTTGGCGCCTTATACTTATTTTCGTAATAATTTCTGAGATCAACGTTTGTTAAATTTCTGACTGTATCGGTTGTACCAGCCTCAGTTTGTGCAAGCTCGTGTCCCTTCC
Organism: archaeon; assembly: GCA_024399155.1. GTDB lineage: Archaea > Thermoplasmatota > Thermoplasmata > Methanomassiliicoccales > Methanomethylophilaceae > Methanarcanum. The sequence continues at coordinate 19,800 of JAKSHX010000008.1, read as the reverse complement.
AAATGGCCATGTCAAATAGATCATGAATATATTTTTCAGGGTCATTTTCGACCATACTGATCTCCTGCATAACTATACTCTTTTCCAGTTCTGTGGCTTCTTTACTTATGACTGGATTGGCAACAATGTCACCAACAATATCTTTTGCAACGGGTTCCGTTTCTTTTATCGTAACAGCATAAAAAGCTGTCATCTCTTTGGATGTGAATGCGTTAAACTCCCCTCCTGCACCTTCGATCTCTTTCGACATCTGAAACGAAGTACGAGTCTTTGTTGCTCTGAACACTACGTGTTCTAATAAATGAGAAAGACCACCTATATTCGAAGATTCGTCTCTGGAACCAGTTCTTACGGCAACAAGATAACCTGAACTACGTGCACTCGGAATCGCCTCTATTATAACAGGTATGCCTGCATTTGTTTTCCTAACGTCGATAGTAGAAAATGACACGTGGCCCTCGATGCAGACGAATCGTATATAATTACCGTAACACGATAATAGTCGTAACAGTCGAGTACAGAAATACTTAGGCCAAATTTATAATCTGTAAGCGTATTGGGCCGGCTATGAACCTTGTACCTACAAAGTTTTTTGTTACCTCGAGTTCCGCAGTCAGTTCGATATCGGAATTGAACGCTTTTGATCGTGCCCTTATCAATGCAGGAATAGGTGAACAAAACCTCGTATCTGTATCATCAGTTATACCAGTAGGTGCGGGGCAAATAATGCCTATAGAACTTCCGATGGGTGCAGTGACACATTGCGTTCTAGCACAAATGAGAGGAACAGAAGGTGAGACAATTTCTGCAGGCATTGCATACGGATTTAGGAAGGATTGCAAAGGAGGATATGTTGCAGAAGGACATTTACACGGGTCCAAAAAATCTCTGAAAGCAGATCTCCAATGGAAAATGAATGAGATGGCAAGACTTCGCGGGGTTGAATTTGAAGATATCAGTTTTATTATTGAAGAACAAGAAATACCTGCAAATAACTATGGATGTTGCGTAGCTGCTCTTGTATTTACGGAGTATCGTGACTAATGTTTGCTATCATTGGATGTAACAATTGTAAAAGAAAAAGGATTATCGATACTTCCAATAGTGTAACTACATGCCCCTATTGTAATCATAAAACAACAACAAAAACTGCTAAAATCTATTTTAAAAATGATGACCAGTCTGTTGTTAGAAATGTACTTACGAACATGACAATTTCTACTGTCAATGAGGAAGAACCCACTGATCCTAATCCATTATCAGCACTAGCTTGTGCATTGAAACACATTACAGACATTGATGCTAAAATCAACATAATAGCTGAGGAATTGACAAAAATTAAAGGTACTTTTGAATTAAAAGATGTAGAAGAAATTGCCCCTGGTAAAGGCAAACGATATTTGGAAATGATGCTCGTATCTTGTATAATACATGAAGTTGGATACGGCAAGTATAGAATATGATTTACAGACCAGGAATGTCACCGCGTTTCTTTCCTTCATATTTTAGTACTTCAGAAACGATGATCGGAAGTTTTTTGCAAACCATCACGTACAAGTTGACAACGACCGCTATCAAAGCCATTGTCATGGTGACATATATAAGCCAGTACATGTCGCTAGTGGCTGATAACATAAACGTAGGGGTTATTAACACTTGAAATAAAGCATTCGTAAACAGTGCTAGCATAAAAAATTCTGCAGATTTGCGTCTCGCTACACCTTCGCCAATCCTTATTCCGGTACCAGCGTGCAAAAAAATATTCTGCATGGCCATTATCGTAATAATTACCCAAGATAGAACATCTGTCTCCAATCTGCCAGCATAATAATAGATCAATCCGAATCCCATTGATGTTCCTAAGCCTAATCCAATACCAAACCCATAAAATATCGTGTCAGACCTGCCGGCATATCTCTTCAAATTAAGTACAATCAATTTTGACAATTCAGTGATCATACCGAATACAATTGCAACAATAAAACCAAGTCCAGCAATTTTATACCATGGGACAAGGTAGGTATAAAATACAAACAAAATCGTGCCCTCGATTAGCCCTACAACAAATAACCAAAACAATGACGGGTCACTAAAGAATGGTTCCTCAACTGCCGGGTAAGTATAATTTCTCAAAACAATATACATGAGCGCTAAAGCCATGCCTAAGGCTAATGCTCCTGCGGTACCCATGATTGCATCCATAGTATGCACGACACCGCTTTAAAATTATAAAGGTTACCGATTTACGATGATTTTATTATAATAGTGTACAATCATACAGGAAGTCTCACATTTCCCGCATGACACACATTTATTAAAGTTAACATGTAGACCATTGTTAATTGTAATTGCGTGTTTGGGACATTTTTTAGCACATATTCCACAAGACGTACACATCTGTGACCTAAGTAGTGCTTTAACTGCCCTCTCAAACATTAATTTGGCATCTTCAAATGATTTTGATATGACGGAAATTTGTCCTCCACCAAACATTTTTACGGTGGTGTTGCCATTTTTTAATAGAGCAACTTCAAATTCATCAGAATATCTTACATCTCCTATTGTTTTAAGCGCATATTTCACAGCTGAAAAATTTCTCACTCTTGAAATGTTCACTATTGCTTCAACGGAAAAACCTCCAGAAGCGCATGATGATGCACCTTTGAGCATTTTTATTGATGGCTCTTCTGTGGAGATTGGCTTTATTTTTAAGTTTATATTTTTAGCAAAATTAATCATTTTTGGTGGGAGGACTTTCCATCTCCAAAATTCCATATCCACGAATTCTTTTGAGAGACCATGTCTGTCGGCATATTTGTAAAGATAATTTATCCAATCCCTATACAATTCAGGGTGAATGCGCTCAGTATTTTTCCATTCACTGGCAAGACATGATGCACAAAGATAACATCCGATTCTCTCGAAATCTTTTTCATATAGTGGATTGTATTCTAGTTCATTCATCCATATATATCCCCAAATTTCAGAAGCGTTCCATGTTCTTACAGGATTAAGTATAGTCTGATTTGGAACAAATGGATTACTTGAAATAAATCCTATTTTGAGACGCGTGAATGACTCCATCATTCTGTTACCTTCCACGGTGATCGTACCATTTGGATAATCCTTTGATATCATGTCAGTCATTGGTCCGAGTTTACAAACTTTGCAACACCATCTGAAATCTTTAGCCGGAGGCCCAAAAATATCAACATTATTATGAAATGCGTTATTTGCCTGTGCTTCATGCAAACGTAAGTTGTTTTTTCTTACAAAATTTTTAACATATTCGACTGTCTCTGGAAACTCTAGACCTGTATCTACGAATAGAAGGTCTATTTTTGTCTTCAACGCCTTTGACGCCACGCCGTAAGCTGCGAGGGAGTCTTTTCCTCCAGAAAAAGATATAGTTATAGGTGTCTTTTTCTGGTCGATAAACGATTTAATGTTATGTATGGCGTCGCTTTCGATTTTCTTTAAGTATTTCCTATTTGACCTTACAAAGTGCTCTCTGTCAGAATTCGGTGACAACAATATGTTTTTATTATCACCAATATCTCTAATTTTGACTGCTTTTTTCATTTCTTTTAATGAAGAGCTATTTCCTAAAACAACACCTACGCCAACTTTCTCACCCTTCCTGATGATGGCGTATGATCCCTCTTCGAAGTCTCCTACAACATCTTTTATATCTTTTCCAGCAACTAATTTTCCTTTAAGGTGTCCAGGTATTGACCCAAGGGTAATTATGTTTTTACTAGCGTATGAGTTAAAGATTTTAGCACCGGATTGTCTAAGTTCAATTGAAAAACATTTCTTTATTAGGTCAAATTTTATTATTCCAATAACAGCCCCATGAGCTATTATTTCATCGACACGATCATCACCTGGCACTTTGTTTAGAAATATCATCTTGCCTCTCAATGGTGTATCTGTACCGAATTCTTTTTTAAACAATGATAAAATAAGATCGGTGCTTTCACCTATGCACGGTCTGATATCTCCGGGACTGTTGATTTCAAATTCTCTGGGGTTATTTCCACAGATACATTTTTTCCCAAGGACAATGGTACCGCAAAAATCACACCAAAGACATTTTTTCTTTGCATTAGCTATATTAGACCGCACCATGGCTCAGAAAAAACTTTATATTATATTAAACCACAATCTAAATGCAAATGAGTATAAACGACAACGCTGACATCAATAACGATTACGGAGTGCCTACCTTCAGTAGGATAGAGATCAGAGATATGACAATAGCGGTAGTTGCACTTACCGTAGCCACAACTCTGATTTTTCATGAAAATAGGATATTTAGTAATGATGTGATAATAAACACTCTCTGTTGGATAGGTGTATCATTCATACTTATTATTTTCAGTTTTTTGTTTCACGAATTGGGACATAAATTCACTGCACAAAGGTATGGTATGTGGGCAGAATTTAGAATGTTTCCAATGGGTCTCGTACTTGGCATTTTATCATCGTGTATTGGATTGCTTTTGGCTGCGCCTGGCGCGGTCTACATTTACGGCGACAACTTGACAAAAGAAGTGTACGGAAAAATTAGCGCAGCAGGTCCTGTAGTAAATATTGTCATTGGATACATGGCGACAATTCTGTGTATGATCTCTTCCACCGAGCTATTCGCAATTGTACTTTATTGTGTAGCAATGTTAAACTCTTTTTTGGCATTCTTTAATCTCATTCCTATCTTGAATCTCGATGGATTGAAAGTCTTCAAGTGGGATATTCGAATATATGCAGTAATGATTATGACCGCTGCCGCTTTATTGTTCTTCCTAAAAACTAGTGTTTAAAGTAGGCAATCTATTTGGTTATGATTTTTCACGTCACTATTGCTGAATAAAAGATTGGTTGGGTGGTATGCCGGACATTTTAAACTTGTTGATTCACATCTGATTGATTCGATTTGGTCTTGATTTAATATTACTTTTAATTGTATGTTATTTTTGTAACAAATGTAAATACTTATTTAATCACTGAACAATTTCTGAGAAGTTTGTTATTGTGCAATTGTTGATTCGAAAGATGAATTGCTGGAGGCCCAGCATAACCGTAAATAAATAGTTGGTTCTAGTAAACACCCTAAAATAACACTAAAGATTTATGAACAAAAATACAGGGGAAGCAGATAACTTCACATATATTCTTTACATGGATATCTAAGAGGTATTTTTCCTAACATACAACCTTCCCATTGATCAATTTTACCTGGATTTAGTATATTATTTGGATCCATCGCTTTCTTAATTGCCCTAATAGATGACAATGCAGATGCTCTCTCCTTTTGAAAATTAAGTGTTTTTGAAATTCCTATTCCGTGTTCTCCAGAGACTGTTCCACCAAGTGCGAGTGTTACATCGAAAATCTCATTGACGGCTTTTACACCTCTATCCCAATCATCCTTGTTGAGAGGATCCAAAAGCATTTTTGTATGAAGATTTCCATCTGAAGCGTGGCCGTACGTAGCTATTACAACTTTATACTTGTCTGCAATTTTTTGGTATGACATGACTGCATCTGGTATTTTAGACACAGGTACGCCCATATCATCAGCTAATGAAACAGAAGAAAATCCGGGTTTCAACGCTGACAATGACGTCATGATAGATTTTCTTGCAGATGTCCAGGTAGCAATCTGCTTCTTATCATGAGTTGGTGTGATGGTTTTACAACCAACTTCCTTAGCTATTTTAACGATTGCAACAATGTCTCTATCAACTTGCTCTGATTCCCCATCACATTCCACGATTATCAGTGCCTTGGCATTAGGTAATGGACTACCTTGTGATTTGTTCACTGCATCTATTGAAACGCTATCGAGTAATTCACATGATGCGGGTATTAATGGTTTAGCAATGATAGCTGATATGCATCTTCCAGCGTCAAATACTGAATCGAATGAAATAAGAACGGATGCTGATGCATGAGGTTTGGTAGTAAGTCTAAGCGTTACTTCAGTAATAATTCCTAATGTGCCTTCACTTCCACAAAGTAAACGTGCTAGTTGATATCCTGATGCGTCCTTGATGGTTTTCGTTCCCGCGCGGACAATCTCTCCATCTGCTTTTACAAACGTCAATCCTAAGATAAAGTCTCTAGTGGCACCATATTTGATGGCCCTCATACCTGATGCGTTTGTAGCAACCATCCCTCCAATCTCTGCCACCTCAGCTGAACCAGGTGAACATGGAAAAAAGAATCCATATTTACTTAGTTCCTCGTTGAGCGCGTTGTATACACACCCTGCCTGCACATCTACCCAGAGGTCACCTATACTGACATTTAGGACCTTATTCATTCGACTCATATCCATAACGATTCCACCTTTAATGGGTACTGCCGAACCACATAATCCTGTCCCTGCTCCTCTAGGAACCACAGGTATTCTATTAGCATTAGCAATCTTCATGATCTCTGATACTTGCTCCGTAGATCGAGGTTGTATAACTATATCGGGAGTAGTATGAAATATCGACGCATCAAACCCATATGTGTAAAGATCTGCAAACCTCACTGAATATCCATCCGTTCCGACTGCTTTTTCAACCTGGTCTATGATATTCTGTTCCACCGTACAGGCACCGGCGCTGACAACAACAATTGCAGTTAAATAATTGAGCCTGTGAATTGTCAACTGAAAAATTATGTTTGATAGATGTGTAGTCTGGCCGCAAAATATACTCATTTTGAAGAAGTCACATATTTAACTTTTAGCAGATATAGCTACAGAGGAGAGATATTGGTGTCTAGTCACTGTACGGGTATCTTTCGCTATTAAACGACTTTGACATTAAACATGCGCTAATAAAAGATAGGTTTGTATTTCTGTATTATAAGGATAAAGTGCGCTGGATTGTTCTTTCGGTTGATGATCATCAACCAGAATAAGAAAGGTAATCTCATATGACAGGTTCAGTCTCCAGCATGACATATAGAAGTTTCGTGGCACATGAAAAATTGATGGTATTTGGTGTCACAACCATAATGAATAAATATTACTTTTAAATGCTCATAGGTCTATGAGGTTTCTGTGTGCCGGAGATGGGTTTTAATTTTGATTGGATGAGGAATAATCTGTTGATAATTAACAGCCAGAAGAGGCAGCATAAACTTAATACAAAAAACAACAAAGAATGAGATGGTCTGGAACCATGAAGTCTAAAATTGTCCTCCTTGGACCACCCGGTGCAGGAAAGGGAACGCAGGCAAAGATCATAAGTAACAAGCTCGGTTTTACATCACTTTCGACCGGAGACATGCTTCGTAAAGCAGTTAGAAATGGTACAGAACTTGGGAAGCAAGCTAAAAAGTATATGGATGAAGGTAACCTCGTTCCAAACGATATCATAATTGGGATAATGAAGGAAAAAATTGCAGAGATATCCGGTGCATTTCTTCTTGATGGATATCCAAGAACTATACAACAGGCCGATGCCTTATCGGCGATCGCAGATATAGATCTTGTGATTAATATTGATGTCCCTGACAATGTACTCGTAAAAAGGCTTACAGAGAGACGTTCATGCCCTAAATGTGATATCGTATACCATCTTGTTAATAACCCTCCAAAAAAAGACGGCATATGCGACGTATGTGGTACAAAACTCTGCTTAAGGGATGATGACAAAGAAGAAGTCATCATGAACAGACTAAATGTCTACCGTGAAAGCACTCTTCCACTTATTGACTATTACTCAAGGAATGGTAAGCTTGTTACTGTGAGAGGCGATGATGGTACCATTAATGATGTTTTCGCTAACATTAAGAAAGTGTTGATAGACTAACCATTTGTTGATTATTTTCAAAATTTGAAAGAGTTGACAATGTTGTATGATGTCATGGATACTGCTCATGTCGGAAAGATTTGCGTCGGATGCAGTATAAGTGGTGCGTGGTATAAATGTTTACGATTATAGATGGACTAGAAACAGTCTACTTGAATATAGTGAAATGGATATTGCATCGGTAATCGATAAAGTATAAACATAGAACTTGGCTAGCTTAAAGATCAAATATATGGATTTGGTCGGTAGCCTACTTTGGCGGTACATCTCTATAGCAAAGTGTATAATTTCATATTTATACCGAATAATCGATGTTGGCTTTTGTGTTATTGAAAGAGGATTTATCGTGTAATTTATGCAATACATATAACATTGTGTGAATAAAAATCGAAACATATTAAAAGAAAACAGTGATAGTGTGATGAATAGCCTCGTAGTGTAGTGGTCAATCATCTTAGACTCTGGATCTGAGGACTGCAGTTCAAATCTGCACGAGGCTACCAATTTTTATCGTGTTCCTTCGTATTCAATCTATAGGGTGTTGTTTATCCACGTTAATATCTAATGTCCCATAGCACTGCTGTATAAAGGCAGCCGTTAATTAGCAACAAAAGGGGGATATCTTAAAATAGGGATGTTTTTCATCAAAGCAGACAATCCTGCCTTATAGACCAACAATATTTTGTGATGTCATCATAACTTTTCAGTACCTTTCGCTATATTGATGAAATGGTCAGCGCTCTCTTTAGGCCCTTTCGCTATAAGGGTGTCTCCAAGTGATATTTTTGAATCCTTCCCTGGCCCATAGACATATTGATTTCCGCGTTTAATTGCCATCACATACATACCAGTACGACTTCCTAGAGCCTTTTCTCCGAGAGTTTTGTCCACCAAACTAGATTCTCCGGCAACGGTAGCTACCTCTATTGTAGCTTCAGATTCTTGAATGCTCATCTGAATAACAGGATGTTCTCCTAATCCTCTCAAGACAACATCTGCGATGGATGTTGCAGCATTTGCAATCTCTTCTATCGCCATTTGCAATCTAAGAATGAATGTAAATTTTGTAATTTCATCAGGATGTTCCTTCCCGGTATTCTCAATGTATTGTTGAATCTGATTGCTTAAATCATCCATTTTTGTTTTAAGAAATAGAACTTCTTCGGCAATTTCTGCATTATTGTAAAGCAATGAGGAATATGCAAGATCGACCATAAATTCAGACGTATCTTTGAGTTCGAGAAGCATTGATTCTACCTTATTCATCAGCCTCACTATCCTTAGAGAACTCCCAGGGCTTTTTTCCATTTGCATATTCGACAAGGCGATCGAAACCATCATCAAATCCACGAACTATTATGTCGTCTCCTGCGTGGATCTTGATATCACCGCCAGGATCGTATATCCACCCATGACGATTTTTAATTGCAATTACTCTTGCGCTAGTAAGTGATTCGATGGCAAGTTTCCCAATAGTGTTTCCAACCATATCCGACCCGTTTAAAATGCGGATTCTTCGAAATTTCTCATCGGCCTCTTTTATGATGTTATTAATAAACAGTCTCTTTTCTGCTGGAATATCAAGAAGTTTTACTATTTCCCCTGCTGACTGGGAGATTCTATCAGCAGCTGATGCTACCTGGAGAATTCCTGATAATTGTTTTGCATCATCAATAGTTCTCGCTGCTACAAGAGTTTTCACACGTATTGCGTATTTCAAATCCTCTATATCATCCTTAATTTCGCTGACTTTGTCTGCCATATCGCGACTATCATACATCAACGAGGCATACGCGAGGTCCACAATAACTTCGGACTTGTCCTTCATCTCTGTCAAAATTTCTCGAACAGTCATGTTTATACTGTCAAGGCTAAGATATTCACCGGAATTATCACTCATTGAGTGCCCCTTCGATCAGGTACGCTTACACGGCCGCTGCTATTCGAGTCGTTTGGGTTGATTAACAATGCGATCGTTTGCATAATTAACTTAACTGTGTTGTATTATTAATTAACTCTATATAAAATAAACCACCACAATAGTGTTCGTACGCGCGTTTATAGATAGAAACGGATTAAGTCACGTTAACGCTATAATTTCTACATTTCATTAAAGATTAATATATTAACTGGTAAAGTAGTTTTGGCTGTTTAAAATTTCTACGCTATTCCACTGATAACACAACAAGCATTGTGCAAAAAAGTGATCTTTGTTTACTACGTATTATTTTCATTTTGTGACTGACGACACATTTGTTCTAGAGCACTGACTTCGATTATAAGAAAATTGAATTCGATAAACATAGTAATTAATGATGTGACGTATAGAAATTTTATAAAATTCTGATGATGCCACATTTGTATACACGTGATTTCAGTCATTGGTTACAGCAGTCTGAACATGAATGCCACTTGTCTTCTCTAAAAGTTCTGGACCTTTTTTTTATATAAGTTATGCTCTTTAGGTGTCGGAATGAATGATGTAGTGATGTGATTTTATGAGTTTGATAAACAAACCCGACAAATTTTTTGCCTGCAATAAGTCGGTGTTTGTGATGGGGCTCATAGCTTTGACAATCGCTGCTATCACTGACCTGGTAGCTGGTTTTTTTCTCACTGCGATGGAAGAAACTATCGCAACGATTCATGGAATGATGATCATGATTTACTGCGCGATAGGGATGCGTGGTAACATTTTTGGAGCGATGGGTAGCCGTATCGGTACATCTATGCATATGGGTACCTTTCAAATGACATTTAAAAAAAATAGTGTCTTAAGATCCAATATCGAGGGTACGCTGACACTTACACTTCTATTATCAGCAATAATGGGTGTTATTGGCTGGGTAATATCGGATAGATTTTTCAAGTGTACCCTTGATGTTTTCGGGTTTACATTCATCTCATTAGTAGGAGGGCTACTTGCTGGAATGATAGTAATGGCATTTAACATTGCCATTGCTTATGAGGGCTATAAGAGAGATTGGGATGTAGATAATATCACCGCACCACTCATTGCGGTTGTTGGGGACATTACTACAATCCCGATGATCCACATCGCGACAATTATGTGCGAAGGATGTGATGAACTATTTACCCGTGTTGCATGTATTGTCCTACTGATTATTACAGCAGTAGTTACTATTCTCATTTTTATGAGAAAAACTTATAAAAGAAAGAGGATGGATGAGGCAAAAAGAATTGTTATACAATCTACACCTGTGCTTGTTGTATGCATATTACTCGAGGTATTAGCAGGTGTAATTATTGAGACTGAAACTAACTCGTTGACTAGACATAAAGTACTTCTGGTTCTGGTTTTACTGCCTGCGTTCCTCAACGCGGGAAACGCATTATCAGGTATGTTAACTTCAAGACTCAGTTCGATGCTCCATTTAGGTACCATTGACACTGCAACTATACCGTCGAAAGAAGTTTGGAAAAACTTTGCCATCATATATGTGCTGGCGCTTATAACTTTTGTATTCATCGGATCTACGGTGTTTATCTTTTGGCCTGTCATCTTGTCTGTCACCTTAGATTGCGTTCTTCTAATTGGTACCATGCTTCTTGCGGGAATACTTACAACGACGGTAATCAATTTTCTCTCGTATTATGTAGCTATAGTTACAATCAAATTTCATCTTAATCCGGACGATCACTGCATACCCATCACATCGTCGATTATGGATATTGTTGGTACTTTCATTTTAATGGCTGTTATAACACCTTTTAGTTCTGTGATTTTAGTAGTTTGACACACCCTTTTATTAGCATAAAATAGTTACAGATGCGGGACAGTCATGATTGATAGAAACCAAATTTTAACAAATCTTAAAAAATACGATCTTAAAAAAGCAAAGATCGGTGTCATTGCTTCTCATTCTGCACTGGATACATGTGACGGGGCCGTATCAGAAGGTTTTCGCACAATGGCAGTTTGTCAAAAAGGCAGAGAAAAAACGTTCACTAATTATTTTAAAACACAACGTGACACTGCTGGCAATATAATTCGTGGCGTGGTCGATGAATGTTTAATCCTTGAAAAATTTAGTGATGTTTTATGTCCGAATATACAAGAAAAGATGATGGAAAACAATATTCTATTCATCCCTAACCGTTCCTTCGTTTCATACTGTGGCATCGATGCTGTTGAAAATGATTTTGCCATACCGATGGTCGGAAGTAGAAATCTCCTCAGATCCGAGGAAAGGGGTGACGATAAAGATTATTACTGGATTTTGAATAAAGCGGGTCTTCCTGCACCCAAAGAGGTCAAAAGACCTGAAGATATTGATAATATGGGACTTACTATTATTAAAGTTCATCACAAACAGAAGAAACTCGAAAGAGGTTTTTTCACAGCAAAATCTTACGATCAGTTTTGTCAGAAATCTCAAAAACTTATTCGAGATGGAGTAATAGAGGAAAACTTTCTCGAATCTGCCAGAATGGAACAATATATTATCGGACCAGTCTTTAATCTTGATTTCTTCTATTCCCCTCTTGAAGAAAAAGGAGAAAAAATCGAACTTCTGGGAATAGATTGGAGATTTGAAAGTTCGCTTGATGGTTATTGTAGACTTCCGGGTAAGCAACAAGTAGAACTTGAAGATGATGGAATATTGCCCGAGTACACAGTCTGCGGACACAACTCTGCGACACTTAGAGAATCGCTTTTAGATGAAGCATTTAAACTTGCTGAAAAGTATGTCGCTGCCACAAAAAAATATTACAATCCAGGAATCATTGGACCTTTCTGCCTTCAAACATGTATCGATAAGGATTTACATTTCTACATATACGATGTTGCGCCACGTATTGGAGGGGGCACTAATGTACATATGGCCATCGGACACTCTTATGGTAATGCCTTATGGAGATGTGAAATGAGCACTGGGAGAAGACTTTCGATAGAGATTAAAAAAGCTATTGAACAAGAGCGCATAGATGAAATTATTACATGACATGTATGGTTGAATGGAATTATTCCAAGAAGTTTGTGGTGTTCCCCTGTTATATTGGGACTTATGATTGTTCCCATCCGTTTAACAGATGTTGCGAATACTACGATTACTGAAAAAGGATAAGCATATGCATCGAATTTCTTTGATAACGGTGGAGGGTATATTGATTACACATTGATTAATGACGGCGAAGATTCTGTGAATGCTGAAATTGTAGTATACGACTATTGTACAGATGACAACAGAGAAGGAACAACTTGGGAGGGGAATATTCCTGGATCAGGTACCAATGGGTGTGCCAAAACTATTAACCTCAGTGGCTGGCTATGTGATATCCTAAAACTAAGTATGTATGTGCAAGTGTATGACAATAATGATAAAAATGAAATTATTGGAGTATTTGAAATAGTAAAAATCAACGTTAACCATTCTATGTGGAAAGAGGCCAATTACATACATTGTCATTATAGTTAAATCGTTGTTGTGGCCATCTATATGTGCATCCGTAACAGCAATATGACAAAATTAGATACTACGATGAGAGAAAAAATGTTTACCAATCTTTATAAAGAAAAGATGATAAAAAAATCTAATCGCTCAGTATTGACGAAGTCTAAGAAACAGATCTATAATGTATAATAGGGTGAGGCATAAGAAATAGGACATTGACTAAACTTTTTTCTTTTTCGTTAACATATTGTTGGACGATTTAAGTGAAGGTAAAAGATTACGGCATCATATCACCACGGGATGGATTAAATCTCGAAAACACGCTTTTTTCTAAAGGAGAGCCTTCATTGATTATCTATTCAAGAAACAGACCTACCATATCCCTGGGCAGGTTTAACATATTAGAAGATTGCGTTGACCAATCAGTTATGAAGAAAAACCACATAGCTGTAATTAGAAGAATGAGTGGTGGCAGTGCTATTTACACTGATATGACACAATTGATCTACTCAATAATAATAAAAAAATCTCATTTTGAGTCTAAAGAAAATTCATATAAAATGTTCTGTGAGTGCTTAGTCAAAACACTGGAATGCGTTGGAATAAAATCAACGTATAAGCCCGTTAACGATGTTTTAGTGGGTGACATGAAAATATCCGGATGCTCACAGTACAGAGACAAAAATACTGTCCTACATCATGGTACACTCATAATGAAGTTAGACGCTGATATCATAGACAGAGTGTTGAAACCAATTAAGAATGAACGTCGCAGTCTGACATCCATAGAGGAATGTCTTGGTTATTTGCCGGATAGAAGAGAAATTGTAGAGGCGTTTGAAAAGAGTTTTAATTTTTAACGGGCTTTTTCTTGATGTCATTACAATCAAATAACGCAACTTCACGTCTATCCATAAAGAACCCGATCTTTTTATGTAACATTACAGACGGAACATTGTTAGGTTGTATCGAACTGTGAACAACTGTTGCACCTTTTTCAATTCCGGCCTTTATAACTGCACGTAAAAGTCTATAACCAATTCCATTGCGTCTGAGGTATGAGTGGACACCCATATTTTCGATCCAGACAAGATTTTCAGTATTATTCACATGGTGCAACATTTGAGCAAATATGAATCCAAAAATCTCGCCATCCTCTTCCGCTACAAAACTAAGACCTGATTCGATATACGTAGTGAACGATTTGTTGCTGCTCGCACCAAGATCGTTTTTCCACTGTTGTGGAAGTGTTTCCCATTTATTATCTAAAATTGATGCAAAATATTCTTTGATACAAGATATTTCCAATTCTCTGACATGGACAATATCTTTGAGCTTCATCAAACGGATTTCCATACTTACATCTCCTCTGGTGCACCCATTCCCAAACAATTCAAAACATTGTTAAGGACAATTTTTGTACATTTTACAAGTGTGATACGTGCATCTCTTTCTTCATCTGAATTAAGTACTGGTACTGATGCATAAAATTGATTGAAAGCAACAGCAAGTTCATGTCCATATGCGGGAAGTTTATGAACATACTTCATTTCTCCGGCCAGTTCGATCACATTACTAAACTTGGAAATTACTTTTACAAGTTTTATTTCACATTCATCGGTGAGTTTTGATGCGTCTACAACCTCTCTAAATTTTCCAGCTTTTCTAAGTATGCTGCATGCTCTTGCATAGGAGTATTGAAGAAATGGCCCGCTATTTCCATCAAAATTAAGTGCTTCCTCCCATTTAAAGACAAATTGTTTCTCAGGCTGAACACGAATTATGTTGTATCTTATTGCACCAACACCAATGATTTTTGCAATATCTCTTATCTTCTCCTCAGACATGTCTGAACGCCTGGATTTAATCTCCGAATATGCCCTGGATATTGCTTCATCAATTAGATCGTCTAGATAAACAACAACCCCTTTTCTGGTTGACATTCTACCTTCAGGAAGAGAAACGAACGCGTAGAACATTGTGTCTGGTTTTTTGTTACATCCTAAAATTTGTAATGCTGAACAAAGCTGTTTACTTCCAAGTTTTTGGTCTTCTCCTAGAACATCGATGACCTTGTCAGATCTTTTAAATTTATCCATATGATATGCAAGATCGCGGGTAGTGTACAACGTGGTGCCGTCCGCTCTGGTGAAGATGAATTTTGTGTTCTTACCGTGCACATCGAAGTCCTTTAAATCAACGTAATATGCTCCGTCGCTCTCATGCTTTGCATACTTTGATTTTTTCAAGTTTTCTACAATTTTCTTTGCAGAGCCATCTATAATAAATTTAGACTCCCAGGTGTATGTGTCTATAAACACATTGATGTTTGCCAACGTTTCTTTCATGCCACCGAGCATCGCCTCAACAATTTTACGTACATTAAAAACAGTATTTGCATCTCCTACCTCGAACTTTCTTAGCATAATACTGATTTGTTCCTGTACTTCCGGATCTTCTTCCATCATCTTATTAGCGATACGATAGTTTGTAACAAACTTATGATCGGCTTTATGACAATCCTTTGCTGTTGCGTTACATGTGTCTTTATTAATTGTTTCTTCAGAAATATTATTGACTCCCCAGGCGAGAATAACAGCTTGCTTACCGACATCATTAACGTAATACTCAGTAGAAACGTCATAACCACACATTGAAAGGCACCTTGCTAAAGTGTCACCAATGATCGGATTTCTTGCACGTCCAACATGGATTGGCCCTGTAGGATTGGCAGATGTATGTTCTACATTGACTCTTATACCATTGGATACTTTGTTACCATACTTATCACCTGCCAACAGTACATCATTCATTGTACCTGTAACCAACTGTGATCTATCCATGCTAAAATTGAGATAACCGTTGAGTGCATTGACATCAGAAATCATTCCAGATGGTTTGATCATTTCCGCAAGCTTTTTTGCAATGTCATTGGGTGCCGCCCTCAACACCTTGGACATAAGAAAACAAGGTACTGCGAGATCTGCTGTTTCCACGGAGGGGACTTCTACTATAAACGATGTGTTCGTACCGATTTTTTCTAATGCAGTTTTAACTGCATTTTCCACCTCTGTTTTAAATAAGTCCATCACAGACATACTATCGAACCTTATACCTCAGTATGGCAGCTATGCCACCGAATGCTTTCATTAGCATCTCTCCTTCTTCAGATTCAGGGGAGATGATCTTCACTGATGTGTTATACACTTCTGCTATGTCGAAAAAATCATCTATTAAATCCATGTCTTTATCAATGGTCGCAACAGACCCACACTCTTTACAAAATACCTTATCATCTATGTTGTCTACAGTATCTTGATACGTATGTCCAGACGAACAACTAACAGTAATTCGTCTTTTGTTGAGTGCTTCCGATAGCAGTACCGTCTCAGCTGCTCCCATGTTTACTATATCTCTTACTGTATTTTCACCATATGCCGAAAGTCCCCCATCTGGTTCTCTAATTTCTCTGAACAATCTTTGAACAAACTTTTTTTCTTCTACAAGATCAATATCCTGAATAGTGTCTTTTGCTGCATCTACCAATTCTCTTAGTCCTGATTCATCTGTATAACCTGTATCAAAATATGGCTTGATGACCTTTTTTTGCAATTCGTGATGAAGGTACTCTTCTTTAATGAAAAAATCCTTCGTTGCTCCGGGTCCTCCAATCAAAAGACCTACTAATTCCGTTCTTGATAGGAATAGATTTACAGCGAAATCCGCAACCTTCTTAAAAAATTCATGTGCAGCAATCTCAATGAGCCTCTCGAATCTTACAGATGATTGTCCACCTTGATGATGCTTACTTGGAACTAATGAATCAAGGTGCTTGAGAACGACTATCCTGCTTCCAGTGAGTATCCCTAGTGTGGCTTCACGTCTGTCTATGGTTATAAGACCATACGATTTTTTGTCAAGAAGCATTGTCTCCAGGGGTTCAGTAAAGAATAACGAATCACACCTGTAGAGAAATGTTGTAATTGATTCAGGCGGATTTATGACATATTGTACCATTTTGGTCTGGTCACCTGCTTTAGGTACCTCTCCACAAAATATGGCAATTCCATTCGGCGGTGTTGATTTAAATGTCTTAAGCCTTGACATTATCGAATCGATTGCGCCTTGAACATTCTTCATTGTTGACTTGGATTTGATATTTGATGACTGCGAATACTCATCTCTGAGATATGACGTGACATCTGATATCAGTTTTGTCTCTGGAACGTAAACTGATATTAACTCAGTTCCACGGCCTCTCGTACTCATGATCTCCTGCATGGCTTTTTTAAAGTCATACTTGGCTTTCATCAGCAAGCTGCTGTCTGCCATATTTAACACTTCACGAACTTTACCCAAATTAAAATTAATTATAAAGGTATTGATGAGGCTCGTGGATAAAGTTGTAGTATCAATAGGGGGTTCTGTCCTTATCCCTGAAAAGGATGATGCAAAATACATAAGGGATCTGGCAGAGGTACTCAAAGAGGTTTCAAAAAAAGTGTGTTTAATGGTTATTTGCGGAGGTGGAAAAATTTCAAGGTATTATTCTAATACTGGAAAAAATCTCGGCGGCTCCACATATCAACTAGATGAACTCGGAATATGCGTAACGAGAATTAATGCAAAACTTTTGTCAATAGCACTGGGCGATGTAGGATTTGACACAATTCCCGTAAAACCTGAAGATTGTGCCAATATGGCCTCTCCTGGCAAAGTAGCTGTCATGGGCGGTACGGAACCTGGTCATACTACTGATGCTGTAGCGGCAATGGTTGCAAAATTTTGTGGTGCAACACGTATTGTAAATGCAAGCAACGTTGATGCTGTATATTCTGATGACCCTAAGGCCAATCCTAACGCAAATAGATATTCAAAAATGACTATTGATGAATTGAAGACGATCATTTACGATGAACATATTGCGTGTAAATCATCGATTTTTGACCCTCTTGGAGTGAAAATAGCCAAAGATAATAAAATTGACATTTTAATGATTAACGGAAGAGAATTATCAGAATTAAAAAATGCGATACTTGGGAATGAAATTAAGGGTACATTCATAAATTCTCATTAATCACATATTTTTGGGAAAGAATCTATGAAGACCCAATGAGTCTATAATGGCATCAATTCTTTTTTCCTCAGAACTTTTCATTGAACCTTGATGTACATAAATCATGTCAGTGTTGGACATTTTAGCGGCATCAGAAATCATCCTACTAATTTCATCATCTGATGAGCCAACTATTTGATAGTTTGGCACCATGTGTCCAATATCTATATTCTTAGTAAGTGCTAACTTTGAAAATTTTGGTGCATAGTGGCCACCTCCGACACCAACTATAACGGGATTATCTTTTTCCTCCGCGGAGATCAAAGAATCTATTAAAATTTTGGCTGCATGTTCATCATTCCAACGTGATTCTTCGCTCCCGACTTCAATATACATCGCAGGTGTATCTACATATGGCCCATGATGCGTCACTTCGAAGGAAACATGATAGGTAGGGTTATCGTTTAATTCATATATCTTTCTCAATGTGCCAGACATTAGATGAGGCAATGATTTTACGAGAGTTTTGGCATTACCACCCATTTGATTTTCTTTATAGTTCCCTATGGGATGAACGGTCAACGTAGGTTTTTTACTGGCAGAACTGTGTTTACTAAGAACAACTATATCATCAACTCTTATCCCAAAATTCTCTGCAGTCTTGTCAATATTTTCGGCATAAATGTGCATATTATCAATGGTTATCATAACAATGTTGTCGTTCTGTAAGTATGAATTAACTCCATCCGACCCTATATCTTCCCATTCTCCTTTTTCCAAAAGTTGATGTTTCATATTCATAGAAGGAATATCTTGTTTACAACAAACCAAGAGTCTTGACATCTCTATTCTCTATCAACGATATATTTACTGATTATATGTTACCACCTTTGGATTATCAGTTTCAAATAATAATTGTGTACTGTTCAAGAATTTATTGTATTGTTGGAAACGACAACCACGTGCCTTATGCATGGTATTTGAAATTAAACGATATACAGGAATGAACATATTTATTGAATTGTCTGAATATCAAAATATTGCATTTGAGACGGTAGACGAAATACTGGTTAACACTACAGATGCAGAAAATTGAGTTTTAATTGATTGGATTGATTGTCTCATCAAAATGTGCGTTCTTTGTTCTCTCTTTGGTTGTTTCTAATAATTTGAGGTTTTTATGATTATATCTGAGCTGTAAGTAAAAACTGTTAAATCTTCTGGAATAAAATTTGACAATACGTGTAAGGAGGCTTCTTGAAATTTCCAAATGAATATAACCAAAAGGCCATAAAAGCTGCGTATTCTCTTAGAGCGACTGAAGGCAATATGTGTTTATAAACTCAGTACGAAATTACAATGAAAAATTAAAAATAGATGGCTTAAAAAATTGGGTTCTTTTTTAGATAGTCAATGTCTGGAATATATAAATCACGAATGTCGGTTATATTCCATTTCAACATTGCGAGCCTTTCAAAACCAAGTCCCCATGCAAGCACTGGATATTTTACAC
>JAKSHX010000078.1 GCA_024399155.1 archaeon | reverse complement strand
CGGAAACAATTGATACAATTGTTGAAAAACTTTTATGTTTGGCGAGTACCAGGTTACCACACGACATAGGGTGGGCATTAGAAGCTGCTGCTGGTTGGGAAACCAACGATGTTGCTCTTTCTCAACTGGGAGTGATGATGGACAATGTAAAGAAGGCAGAATTTCTTAAAAGACCAATGTGTCAAGATACAGGAATTCCAATTTTTTACGTGTCAGGGAAATTCGACTCTTCAATAGCCAAATTTATTACAAAAGGGATAATAAAAGCAACAAGAAGTGTGCCTCTTAGACCAAACACTGTAGACCCCCTTACAAGAAAAAACAACAATGATAACCTTGGCGAAGGTATGCCAATAATTCATTATTATCCGACAGATGACAACTTTACAGAAATTACTGTGTTTCCTAAAGGTGCGGGTTCAGAGAATATGAGCAAACTTACTATGTTAAATCCCGCCGATGGAATTGAAGGAGCCAAGCGTTTTATAATTGATACAGTCCTAGATGCAGGAGGACGTCCTTGTCCCCCATCAATTGTAGGGGTAGGCATTGGAGGAACAGCAGATACATGTATGAAAATGTCTAAAGAGGCACTCTTAATACCATTAAACGTTAAGAATAAAGATCCTGTACTCAAAGAAATGGAGGAAGAAATTTTTATTAAATTGAATGAAAGCGGGCTCGGTCCCATGGGTCTTGGAGGTTTGTCAACAGTATTAGGAGTAAGAATTAAGAAGGCATATTGTCACATAGCCAGTTTTCCAGTTGCAGTCAGCATAGGATGTTGGGCAACCAGAAGAGCTACTGCCAGGATTTTTTTAAATGGAACAGTTAAGTATAGTCAAGGAGAATAATAATGAAAGTTCTCAAACTTCCTCTTAGTGAAGATGTTGTACGGTCATTAAAACTTGGTGAAATCGTATACATCAGTGGCACTATTATAACCGGAAGAGATGAGATGCATATTCGCGTTATCGAGAGGTTCAAAAAGAAAGAAAGTATCCCTGAAGATGTAATTGGTGCAGTTCTTTATCATTGTGGCCCTATAATAACTGAGAATAACGGTAAAAAGACGGTCGTAGCAGCCGGTCCTACCACAAGTTCTAGAATGAACTCCTTAGAATCCATAATAATTTCTAAGCTTCACATTCGTGCAATTATTGGTAAAGGTGGAATGTCACCCGAAATTGGGAAAATAATGGCTAAAGAGGGTTGTGTTTATTTAGCTGCCACTGGGGGTGCAGCTGTAACCTTGGCTGAAAATTTTTATGCAGTAGATGGTATGGAATGGGGCGATTTAGGTATGGCCGAAGCTATATGGAAACTCAAATCTAACAAATTTGGACCCCTAATCGTAGCCATAGATGCCAATGGGGACAGTCTTTATGAAAGAGTTAATTCATCTCTTAAAAGGTGATTTTGTCCTACTGTAAGTTTTCAATATAAATGCTCGATGTATTATGGCAATCATAAGGATAATAACAGCAATAATTCCGCCAATCACCATAAGTAAGTGCGGAATATCAAAAAAGGCGTTGTCCGTTTCGAGTTCTATATTTACTTCAACATCCTTTCTCTGTTTATCGAACGTAATTCCTTTTTTGTAATCTTCGTATCCACCAAGACTACACACAACATCGTACTCGCCAACAGCTCTACAAATTATCGAGTATTTACCATTGTTTGATATGCCGCTACCAACCTCTTTACCATTACCTTTTTCACATAAGAATACTTTTACACCGCTGAAATATATCGGTTCACTACTTTTACTGTTTTTTGTAAAAATTTTACCTTTTACGGTACATTCAAGTTGTTTCATTTGTACGGTGTTTTCTTCTCCATAACTAAAAGCCTCATCTGAAGCAAGTTTGTCTGGATCAATCAGTTTGTAACCTCTTTTTGACCCTCCTTCAAGTTCAATCGACTCATTACCAATAAATTTCGGGAAGTGCACGTAATCTACTATATACCCTTCTATGTTGTCAAAACACAAATAACAATTTTCCACATTAAACTGTTCACACTCTTTGGTACTTACTGAAATTTCAAACATATGTTTTTCTTCATTGTACTTACACTTTCCATCGATTTTGTGTGCATCCTCACTACCATCTTTATAGAAGACTTGTATACTGTCGTCAGAGAAACTATTATTGTCCAACCCCTCAAAAAATATCGTAATTTTATACGTCTTTTCTTCTTCTCCTTCACATTCTGACGTCCCGAAGTTAACTACTGTTATGAAAATTATCGTGATTGTAAGGAAAATCAACAACCTTCTCATTGGCAGTCAATTTATTTACACATCTATAAAGCATTGCGACAGGGGGCACATTGTCTATTGTCAATTGTAAGACAGTTTAAGGAAAATCAATTAAGTAGAAACACCTGTGGCACACAATTTCGGTGTGGATAATGAAATACAGCAGCAAGGTATATTCAAAAGAAGAGGTCATGAATCTCATGGAACCACTTGTGTCTTTATGGTTTAATGAGAAATTCACTGAACTCACCGAGCCACAATCTCGGGCTATACCGCTAATTCATGATAGAAAGTGCGTCCTTGTTTCATCACCTACTGGTTCTGGAAAGACTCTTACGGCGTTTATGAGTATTATTAACGAACTCATCAGATACGCGTCAGAAGGAAAATTGGAAGACAGAGTATATTGTATATACATATCGCCATTGAAAGCATTAGCAAACGATGTCAATAGAAATCTAAATGTGCCACTAGCAGAGATGAAAAAAACTGCAGAACATTATGGAATGTTTATTCCAGACATACGGGTCGCAGTCAGATCTGGAGACACATCGCAATATGACAGACAAAAAATGGTTAGACATCCTCCGCATATTCTTATTACTACCCCAGAATCTATGGCGCTTATACTTGAAGCACCCAAATTTAAAGAAAGTTTTCAGAATATTGAATGGTTAATTCTTGATGAAATTCACGATATATGTGATTCTAAAAGAGGGGTCCTTTTATCATTATCAATAGAACGTTTGATGAATTTCTGTAACAGTGAATTCACACGCATCGGATTGTCAGCAACTATGGCACCAATCGAATCAATTGCAGGTTATCTTGTCGGTATAGATATAAAAACAGGAAA
>JAKSHX010000077.1 GCA_024399155.1 archaeon | reverse complement strand
AACTCCAACTTCCTACATTCAAACTTCGAGATCGAACCGGTGAACTTCATTATCAAGAACAATATCTTAGTCACCAGCCACGATAACGAGTTAGGCAGTTTTAAAGATACGGTAAGTAAGATGCTTGTCAATAACCGCAGCTTCCCCGCCGGTTTTCATGTACTGGTTTCCCTCATGGAGACTCGTGTAGAAAAAGACGCCGATATGATTGAGGATACCACGGATCTGATTACCTCACTATCCGAAACCATCAACGCGCAAGATCATGTAGATGAGGATATTTTGATACAGATTAAGAACTTACAGGAAAAAGTGACCATCCTTCGTCAAACGATTATGGATAAACAACGCGTGATATCCAACTTCCTTAAATGCGACTTCTTCCCTCTAGACCTGCAACCGCGTTTAACGATGATCATTAAGGATATCAATTCACTGTTCGAATATACGAAGTTCGGTTTTGACCGTCTGGACTACCTGCAAGATACTTTCCTCGGTCTTGTAAACATTGAACAGAACCGCATTATAAAGATTTTTACAATAGTAAACATTATCTTCCTGCCTCCTACACTGATTGCCAGCATGTATGGCATGAATTTTGATTTTATGCCTGAGTTACACTGGAGCCACGGATATATATTCGCTATCGGTTTAATGATTGTCTTTACTCTACTTGTACTGATGATCTTTAGACTGAAGAAGTGGTTATAAACAAAATGTTGATAACTATTGTTGAAAAATGTTGATAATGTTGATAACTAACCGTTTATAAACACATAGAACTTTATAATAACAATTCATTTTTGACCATAATTTTATTATTCTCAATGATTTAAAATGGTCATTAACATTTTCAACAAGATATTGTTATTATGAATTTTTAAAAAGTATTAATAAATATAAAATAATGAAAGACTTAGCCTCTCAAATACGAACGTTGTGTAAGGAGAAGAATGCGATTATTATGGCGCATTACTATACACGACCTGAGATACAGGAAGTAGCGGATTTTATTGGCGATTCCTTAGCCTTAGCTCAAAAAGCCCAAACGATAGATGCGGATATAATCATTCTTTGCGGAGTCCATTTTATGGGCGAGACTGCTAAGATTATCTGTCCTAACAAGAAAGTGATTGTTCCGGACCTTAATGCCGGTTGTTCACTGGCTGATTCGTGTCAAGTTAATGAGTTACAGAAACTCAAAGACCAATATCCGCAAGCTCTCGTTATTTCATATGTTAATACAACGGCTTCGGTAAAAGCAATTACGGATATAGTAGTTACTTCTTCTAATGCGGAAAAGATTGTAAATAAACTGCCGATAGATCAACAGATAATCTTTGGTCCGGATAAGAACTTAGGAGCGTATATAAATAAGGTGACGGGTAGAAAGATGATTCTTTGGAATGGCTGCTGCCAAGTACATAATAATATTCAGCCGGAACAAATTATTGACTTAAAAAAACAATACCCTCGCGCTATCGTCTTGGCTCATCCGGAATGTAAAGGCGAAGTTTTAGAACAAGCAGATGTAGTAGGCAGTACCGCTGCATTACTCAATTATGCCAAGTCGCACGACTATGAGCAATATATTGTGGTTACAGAATCGAGTATCATGCACGAACTTGAAAAACAATGTCCGGATAAACAGTTCATTCCCGTTTCTGCCGTTTGTGAGGACATGCGGCTTACCACACTCGAAAAACTCTACGATTGCTTACGTAACGAGCAACCTGAGATTATCGTAGATAAAGCCATTGCCGAAAAAGCTATCTTGCCTATCGAAAGAATGCTGGAATTATCATAAATGATGAATTGATGAAATGATGAATTTGTTCTTAGTTATAGAAACTATTTTGACGTTTGAGGTTAATGGGGTAACCTTCCAACTCAATGAAATAGAAGGGGGCACATTTATTATGGGTGCAACTGAGGAACAAGGCGAGGAGGAAGTAATCGCTATAGATAAACCTGTTCATCCGGTGGCAGTGCCCTCTTTTTATCTTGGTCAAACTGAAGTCACCAATCGCCTTTGGGAGGCAGTGATGGAGGAAGGAGAAAAAAATGAGGAAAAAGGAAAAAGGATTGAGGAAAGAGGAATAGCAACAGGTGAGATTTGGGAGGCAGCGGATTGTCCGGTGGTATTGCGTTCGTGGTTTGAGTGTCAAGAGTTTATACATAGGTTAGATTCAATTACGGGAATGGATTTTCGGTTGCCGTCTGAAGCTGAATGGGAATATGCAGCCCGGGGAGGCGCTAAAGCCAAAGCCACTCGTTATGCAGGAAGTGATAAAGCGGACGAGGTTGCCTGGTTATATCGTAACAGTGGTAATCGCGTACATTCTGTAGCCCAAAAGAAACCCAATGAATTAGGACTTTACGATATGACGGGAAACGTGTGGGAGTGGTGTATCAATAACTTCTACCCCTACGAAAAAACGGGAGAAGTGATAACCTATTCTTCCTTCGTGGCGGATACCGCCAAGGTACTTAAAGTCATGCGTGGCGGCAGTTGGGATAATGCGGTCAGTAACTCCCGTCTCTCTGTTCGTCGTACCGAATATCCGCAATATGCTTTTCACGATTGCGGGTTAAGGTTAGCGTTGAGTAAAAAAGTGGAACCTCAAGTATTACCTCAAACAAAGAAAGTGCGTATTAAAAGTCACACCATGAACTTTGATTTGGTTATGCCTCAAGATTCAATCAATCCGTATTATTTGGCTCAAGAGGATGTGAGTGATGCACTTTGGAAAGCTGTAATGCGTAAAAAATTAACTCAAGTCAGTAAAGAGGAGGTTAGTTCTTTTCTTTATCAAATAAGTGATTTAACGGGTTATCAATTTACACTATCTCAAGAAGATAAGAATGTAACAACCTTTTATTTTCCTGAAGAAATAAATAAAAAGAATACAAAACCTTCTAAACGTAAATCTATAAAAAAGGCTAATGTTGTTTTAGGCTTATTTACCGGAAGTGAAAAGACTATAGATGAACCAACTGACTATACACTTTTGCGTTATCAACAAGAAGAACCTAAAAAGATTAGACTAATTTTGATACCGTAAAACAATCGGAAGGTGGTCTGAAAAGCCACCTTTGTTGTATTTATATCCTACCCAAGTGC
>JAKSHX010000076.1 GCA_024399155.1 archaeon | reverse complement strand
GAATATTACAAATTTATGGGTCAATTCAAAGTCAGGGATATTATGACCACGAATTTAGTCACATTGTCGCCAGATGATACAATCAGAGACGCGACAATAAGATTTGCAGTGGAAAGTATCTCTGGAGCACCAGTAGTCGATGAAAAATACAGGATGGTTGGCATCCTGAGTGGAGACGATATACTTGAGCTAATAATGGATTATGATAAAAAAATTGGATCCGATCCCAAGGACCATATGTTATCTTTTTATATGGATGCGAATGTTGAAGATCCAGAGGTTAGGAATCTGGCGCGCAAGATATCTGATACGAAGGTTAGTGACATAATGACTCGTACTGTTCTTAGCACATCGCCTAACGCAGATATTATTGATCTTTTGAAATCTATGATAAATATGAACATTAACCGTGTACCAGTTCTTGAAAAGGGCGTACTTATCGGCATTGTATCTAGAGCGGACATCATATTTTCGATCTATAAAAAGAAAATTTGAAGTCTTCAGGAGAAAAGATTTGTCTCTAGAAGTTCATATTCTTGCCAGCGGTAGTAGCGGCAATTGTACCGTGGTTAAGACTGAAGATAGAGCTATAATGGTTGATGCTGGACTTAGTCACAAGAAGATACAATCATTAATGAACGTTAACGGTATTGACTCTAATGAAATTGAGGCGCTGCTAATAACTCATGAACACTCAGACCATGTTGAGGGCGCTGGTGTTATAGCAAGAAAATTAGGTATTCCAATTTATTGTAACCAAAGAACCTTTGATGCATCTCCCTGCATTGGTAAAGTAGTCCACAACCCCACAACAATGATGAGTACCTTTTCAGTAGCCGGGATGGATGTACTAGCACTTCCTACTTCACACGATGCAGCAGAGCCATGTGCATATTTTGTGAAGTGCAGTGATAAGAAAGTTTTAATAGCGACGGATACCGGCAAAATAACAAATCCAATAGAACAAGCATTAAAAGAAGCAAATATTGCTATTATCGAATCTAATTATGATAAAAAAATGTTAGACAATGGTCCGTATCCTATCTTTCTTAAAAAATTAATTAGTAGTGATCTCGGTCACATGTCTAATGTTGCTTGCGCTCAAGCCGTAAAAAGAACTATGTGCAGTGGCATTAACAGAAAAATTTTTCTGGGACATTTAAGCAGATACAACAACACACCAGATACCGCAAAAGACACTATATCGGCAATTACCGGAATAAAAAGATTTTATTTCGATTGCTTAGAGTGCCAAGGTGATACTCGCATTCTTAAACTGTAGATATGAGAGTCGCTTTTCCCTGATTGATAAGGGCAGTAGCCAGTACCGACGGCATACAAACAACATCCTCTTTGAAGAGTTTATAATCCCTGTCAAAACCCGAAAATGGTGGAAGATCCTCAATAATTTTAACGACCGTTTTTTCAACTTTTGTTGGACAAGCACCCAACTCTATATGTTCTTTCGATATAGGAACCTCTTCAGACACATTGTTTGATTTGTCAGTTGTCGGTATCTCTTCAGATTTATCATCTATAGACGCCTCCAAAACAGATACTGGTACTTTTTCATCTATTTCTATAGCATGTTTTTGTTTATCAATATCAGGTTCAGTAGATACAAGTGAGTCGGAGATATCCCGTATAACAGCAGTTTTTTTCTCGGAAAGTTTAAAAAATATTTTAGAAGCATTGACAATAGTTGTATAGTACTCTCTTTCCTCAGGAGTAAGATTATCAACGGAGTTGTCTTTGCCCATCGCTCCAAGTACAGCCATTTGAGAAATTTTCTTCATTCTAAGCCTTACAATATTTTTAAGGCATCCCAGGATTTTTTTCTTCTTATCTAGTGTCCCCTCATAAATAATAGAACAAGGGTCATCCTTTTCCAAGCGTATACACTCTTCCAACTGCGCTGTTAGAAGATCCTGGACAGCCGAATAAAAATCTTTCCTTATGGCCGAGAGTGCAGGGTTCTTACTTTCTAATCTATGTGTTTCCGTCAGCTTGTCGAACGTTATCGGTTCGTACTCTCCAACCATATTATGTCTATCAATTGTCTGTATTTTATAATTTATTATATGTAGCAGTCAGATACCAATTTATGGATATTTCAGATGTTACGCGGATTGTAGACAACGGAATGGAAATAGAGGTTCTGGTATCACCCAGATCGAACATATCTGGCACAGGAGACGTGAATAAATGGAGAAAGAGGCTCACTGTAAGCATAAAATCACCCCCATTGGATGGCAAAGCGAACAGAGAGGTTAAAGAATTATTCGAAGACATTACAGGATGTAAATGTGAAATTATTCATGGATGGACATCCAGGCAAAAAACAATATTCATCAAGGGAAATTCTGTCGAAGTCCTCAAAAAATTAAGAGAACTACAATAAACAATTTGAACTTTTAAAAATTGAAAAATTTTAAAACGTCTATACTATAACCATCGGCGATGGTAATTGCTGCAATCCTATTTTATTAAAAACAAAATAGTTGTTTTTTGGTTAAGACACGTTGGTGACATAGTTAACAGACTTAGAATAATGGATATCACACAATCCAATATTCTGCATGGCACAAGATCAGATGGAGATTTTGTGACGTTGTACGGTAAAAACACATGAAACTGTTTTTTATAGATGAAAAAGAAACTCATTTATGCAGGTGTATAAATCGATAAAATATTGTGAGATGATGTAGTGTTCATAGTGTTTGAGGGGATTGATGGCTCCGGAAAATCGCTAATTATTGAAAAATTAAAAGATAAATTAAAAGCATCAAAAAAGAAAGTTATGGTCACAGCCGAGCCAACCGACGGAAAGATTGGAAAGATCATCGCTGATACAGAAGGTTTTACTCCAGAATGTGAAGCTTTATTATTTACTGCGGATAGATCAGATCATACTAAGAAAATTCAGGAGTGGATATCTCAAGGATATGATGTGCTATGTGATAGATACGTCGGATCCACACTTGCTTATCAATCGGCTGCCGGTGCAGATTTAAACTGGTTAAAGACAATTAATTCAAAAATTACGATAAAACCGGATGTAACGATACTCATGGACATAGATCCAAAAATTTCACTTGAAAGAAAGAAAGGCAGTCAACTTAGTCGATTTGAAAAACTTGGCTATCTTAAAAAAGTGAGAGAAGCATACCTCAGCATAGCAAACGATTTTGAATTTACTAAAATTGACGCGAACAAAGATTGCGAAATAATTGTAAAAGAAATCATGTCAATAATAAGAAAATTGTAGACATGCCAAGAACAT
>JAKSHX010000075.1 GCA_024399155.1 archaeon | reverse complement strand
CCATCACAAAATCGGAACAAAATGTTGAGATGGGTTGTTTATATGAACGAAGATCAAAGTTCTGTTGGGTATGGTGCGGACAGTATTGTAGTTTTAGAAGGTCTTGAGGCGGTAAGAAAAAGACCCGGCATGTATATTGGAAGCACGGATACAAGAGGCCTTCATCATTTAGTTTACGAAGTTGTTGATAATAGTATAGATGAAGTCATGGCTGGTTATGCAACTCAGGTTTGCGTGCGGATCAACAAAGATGGTTCATGTACCGTAAAAGATAATGGACGGGGAATTCCAACAGGAATGCATGAAAAAGGCAAATCAGCTTTAGAGTTGGCTCTTACTGAGATGCATGCCGGTGGAAAGTTTGATAAAAACAGTTATAAAATTTCTGGAGGTCTTCATGGGGTAGGGATTTCTGTAGTTAATGGGCTTTCTACTAAAATGGAGGTCATAGTCGAGAGGGATGGTAAAAAATTTCGTCAGACTTATCATACTGGTATACCCGATGGACCTGTGGCCGTTATTGACAATTCTGATAAAACAGGTACAACAGTTACATTTCATCCCGACCCCACCATTTTTGAAACCGTGGAGTTTGATTACGATACATTACAAAACAGATTTCGCAATCAGGCATTTTTGAACAAAGAAGTGACCATAAAGTTTGAAGATATGAGAAATGACAAAAAAGAATTATTCCACTATAATGGGGGTGTATCAGAATTTGTTCAGTTTCTTAATAAAGCGAAAACACCTATTCACTCCATTCCAATATATCTTCACGGATCATACAGCAGTAATGCTAGTGATAACAACGAGATCGGAATAGACATAGCGATGCAATGGACCGGAGATTATTCTGAAAATGTCATCTCATTCGTCAATACAATTAGTACGCCGGGAGGGGGAACACATCTCACGGGATTTAAAACTGCATTAACAAAATGTTTTAATGATTTCGTGAAGGATAAAAATATAGCTAAAGGAATAACGTTTGACGGGTCAGATATACGCGAGGGGCTCACCGCTGTTATAAGTATTAAAATTCCAGAGCCACAGTTTGAAGGTCAAACAAAATCTAAGTTGGGAAACAGTATCGCCCAAGTTGCAGTCTCGAGCTTTATGGGTTCAAAGTTATCCGAATTTCTTCTTGAAAATCCCAAAGTGGGGGAGATTATTATTAAGAGAGCAATTGATGCCTATATTGCAAGAGAAGCCGCTCGTAAGGCCAAAGAGACTGCGAGGCGAAAGAATGTTTTCGATTCTAATGCTTTGCCCGGAAAACTTGCAGATTGCACTGAAAAAGATCCGAGTATGTGTGAGTTGTATATTGTTGAAGGCGATTCAGCCGGAGGTTCAGCAAAACAGGGGCGTGACAGAGCATTCCAAGCAATTCTACCGATACGTGGTAAGATTTTGAACGTGGAGAAAGTTAGAACTGATAAAATTCTTGAGTCTGAAGAAGTCAAAAATCTTGTCATCGCCATTGGTGGAGGTATCGGTAAAAACTTCGATGTTACCAAAATAAGATACCATAGGATCATTATCATGACCGATGCTG
The DNA here is from genome assembly GCA_024399155.1 of archaeon. Taxonomy (GTDB): domain Archaea; phylum Thermoplasmatota; class Thermoplasmata; order Methanomassiliicoccales; family Methanomethylophilaceae; genus Methanarcanum. Next base: position 1,751 of record JAKSHX010000075.1, on the reverse strand, counting down.
ATGTGGATGGTGCACACATTGGAACATTGCTTTTAACATTATTTTACAGACAAATGAGACCACTGATTGAATCTGGTTATGTCTATCTCGCGACGCCTCCACTTTATAGGGTTATGAAAGGAAAAAAGAAGACGTATGCATATAACGATACTGAATTGAATACAGTGATTAAGGAAATGGGAAATGAGTGCAATATCAGTATGTACAAAGGTTTAGGAGAAATGAATCCAGATCAACTTTGGGAAACTACTATGGACCCAGAAAAAAGGATTATGAAAAAAATTGAAATAACAGATGCTCAGCTGGCAGATCAGTTGTTTTCCACACTCATGGGTAATGCAGTAAGGCCAAGAAGAGAGTATATAATGCAACATGCTTCCGAAGTAGTAAATTTAGATGTGTGATACCATGGCTGAGGAAGATGAAAACAATGTGCCAATTAAAAATAATCTTATCGTGCAGCCAATTGAGAGGGTGATGTCTCGCTCGTATATCGACTATTCCATGTCTGTTATCGTGGGACGTGCACTTCCAGATGTTAGAGACGGTCTTAAACCAGTTCATCGAAGAATATTGTACGCGATGAATGATTTGGGAATTCCATACAACAAACCTCATAAAAAATCCGCAAGAATCGTTGGAGAAGTTTTAGGTAAATATCATCCTCATGGTGTTGATGCAGCATATGGTGCAATGGTAAGATTGGCACAACCCTTCTCCTTAAGGTATCCACTGGTAGACGGTCAAGGTAACTTTGGATCAGTTGATGGAGATCCAGCGGCAGCCATGCGTTATACTGAGGCCCGTCTTACTAAATTATCATCGGACCTTTTGATGGATCTGGAGAAAGAGACTGTAGATTTCATGGACAATTTTGATGGAACATTAAAAGAACCAGTTGTCCTCCCATCCAAGTTTCCTAATCTTCTTGTGAACGGGTCATCAGGTATTGCGGTAGGAATGGCAACAAATATGCCCCCTCATAATCTTACTGAAGTGGTAGATGCCATCAACTATACAATCGATAACCCTAATGCTGAAATCTCAGATCTAATGGGATTCATTAAAGGACCAGATTTCCCCACTGGGGGTTTAATTTATGGTCGTAATGGCATTGAATCAGCATATAAAACCGGATATGGCAGAATCAAGGTAAGGGCTAAAACACATTTTGAAGAAAATAACGGAAAGATAATGATAGTTGTTGATGAAATCCCTTACAAAGTGAATAAGGAGACGTTGATCCTTCAAATCGCTGATTGTGTGAAGAATAAGAAAATTGAAGGAATAACTAACATCAACGACGAGTCAGACAAAGATGGGATGCGAATCGTCATAGAGGTCTATAAAAATGAACTTGTCGTCCTTGAAAATCTCTTCAAACATACGCAAATGGAAGACACATTCGGAGTAATAAATTTAGTACTCGTCAATAATAAACCCGTGCTACTCACTCTTAAGGAGCTGATAGTACATTATATCAATCATAGAAAGGAAGTCGTTAAACGTAGGACTAAGTTTGATCTTGACGTAGCACAGAAAAGATACCACATACTGGAAGGATTAATGGCAGCCGCTGGTAGGATGGGAGAAGTTATCGAACTCATTCGTGCATCTGAAACTGCAGAGAAGGCAGGTATAGGACTTCAAAAGCTTCTTTCTATCGATGCCGATCAGGCAAAAGCTATCCTTGATCTCAAACTTCATAAGCTTACCAGCTTAGAAATAGACAGCATTATCAATGAACATGA
>JAKSHX010000074.1 GCA_024399155.1 archaeon | reverse complement strand
TTGAAAGTGGTTGGTTTTGTTGTCTAATAATATTGAGTAGGCTTTTTGCAAAATCTTTTTTATGGATGCAAAAAAAAGCGTGGAATCGTCTGCGCTTACACGACCGAGGCTCTGGTAAACCTATACACAATAAGCACAAACGACCCACGCCCATAAAGACGTGAGTGTCAGCCTTATTCCTGTGTATTTTGAAATTTACCAGATTTCGATCATAGGAATAAGAGCAAAACTCTCAATTAAACCTGCGTCCTTCGCCACTTGCGCAGCGGAGAACTATGTCAAGGAGAATATAAATAAAGAAAGCCCCGCCTAACGGCGGGGGGCAGTTCTTTTCACAACAAAACGGCTTCATTATTCAATGCTTGCTATGTCATGTTCAAAGAATTCTTGAATCCCTATGGACGTGTCAAGGAAAATGCCTTCCTCTCCATTATCGTTGTCTCCAGGACTAGATACGCTGTCCACTTTTCCCAATATGATTTGGCCGTCATTCAGGGTCAGTTTTATAGCCTTGCCTACATACTTGAGATACTTCCATTGATATGTATTGGGACTTGTTCCTGATTCTTTCTGAGCAATCTGTACTTTCATCTTGGCAATAGCATCCTCGTTAAAACCAAACTGCTTCATTTTTTCAAAATCAAATTGCATAATTACAACCTCGGAACTACGTGTGTTCCATTTTTTGAGTAATGTATAGAAATTTTATTGGTTGGTGTTTTTCCATCAGCAAATCCAATTGCAAAGGGAAGTTCAACTATCTCTTTGTTTTGAAAGTTGCCTTTGCCGTCCACGATGGGACGCCCTGTTCCGTGGAATATATTCACGATTCCCTGTAGCTGCTTGATGTCACCGATAACTTCACCAGGTGGCGGCAAACCCTTCTTTTGGTTTTCCAATTGTTTTTGCATAAATTCCTTTGTTCCTGGAATGTGCTTGTTTTGTTTTCCTTCTTCTATTCTTTTGGGTTGATCAGAAGAAACTATTTTTTTTATTGCTTCAATTTCCGCATCGCTTAACCCGCGGTCCTTTGCAAATTGAATTTTTTCTTCTGGTGTATTAGGGAAACTTGAAGTTGCGTTATTTCCATATCGACCACCGCCCATTAGACGACCTCCTTGAACAGTGGTAGACTTAGATAGGAGGTTGAATCATCTCGTCGGAGCGAAATTTTATCGCCATACGATTTAATTTTGTATTCGACGAGTTGGATGGACATGTAGCTGCATAAGTTCCTGATATCAAGCGTGGCTGTGCCAAAGAACAAAATCCTGCTTGGATGAACTCGTTTTATCATTTCCCAGAAGCCAGAATAAAAGACGTCGTTTTCTTCCTTATCGCCTGTACAACCGTAAGGGCTCACAAATATGGATGAGTTCTGTTCAAGTCCACAGAATGCGAATTGGTAGGAATTTTCCTTTCCCCATCGAGCAAGGCTGATAACATTTATGCCGTTTTTCTGAAGAAAGAAAGATATTGCCCTAGATAAAAAGACATTGTATCTTTGAAGCGCTTTGGGTGTGTTGTAGAAAACGCTAACATCTGGTGAAATTACTCCTGCAAATTTCTTTAAGCGTTTCAGGTACTTCTTGGGATTATGAAACAGTCTGGCGAATTTGTAGTCGTGTTCAAAAAAATGAACGTAACATTTATATGCTTCCTTGGGCAGTTTCTTTTTCTTTCGGACGGCTACCGAAAACGGAATAACGCCGTAAGGGATTTCCTTACTTGACACGGTAAGGGGGATTTCGTCCTCTCCGCAGAGAAATGCTCCTTGAATCCAATTTAGATGGAATATGTCAATTCTTTTGTCGATTCTGTGCTTATGCATACAGACCTTAAGATTAAATGTTTAACGGAACGTAGAGCCTGTTTGACTGTACGCATATAGCCCCTTCTTGCGAAGAGGTTGTCAAATTGCCCCGTTATTTGCTATCTTAAGGAAACCGTAGTCCTTGATAGAAATATTGAGGCGAAGTCCTGGAATCGCGCCAACGGTTCCGGGGCTTTTTTGTCCATACAGAATATAAGTAAAATTAGTTGATTTGTCAATGGTGCTAAAATCAACTAATATCGTAAATTTCTCTTTTGTCGCCACATAATTGACTATAATTTAATATATTTGTCCATACCTGGATAAAAAATTCGTCAATTGATAAGGAGAATGCTCATGTCAATGGAAAATTTATGTGCAAATCTTCGTAGATTGATGAAGAAAAATGACCTGTCCATCCCCAAATTAGAGGAGAAGTCCGGGGTCAGTAGGGCTACTATATCAAATATCTTAAACGGAAAGGCTGACCCTTCTTATTCTACCTTAGAAAAAATCAGTTTGGCTCTTGGTGTGACTCTGGATGTTTTACATGCCTCGAGACCCTGTTTGAAATCTTTGCGATTCAGAACGAATAAGGATACGAGTGCTCGTGAGAAGGCTGCTAAGGAAACTCTAATATATACAATTTACGATAATCTGAACATTTATAAACAGGTTGAAAAATACGCACCGAAATTAACTTTGCCAAATTTTTCAAAATTCCCGAAGGATCCTGTTGAAGCTGCTAGAAAACTGAGGAAAACTCTTTCCATTCAACCCGACATTCCTATTACGAATTTTTGCGGTCATTTGTCCGCATTGGGAATCAAGCAGTTCTTTTTTAATTTTGGATTGAGTAAAACTTTTGGTGTTTCGGTCAATAAGGATGATGGTGGCCCTGCAATATTTGTGAACATTGGAACAGCGAATGTTGAACGTTGGATTTTCACGATGTTCCATGAACTTGGGCATATTATTTTACAGCCAGAATCGTATGACGGTCAAATTCAGACTGAGGAAAAGCATTCCAAGGAAGAGAACGATGCAGATATATTTGCAGCAGAATTCTTGCTTCCTGTGGATACGGTGAGGGAGCGCGTTAAGGGTACAAAGAACTATTCTTTCATCAATAAAGTTTTAGAATTAAAAAAAGAATTTTCTGTAAGTTATAAAGCTGTACTGAAACAATATTGCAGAGCCTATTCAAGGGACCCTAGCGATGTTATCCCTAAGTTCCAGCGAATGTATGGTGCACAAATTCATCATGATTTCAAAAATCATTATGAACCTAACGCCATGTCAAAGGATCATTTTATTTTTGAAGATCCGAATTTTAGGACTTGTATTTTTGAAGCACTGAAAAACGATGATATGGAATTTGAAATTGCTGCAGAACTTCTGAAAGAAAACACTGATTTGGTTAAAGAAGAGTTTGATCGCTATATTGAGAGCTATGTAGAAGTTGGGCTTCCGTTTTAAGAAATGGTTGGCAGGGAGGATCGCCAACCATAAAATCGTTACTTATTCAAGATAATTGAAAGTTTTGTTCCGTCAAAAGGTTCGCCCCAGCC
>JAKSHX010000073.1 GCA_024399155.1 archaeon | reverse complement strand
ATTTGACCTATAGACGCTTTTCAAACGTCAATTTTGTGCCTCAAAGTTTTCAATTGCCTGAGATGCCTTTATTTATACGGGCTCTCGATATGTCTCATCCTGCAATTTGACCTATAAGTCAAAATTCCTTCGATTGGGTGACTTCATTCCCATTCCCGCACCGGTTAGGTTGGCACTACCAATATATGCCGTTTTGCAGTCGATAACGATGATTTTGAAATGGACACGAGGACAGAGAACTCTTTCCAATCCAATAGCCAAATGCTTGTATTTGTCAAAGTCTTCCTGGAAAGCTTGCCCTGATACCTTTGCATTTATTTCCACCCCATTACTGATAAGATGAGCCATAACCTTCAAAAAAGGCATCTTCTCACCCTTAACATCTATGTAAACATCTTTGATGTCGGCAGTACCAATCCACAAAGAGTGTTTTACACTTTTACAATGAGCAAGTACATCTGAATAATGAGATAAATTTGATATATACTTAATCATAAAATACTTGTTGCAAGACGTTCTTCGGATAATTTCATTGCTGTCGCAAACGAATTCCAATCTTCACTTTTTTGCGGAACTTGAAAAGGAATAACACAAATTAAACCACCTTCGTTATCTGGATATTGAGTTCCTTTTCCTGCCAATTTATACTTTTTCAATATATTATGACCGTCGTCAGGATAAACATATCCTCCTAATGGTGCATCCATGCAATACATATATGAAACTACTTGATATAAGTCTTCTCTGCCGACATTACCATTCAAGTGTTTATATTTTGCATCAAGGATATAATCCTTACGATAAAAATCCGGATACATTCTTCTACTGTTGTTATCAAAGTAATCTTCATCAGATGGCTTATCAAACATTCGCAGGCCTCCTTTGGACTCCTTATTTTTAGGGTGCTTGAAGTTGAGATCTTTGAGAATCGTATTAAGATACTCCTCCCATAGCCAGGCACCATCAAATAATATTCCGTAAACCTTATTTTCTTCTTTGCCATATTTTAACGACTCATGACGTAAAATACGAACGCAAAGCTGCTGAAGATCCCTATATTTTAGAAAATATGGATGCACTTTAGGCTTCAAATTCTGCTTTAGCACTCTTTCTCTTTCGCGTCCATTATATGATAGAGTGGAACTAATGATTTGTGATACACATTCTTTAGTTTCTTGATCGTTTGAAAGTATAGAAGCTCCAAAAGGATGATGCTTTATATATTCGATAGTATGTCTTACCAATTGAGTAATTGAATTGTCATAGCTATGCTGTCGAGTACTATAGCTTATACGACCATGGAAAGGAATATCGTTCCTTATGACTCTATTGATGTTTATTACACCATGAACTTGCGCATCATCATGTTGCAGTGTCTTATATTCCTTGTACAAACCTTGAGACATGGCTTTTTTTAGCATCGAAGGAAATAGGAACAATAAGAAATCAAGAATTTTATCGTCTTGATTATTTGCGTGATCTAAACTGAGGACATTAATGGACAGAATCTTTTGGAGCATATAATAGAGAAAAAAATCCTGGTCGTATTCTTCTCCATAAGAACCATTTCTACTATGAGTAAATCGTGAATGAATACTCAACGAAGTATCATTAATACCTACGAAGCCCATTAAATTACCTGTAGTTACATCCACAGACGCATACTTTCCGGAATCTGAGTATTGCAGATTCTTAGCATTTACGATAGACAAATCATAAATGCTTCTGCTTGACTCACTGAACGAATCAGGGAAAATTAGCAAATCAGGATGATTTTTCAATTGACCTATACTTGCAATTTTTAATACATCCTCAACAGATTTATTCCCTTCAACTCGTTTTGGATTTTGGAGATTATCTGTAAGATGAATAAACTTAGTCATTTGCCTCTGTGATTACTTTCTTTACAACACCGTCCTTCTCTTCATATTTTTCACCTAGATTGTAAGCTTTTTGCAATGTACGGAGTTGTTTATCTATATCAGGTACACCTCTAAGGTACTCAAAAAGTAGTCCATAAATATGGTTTTCCCATAGATTCTCCCATGAATTATCTGTGAGTTTGTCATCTTCAAGATAATTCTTAAGTTTCAGGAAATAAGATGCACCTATCTGATATGCCGAACTTAATCCTTGTATGGTCAAAATACATAAATTAAGGTTGTACATTCTGGCACAAATTTCCTCAAAATATGATTTTAAGGCATTGCTTTCATTGATCATCTCGACTCTGCTATCTGCCTTCACTTCTTTGAATGCAAAGCGACGCCTCATTGCAAAGTCCATGCTTTCAACGCTGCGATCAATGTCATTCATCGTTCCTATAATATATACATTCTTTGGAATATAGAATTTGTACTTATCATCCCCTTCTAGGGTTTCATCATAGACATCCTCTACTGACCAAAGGTTTGAATACTGTGTTGAGATACGACCTTCTGATCCCCTATAACCTGGGTCAACAGAGAAAAATAATTCGCCAAAAATTTTCGACATCTCACCACGATTGATTTCGTCAATAACAAAAACATATTTTGGTGCCTCGGATTTATTCTCTGAATTTTGATAAGCCTTTAATGCTTTACGGCAAAATGCCATAAATATACCATCTTTACGTTCAAATCCAATTTCACTAGAGTTGGCAACTTTCTTTATAGGTCTTAATCCTTCAATAAAATCAGAATAATCAAATGAAGGATGGAATTGAACAAAACCATATCTCTCGCCTTTTGCACCAAAAGACTCCGCAATTTCTTTTGCCAAATATGTTTTGCCAGTTCCAGGAGCTCCTGTAAGAATAAGATTTTTATTATTTAGAAGTAGTTGTTTATATTGTTCCATATCTAAAAGTTTAATGCATGATTTTATATTGTAATATTTTCCAAAATGAAGATACTCTTTCTTGTGTCTGTCGCAAAAATCAACAACTTTGTATAGTATATCTTGTTTTTCAAGTTTACAAACGTCATCAATCGAAATGCTTTCCCACGCTTGTAAATCTTCAGTATCGTCATTTATATAGAATCCATTTCGCTGATTGCAATCGATATGTATTCCAAAACCGTTCTTTGTAAAATCAATTACAAAGAAAATCTTACTTTTAGAATCTTTGGAATAAGGAGGACATAATTGAGCCCAATGATACTCCTCAAATCTTTGTCCTTGGTTTTGAGGGTTGCGTCTAATACTAGGTTCATAGCCATACTGTCGCATTCCATCAGCAATTTCACCAAGCTTATCATATACTCTTCTAAGAAGAGCATGTGCTTCAGGAAATTCTGAGGCAGATTTCCCTCCATATTTACTAAGGAGATCGAAGTCTTCTTTTGTTAAAAACATAATTAACTATAAAATTTGTAATGCAATGGCAGCACATGCTTCTGCATCTGCCAATGCGTGATGATGATTTTCTAAATTGTATCCGCAACGCTCGGCTATGATGTCGAGGTTATGTTGTCCTTCTGGCCAGACTTCTTTTGACTTTTGTAGAGTACAATAGAACTCATAGTCCGGATAGTCCATCT
>JAKSHX010000072.1 GCA_024399155.1 archaeon | reverse complement strand
CAGAAGTAGGGGAATGTATGGATGTTGTTTGCAAGGCCGATGTTTCCGTGGATGAACTTAATCCCGGTAGTAATATCCGGGTAGTTCTCGCTTGAAATCAGCGTCTTCAGCGATTTTGCGTTTCCATTGGTCGCCTTGACCTCGACGGGAACCAGCGATTTTTTTGTCCTTACGAAAAAGTCCTGTTCCAAGGTTGCGTTTTCTCGCTTGTAATAGAAAAGGTCGTAACCCTGTTTGCAAAGCGACTCCGCGACGATGTTTTCGTAAAGGCCGCCTTTGTAAATATTCATGTTCTTGTTGGCCCGTAGGTCTTCCTGTGATTCCTCGTCCAGGTTTGCAATCAGGAGGCCGGAATCCCTAAAGTAAATCTTGTATTTGTTTTCTTCGTAATTACCCTTCAGTGGTAAATCTGGCGAGTGCAGGCAATAGCAGATGTTGATGATTCCTGCATCCTGGAGCCATTCGATGCAGCCCCAGTAATCCTTGAACTTTGCTCCGTTCGCCACCTTTGAAATTTGGAACTTCTTGTTCTCCTTTGCTAGCTGGACAGGAATGTGGTTGAATACATTCAGGACTTTTGTCTTGTCGATTCCTTCCACATACTTCTTGATGTCCTCCTTATAGTCGGAGATGAGATCTTGCTGGAGCTTAAGGGTCTCCTCAAAACTGTTGCGATGAATGTATGTCCGCACGACCTTGGGCATTCCGCCAAGAATGCAGTAGTCGAGGAACAGGTCGTTCATGACATTCATGGTAGTTTGGCTAAGGGGCGTATTCGCCTTCATGTGCACCAGAAGTTCTTCTACCAGATCAGGACCATAGCCCTTTGCCCAAAGGAACTCCTCGAAATCAAGGGACTGCATCTGAAACTCGGACTTGTAGCCGACGCTGTTGCTTGCAATCTTATGATAGTTGATTCCAAGCATGGAACCGCTACAGATTACATCGAATCTGCCGTCCATGCAGAATGACTTTAGCGATGTGGCAATATCCGGGTAATCCTGGATTTCGTCAAACAAAATCAGTGTCTTGCCCTCGACAAATTTCTTGTTCGGGTCGATGCGGGAAATGTTCTTGATGATGGTATCGACTTTGTAGTCATCATCGCAAATGGTCCTGAATTTCTTTTCCAGGGCAAAGTTGATGTTTACGAAGTTCTCGTAACTCTCTGCAAAGTGCTTGATGGATTCGGTTTTGCCGATTTGCCGGGCACCCTTGACAATCAGAGGCTTGCGATCCCCCGCATTTTTCCATTCGGTAAGAAAATCGTCTATTTTCCGCTTTAAGTACATGGCTACAATATAGTATGTTTTCCTAAAAAAAGACTGACATTCGCATCTGATTTTACTAAAATATGAGCGAATCTTGTGTAAGTTGCACTAAAAAAAGAGTGAGTTTAAAGAAACAACTGTTTTTTGAAGGGTTTTGTCCCGGCATATTTTTTACAGATTTATTGCCCTATATAAGACATCCGTCAATCAAGCCTTTCAAATTTGCGTAAAATTGACATTTTCGGATGATATAGCTCAAATAGATGTGTCTCGCAAAGAAATCCTAACTCAAGCAACTGCGTTTCTAAATCAGAAGATTCCTCCTGAAATTCAAATTTCCTTCTTTGTAATAAAACGCAAGACACAGAGTTAATATAGGATTATTCTTTACAGGGATTGAATTCTGGAAAATCCTCTTCAGCAATAATGCAATTATTTCTTATATAGAACGAAGCGATGCATTTTTCGCCCTCCCCCAAAGCTTTTTTTGCTTTTTCACTTTGAAATGGAGATTTAAAAGTCATCCAACCATCAAAAACTAAAAGATCCGGTTCAAGGATATTTTTTGTTAATTGCCGCCATATGCCTTTATTCGAGTCAAGATTATTACCATCTGCATATATTTGCAAAAACGAGTGATTAGAATAAATAATAACTGTTTCAGAACCATACTTATGCTTACACACATATGTGCCAATATAGCCATCACTTTGTGAGCATCCTAGCAACACAAGAAGAAACAAAATAAAAACAAATATTCTCATGGCAATTATCTTAGCTGTTTGACACAATATCAATGGGCAAATTACACCAACGAATCGTATTAAACCCAGATGAGGATTAAGCTTTAGTCTTCATTTTCCTAAATACAGCAACAGCACCAAAAATGAATAGTAACAAATACATGCTATAGATAATAGCCGGAACCAAACTATAGGCAATAAAATAAGTCATATCATTTGGAAGCACAAAACGAACGCCGATAATATTCCATATTATTTTTTCAACAACAAGATAGTAACTACATCCATCAACTCGGAACTGTCCTCCAGTAAACGGAAATAGCAACATAATCAAAACAGAGCATACAAGCGAAATTTTAGGCGATAATTCAAAAACATTTAACAATACCAAATTAAGAATAATAAGATACAACAATTCAACTTGTCCATACATATAAGGGACATCAAGAAAATGAACAAAAAAATCTTGACTTTCCATCCACATAAAAATCATTGTTGCAACGACAAGATTCATAACATTTATTGTTTTTTTCATTCCTATTTCCTAGTCCTTTTTTGTAATTGTGGCTTATTCATGTTTAGTTTATTTCGCAATAGCTGAACAGCCTCCATTCCCATATTTCCAGGACAATAGCAGTTCTCAAGAAGCTCTTTATGTCCACCAAGAGTATCAACTCTATATTGTTTTTGCAAATAAGTAACAAGATCTTCAAGAGCCAGTTCCATTGTAAGCTTCCCCATTTATTAGGTTTTCTTTTGCTTTATCATCATTATACTTTCTCTGTAAAGAAGCGCAAGGCATAAGATTAATATAGGGTTATTTCTCAGGAAGTGCCAAAAAGCTTCTTCATTGTATTCTTATAAGATTAAACGACCCTTTTCCCACTCATCAAGTGTAATTTTTGCAGATACAGCAAGCAAACTATTAGGTATATCGCCCAGCGAATTTAAAACTTTCTTTGATTCTTCATATGAAACTGCAAGATAATGAGTTGCAGACCAAAGCCTTGTGCCGACGGAAGGCGAAGAAAGCAACCTATGAAACGATGAGCTAGACAATCCTCCCTGCAATTTAATCTGCTTATAAACATTCATTAATTCTTTATAGATTTTATTGGCGTCTTTATGATTGCCAGTCTCTACAGCGTTTCCAAATAAATTAGAAAGATTTGCATATTCCATTACTAATGTTTCAACATCTTTTTGATTTGAATTTTTTAAAATTTTAGACATAACGACCATCCAAATTGCTTCAATGTTTTCATACCAAAATCATACTGCTCTTTAAATGATTTTCCACTCAACCAGTTTCTAACGGTTAAACCATTTGTAAATGGTTGTTTTGATGAATAATAGCTGCTGTAGAACGTGATTTCATAGGATTATTTATGTATAATAATCATCTCCACTAAATTTTATAAAAATGCATCCTATAAAACTAACGATCCATACCAGAAACCAAATGAGGAATTCAGTATTATTAGATATGGTTCTTGAAATACTAGATGAATCTGATATCAGACCTAAAAACAAAATATCAAGAAAAAAAGGGCTCTTCATCAACATGTGTGGGTGGCTTCGCCACCCTTTTTTGTTGAC
>JAKSHX010000071.1 GCA_024399155.1 archaeon | reverse complement strand
ACACCTCGGACCTTGCAGGAAAAGCCAATGCTTCTGACGTGGCAGCGCTTCAGACTGCGGTTAATGGCAAGGCCGACAGCTCAACAGTTTCAGATCTTTCAGAAAGAGTATCGACAAATGAAACAGGACTCGCTGCAGCTAACACTCGTATTGACAACATCGTCGCAATTCCTCCCGGATCCACGGAAGGCAACACAGAACTTATCGACATCAGAACAGGCGCGGATGGTAAAAATTATGCCACTGCCGGCGATGCAGTCAGAGGACAGGTTACCGATTTAAAGATTGATTTAAATAATCAAACTGTAAAAGTTGATAGAGTTGATTCTGAGGCTAAGGACCTGAATGAGAGAGTTAAAAAAATAAATAGCAGCGTACATGAATTAAATGTGCATATAGTAGAAGAATTCAATGATGTGCCTGCACACTATATCGATATTCCTGTAGTAGCTAATCATGAATACAAAATTACTAACAAAACTGCAGGCGCTATCGGACTTGCTTCATATGATGAGAACAAGAGAAAAATAGAAGAATTTCCAAACGTTAATGTCGGAAAAGAAAAAACTATAGTACCAACATCTGATGCCTATTACCTGTACGTGTTTTTTACTGCCGATGGAACTGTTGAAATATCGGATGAATCAGCAATTATTCCAAACATCAATAAAACAAATGAGATAATTGTTTCTGAGATTAATGACGTAAAGATTGATTTAAATAATCAAACTGTAAAAGTTAAATCATTAATTAATGAAATTTCAGAGCAATACAACAATATAGAAAAGCATTATATTAACGTGCCGATTGTTGCTGGTCACGAATATAAAATCGCTAACAAAACTGCAGGCGCTATCGGACTTGCTTCATATGATGAGAACAAGAGAAAAATAGAAGAATTTCCAAACGTTAGTGCCGGAAAAGAGAAAACTATAGTGCCAACATCTGATGCCTATTACCTGTACGTGTTTTTTACTGCCGATGGAATTGTCAATATTACAGATGAATCGGCAATCATCCCAAACGTTGAGAAAGCAATTCAGGAAACTGCGTCAGTTGCTAATAATGCTCAGATTGAAGGCCAGGAAACAAAAGCGTTAATGCTTAACTTATTCGGTAAAGAAAAAACTGAACTTATAGACAAAAGCACAATGGTAGACGGGGAATATATATCTTACGCAACCGGAAATGCAGAAATAAATGCAGACTTTACAAGAACTGATTATATACCAGTTTACTGCGGCTTAGAAGTTGAAGTCGTTGGAGGAGCTTCAAATTCTCAAACTGCTTTTTATGATGAAAACCATAACTATGTAAGCGGTAAATTAACAGGCAGAAAAAATATAGTAATTCCTGATGATAATAGAATAAAATTCATGAGATGGTGTTGCATGTTAAGAGATAAAGAAACAGCTTCTTTATCTTATCACCCTTTGGTAAATCCGGAACAGATAGAAGTCATCGAAGTTAAAAACGGCGAAAGTATTCTTGCAGGTATACAGAAAGCTTATGCTGTAGGGGCAAAAAAAGTTATAGTACATCATGGTGCTTATGATATTATTGAAGAATACAAGGATTTATACGGGGATGATTACTTTGAATCGTATACATCACGGTATAACGATTTAAAGCATGGTAACTATGATTACGGAACATGGATTGACAATATCACAGTGATTTTTGAAGCTGGCTCTATTGTTACAGCGCACTATACAGGGGATAATGCGAATGTAAAGAAGTATTTTAGCGCGTTTGCTGTAGGAAGTAACGCTGTGATTGACGGATTATTCCTTGATGCTTCAGAACTAAGATATGGAATTCATCCTGATTTTCATCCGAACACAAACGAGGAAAATATTGTTTTTAAAAATTGTGATTTACACCATTACAAAGCAGGAGTATCGAATCAGGCAATAGGCTGCGGTCTTGGTGTTCACACTACAATGATTCTTGAAAACTGCGTTTTCCGTTCAGACACAAGAGATGTTGTATGGAGATTTCATAATAATGAATCATCAGAGTCAAGCTCAAAAGTTATCATGAAAGACTGCTACTTTGTAGGCGAGGGTTATGCAAGATTTAATTCTTATGGTCCAAGCGATAAAATGACAAACGTTCTCGTAAGTAATTGCTCATGGATTAATCCGCCTGTTGTTGCAAAGGAAACGAGCGATTCAAATATTAATGTAAGCATGACAGCTTGGAATAACGAGACAAGAGAAAACTAAAGCAAACTTTAAGTTAGTAAAATTGATTTTGTGACCGACATGAATTTCGGTCGCAAATATCAATTTATTGACATGGATCGCACTGTGGCAACCCACGGGTCCACAGTCAAAATAAACATTTCGTGTTTGGTAAGGGCAGCAATGTCCTTACCAATTTCAAAAACAACAAACTGTGAGGACTATATGAACGAGAAACTATTTTGTACCATTAGCGGAATGTTAGGCGCTGTTGCAACATTTGCATTCGGCGGTTGGAATGTAGCGATGGAGACGCTTCTTGTTTTCATGGCTATTGATTACATAACCGGAATATGTGTTGCTTTAGCAGGAAAAAGCAGTAAAACAAAATCCGGAACTTTAAATTCAAAAGTCGGCTGGAAAGGCCTGATGAAAAAAGGCTGCATGATGCTGATTATAATCGTGGCCTGCCGCCTTGATGTGCTTCTCAACACAAAGTGGTATGTCCGTGATGCTTCCTGTATTGCTTTCATAATGAATGAACTCCTGTCAATTATAGAAAACGCCGGTGTGTTCATTCCTATTCCTAAAGTAATCAGAAACGTCATTGACGTATTAAAACGCCAGAGCGGCGAATCAGAAGATGATAAGAAAGAAAACGATAAGGAAGGAGAAGATGAAAATGGGAAACAGACAAAAGATGATTGATGTGTGCTTAAGCCGTGTCGATTCAAACTGGAACGTTCCGTGTAATGCATTCAATATACGCACTGAATGGTGTGCAATGGAAATCTGCAACAACGCCAAGGTTTCAGGCAACGGAGATATTTTTCCGTGGACACCGTCCTGCAATGAAATGATTCAGTGGTTTATTGCACGCGGCCAGTGGAAAGGTAAAACCCGTGATATCCGTATTGGATATATTGTGTTCTTCGACTGGAACCCGAATGACCCGAATGATCAGGTTCGTCCTGCGGATCATGTAGGCATAGTCGTTGAAGTATATGACTGGGGTTTTGTAACTGTCGAAGGCAATACAGGTTCTAACAACGGACCTTCATACACACGTGTAAAAAAGAATGAATATTCCTGGTCAAGTCAGTGGGGCATTATTTACGGTTTTGCTTCTCCTGCGTATGATGGCGGAGAAATAGCTGGAAAAACTGAAGAAAGCCCAGCTATAACAGCTGGAAAAACATTTGAACACACACTTCGTACTGTAAGATTAGGCACAGAAGGCAAGAATGTGCGTGCAATGCAGGCACTTCTTGAATCATACGGATGCTCCGTTGGTTCATGCGGATGTGATGGAGAAGCCGGAAAAGATACAGTCGCAGCTATTAAGAAATTTCAGAAGATGAAATCAATCGAAGCTGACGGAATATGCGGCCCAACAACATGGGGGCACCTTTTAAGCTGATATTATCCAATGACATTGAAATACCCTCCGTTAAGCGGCCACGTTTTCGAATGTGGCCGTTTATCATTTTCTTGACGTCACGAAAATGCTCCAAAACAGGGTTGATGATAACCCCATCATGTGATATAATAATTCTCGGATGATACAGCGCTTATAGCGAACGTTGTTC
>JAKSHX010000070.1 GCA_024399155.1 archaeon | reverse complement strand
TAGTTAATATATTGCCTGATATATCATTAGTTGGGTTTGGAATCATGTTTAGAAAAACTAAAATTAAGCGTAAAATAAGAATTTTGTTCATTGACGAATTCAACGATCTACAGTCGCAGATTGCAGAATATTTCATGAAGAAAATGCATAATGACGTTTACGATGTTTTTAGTGCCGGACCAAAGTGCGATTGTATTGATTGTGAGCTGGTGTCAGTCATGTATCAAATGGGGTATGACATCAGATCCATGAAAGCAAAAGACTTCAACGAAAAAAAGATCCCTTGCGAGTTAGATTACGTCGTGTTTCTAGAAAAAATAACATACGATAGGATTAAGAATTCTATACCATGGGATGCACCAAAGATATTGATGGATTTTGGAAGAAAGGATAACTTTGACAAAGCGACAAACGACATAGAACTTGCAGAGTACTACAAGCAATTCATTGAAAGTGTCAGAATGTGGGTTGAAAAAACATTTACTGATTTTGAAAAGTTAAAATTCATGGTAATATGATTCCAGTAATCGTTTATGATAAGAATCAATGCAATCCAAAAAAATGCACAGCAAAACGTATGTTAAAATTTGGTCTTGCAAAAAAAGTAAATTCCATTCAAAACATACCATCCGGTTCTATCATTCTTTCACCATTTGCAAAGCAGGCTTTATCTCCTATGGATATTGAACATGCAAGAAATGGGTTAGTTGTTGTGGATATGACCTGGACAAATATCGACAATTTTCCCAGGTTTCAAAATACCTGTCGTGCATTGCCATACCTCATTGCTTCAAATCCGATTAATTGGGGTAGGCCTATGAAACTTAACAGTGCTGAGGCTGTCATGGCATCTTTAATAATATTAAATTGTAAAGAACAGGCCAATGAATTTATTGAAAGATTTAATTGGGCGTCAGAATTCGTCAGGCTGAACGGGGAGCTCCTTAATATCTATGCAAAAGCAAAGAACAGCACAGAGATCGTTTATATACAAAACGAATACCTCGACAGGCGCATGAAGGACAGGTCACACATACATTAGTGTTTTTAAATGAAATGGTATTGTCCAATTATGTTTGATGAGACTATAAAGCACATTTGGTCAGTTTTTGGAGACCAAAAACTTTCTACGAAGGAAGCAGAAGATCGTCTCATAAAACTTTTTGATTACCGTTGCCCAGATGATTTTGTCAAAACAATGATCAAATTTAAGCAAAGAGGTTTGATCAAAGGAGAAGTCTCCAATGCTAAAGGAGGATGGGTCTGGTGGGTTGACGATGAATGCAAGTCCGTAGATTTCACGAAGGTGAAATGATGGCGATTGATAATTTTCAAGATATCGAGATAACCGCAATCTGGAATGAGATATTTGGAAAAGACGAGTATGCACTAAGAATTGCAGAGATACAAACGAACTACCCGCAGGATAAGAGTCTTTTTATATCATATGGAGACATTGATGCAATTAATCCAGACTTCGCGATGTATCTTCTAGATAAGCCTGATAGATGCCTAGATATCGGAAGAAAAACTTTGAAAGGTTGTCTTTTTCCTACATGGGAAGTAACCAAAGAAATTAACCTTAGAATCATATCTATGCCCAGAGATGCACACGTCGAAGTACGTGATCTAAGGTCAAAACATCTAGGGAGACTAGTCTCTATTGAGGGGCTTGTCAGAAAAGCTACTTTACCCAAATTAAAGATGATCAACGCTCATTTTAGATGTGCTAAATGCGGTGCTGAAATTTGGGTGCCTCAGAAAGGTATGTATGCCACCGAACCTTTGATATGTTCTAATGACGGATGTAACAAAGGCGGCTTAAGTTTTATACTAGATAACGAGACGTCTATCTATTCTGACATGCAAAAAATTGAAATCCAGGAGAATCCCGAAGGTCTTAGAGGTGGGGCACAACCAGAAAGGATTACAGCACATATTGAAGATGACATTTCAGGAAAGATCACAGCTGGAAACAGAGTTACACTTAATGGCATAATTAGGTTAGTAGAAAAGGGAGATCGTGACAAATCAACAGTCTTCGATGTTTACATCGATGTTATGTCTATAGAATTTTCGCAGATAGAATATGAAGAGATTGAAATAACAGAAGAAGACGAGAAAAAAATTTTAAAAGTTTCAAAAGACACAGAATTTTTCAATAATCTTGTTAAATCAATATCACCAACAATTTTTGGTTTAGAGAAAGAAAAAGAAGGGCTTGCATTACAACTTTTTGGTGGATGTCACAAAGAAATGGATGATAAATCATCTATTAGAGGGGATATTCATATTCTTATGGTTGGAGATCCAGGTGTTGCAAAATCTCAGTTACTCGGATACATGAGCCGACTTGCTCCCAGGGGAATTTATGCATCAGGTAAATCTGCATCTGCTGCAGGTTTATGTGTTGGCGGAGATGCAATTATAAGCAACAATATGGGGGAGGTTGAGAGAATTGATGATTTTGTCAATGCGAGGTTAACCGACCCAGAAGAGTATAGGCCTGGAATTTGGAGACAATCAATTTCTGGTACATCGATACAATCGATTTCGGACCTTGGTTCTGTAAGATATTTACCAGTAACATATGTATGGAAAATTAAGACCCCCGAGAAGGTTATCAAGTTGACCGCCGGTGGGTTATCTATATTGCTTACATTTGAAACAAAAATACAAGCAATGCAAGATCAAAGGTTTGATTGGATAGAAGCAAGGAACATCCATGTTGGTGATTTCGTATCAACAGTCACAAAAAATATGCGTTTACAAATGGTGACTAAAATTGAGATACTCGATGAGGATCTTCCAGAATATGTTTACGACCTTACCGTAGAACCAGCGCACGCATTTATAGCATCCGGTTTTGTGGTGCACAATACAGCTGCTGCTGTGAAAGATGACTTTGGCGATGGAAGGTGGACTCTTGAAGCGGGAGCACTTGTTCTTGCAGACAAAGGGTTAGCATGCATTGATGAATTAGATAAAATGTCTGATCAGGATAGATCATCACTACATGAAGCGATGGAGTCACAGAAGATATCTATTGCAAAAGCAGGAATCAACGCAACGCTTCAGAGTCGTTGTTCGTTGGCAGCTGCCGCGAATCCAAAATATGGAAGGTTTAATCCTGAAGATAAAATAAGTTCGCAAATTGATCTGCCTCCGGCACTGATGTCACGTTTTGATCTTATTTTTGTATTATTCGATAAACCAAATCCTGATAGGGATAGAAACATCACTGAGCATATTTTAAAAGCACATAGTCGTGGACAAGCAAGAATGATGAAGAAGGACACGGTTAAAGGGATTAGTAGAAAAAAAATTCTTAAAGAAACCGACGTTATCGCGCCAGTTTATGATACAGATTTCATCAGAAAGTACGTGTCATATGCAAAACGTAATTGTTTTCCCGTGATGTCCCCAGAAGCAATAAAAATGATTGAGAACGATTACCTCAACATTAGGCGTCTCGGTGATGAAGAGAATGCTTCAATTCCAATAACTGCTAGACAGTTAGAGGCCTACGTTCGCTTATCTGAAGCATCTGCAAAGACTAGACTAAGTGATGTGGTAGAAGAAATAGATGCCGCAAGAGCAATCGATCTTATAGGCTATTATCTGAATAATATCGCTAAGACCGCCGAAGGTAATTATGATATGGATCAATTCATAAATACATACGATCAAAAAGAAAGAAGTAACATCAAGAGCATGAAAGAAGCAATTAAAAATACAATTATTACCTCCGACGACGGTATTACTGCCGAAGAAATCCATCAGATTAACAACAAGATATCCATAAACATTATTATGGACACCATCAA
>JAKSHX010000069.1 GCA_024399155.1 archaeon | reverse complement strand
TCTATTCTATGAGACTTGCCTGTTCCTGGAGCACCATAAAAGATTTGTTGGAGAGAGATATTCTTTCTATTCACAAAAGGCTTTGGACATTGCAAATTTTTATCCCCGAAAAATCTGCAAGCCTTCAGAAATTGAACATATGTCAAAACAGCATTATGGTATTGTCCCTGTCCTAAACGCTTAAACGCAACTCCTTTCTCAGAAGGCAATTCAGGCAAAGACAATAATTCATCATACAATCTCTGTACAAAATCGGCATCGTCATATTCAATCAAGTCTTTGTAATCAGGATGAATGGACTTAATAGCCCTGTCAATCCTGCTGAACTGAGAATAATGTTCCCAACTGTTTGCTGAGTTGGTTACTTGTCTGATATATGCCTGATATAGAGCAAGTCTTTCATCGCTATTCATAGGAAGAGTAATTTGTTTTTATGATGCAAAGGTACAACTTTTTTTCGACATAACCAAAATCATTTTCCTTTTTTTCAAGTGTATCCATATTGGATACAAAAAAATTTGTTGATGCTAAAAAAAGTCCGTACCTTTGCACTATCAAAATTACAACAAAATAAGGACATTATGAATATAGGTGAATTAATTAAATCTGTATGCGAAGAACAAGGTATATCGGCAAACGAATTAGCAGATAAGATATATTGTAAAAGACAGAATGTCTATAAGATATTCGAAAAGCCAAGTATTCCGACTGCACAATTAGGTTTGATATCAAAAGCATTAAAATATGATTTCTTTGATGCAATTTCCAAAAACATTAAACTTTCTGGCGTTGATAACCCGGAAGCTATAAGAGAAATAAGCAACCGTACGGCCGTCTCGCAATTTGTCGAAGTGATGCCCCGTATTCTAAAAAAGCTTGGCAAAGAACCAACAATATGTTTCGGTGGGGCATTGGCTTTTCCAGATGACACTGCTCTTCCTGATTACTGCCTTGGAGGAGGTTATGATATTGAATTTTCCGTTGACAGTTTTCTAAGCGAGAAGCCAAACTGTAATTTCGAAAATGCCATTAAAATCACGAGAGTTCATTGCGATAAAATCAACACAGACATAGAAATATGGCAATTCAAAAACTCTCAACTATGTATGTTTAACATAAAACTTGACTACAAGACAGAAAAAGAATGGAAAAAGTTGATGAGATATGTATTTGATTACTATGAAAAATTAATTTGAGGAACTTATGTTTGATATTTCAGAAAAAGGCACAATGGTTTTCTCTTGGGCAGAAAACGAAAATGGAGAAATGGTTCATGTCGATGATGTCTTGAATGGAAAGGCATGCAATTGTCATTGTCCATCTTGCGGAGAAGCATTAGAAGCAAGACATGGGGAAAAATACAGTCATGGATTTGCGCATCTAAGTCATGAAAGGAAAGCTAACCTTGCAATTTGTTATCAAGTTGTTCTTTATAAAGTTGCCGAACAGTTGATTCAAAAACATAGGAAAATAACACTTCCTTCATATTATAATATTTTCCCCGAGAAAGAGATTACTTTTGTTGATGTTAAAATAAACAGTGATTATCAACGAGAAGACAAACAACCTGACATAATAGCTACAACAGAAGACAACCAGCAATATATTATCGAATTATTCTTTGACAACAAAGCGACTGGTCATGCCAAAGAGATTAATTACGAACAGACAAATTGCATCGAAATTAATCTGACAGGTCAAACACTATATTCAATTAAGCGTTTTATAACAGGAACACCTGATGATAACTGGAAATGGGTAAATAACAACCTCTATTTCAAAAATGTCGTAGAACATTACAAAAAAAATAATCTTATTGTCGAGTTGGTGGATGAAAATGTCTGTGCAAAATGTGAAATCAGGGATTTGTGTGACAACAAGTGTTGCTGTGAAAAAAATAAAGACACTAATCAAATTGTCAAAATAAAAAATGGTGGCAAATCATACAAAATCTGCAAGGTCGAACAAAAGGAAGAACAATTAGCAAAAATGAAAAGTGTAAGAACAAATAGAATTGAATCATCAACCAAAGACAATGATTTCAACAATAGCAGTCTCATCAAAAATGAAATACCAGAGATTGAAAATTGTTGCCAATGCATAAATGAAATTCAAAAACACCGTAAAAACGGTAAGATATTTTGCGGAAAATACTATCGATACTTTACTCAAAATGATGTTATAACTGACTGTGAGAATTTTTCATTGAAAACCAAATAAATAATAATCATAATATTGTAGCAATATGAAAAAAATCACTTTATTAATTCTTTTGTTTTTATCGATTACCATAGCTACAAATGCACAAACTGAAGTTAAGAGAAATCGACCTGAATTTTCTCAGTCCACTACTACAAAATTCCGTCTTTTTCCCACTCAAAATCTCTGGATTTTCATTAAATTAGACACCAGCAATGGCAAACTGTGGGTGGTTCAATACTCATGAATGCGAATAACAGGTTTGAAGTTGCATTGTCAACAATACCCCGCTGTCCTGCGGAAAATGCAAAAAATGGCAGATTTACACTCTATGCCACTAATAATATCTATACATTTATCATGCTTGATCAGGTATCTGGCAAGTTATGGCAAGTCCAGTGGGGAAATAATATCGATAATTTTATGATGGTGGAAATCAATTGATTCACGTAATCTTTATATCGAATTATCAACACCATTTGACGTTTGCGGTCGAGATGTTTTGCTCTGTAAATAATTGAATGGGTTATGACAATGCGTCGAGCCTAAATAGTTAGCGGGATGGCTTGGCTTACGCACGCCACAGAAATGGGTTATAAATGTTGCTATAATAACAGGGCTTACGCCCTGCCCTGGACTATTACGCTCTTTCAGAGCTTGGGAAAGAATACACAGAGCGTTTTTTTTGTTCTTTTAGGGTGTTGTATTTTCAAGACGATGACGACAGGTTAATTAGTGACCGCAAGTTTTTAGGTGAAATTATTGAAATTATTGAAATCGGAATAATTTTATGGTACGGTAGGGCTCCTATTTTCGTCATTTATTTGAACCACAAAGTATGAATATCTGATTTGGAATGATATATCATGTGACTCAAGTTTCGCATGTTGACTTTGGCGTTAGCTTTGGCTGTTCAAAGGGTTAGCGGTATGGCTTAGCTGACGCACGCCACAGAAATGTGGCACTTGTATTGCAATGTTACCACCCAGGGCTTACGCCACTGGGCTATAATATGTCGCTCTTTCAGAGCTTATAACAAAATACGAAATCAAGTGATGATAAAATAATAACTTGGTACAAATATGAATTTTACTTGTTCCGCTTTTACTCATCTTGTTGTCTATTTTAGATAAACTGCGCTGCGCCTCAGCAAATGAGCAAGCTCTTTGCGTTCGGCTTGCAGCAGTTTTAATGTTGTTCATCAGTCATTTAGCCCGCTAAACTCCTTCTTCACAACATCAAAATAGACTAACAATCTGAGCAAAATCGTCCCAAGTTATTATTTCATCATCACTTAGTGGGTAGGAATAATGCATATTCACAAAATTGGATTCTCCCCACCCCCTGCCCCTCCCCAAGGAGGGGAATACCGTATAGGTAATGCCTTGTCACCCAGGGTTTACACCCTGGGGTGATTTATGTCGCGCCTACAGCGCTTAGAGTTGCATGCAAAGTTACCACACGAAACGTTATAGAGCCCGATTTTTCAGCGCTTTGAGTTTGCAAACAAAGTTACCAAACGAAACGTTATAGAGCATCAAAAAGGCATTAGATATAGGCATTTGTTTTTTTGAGGAGAGAGGGGGTACACAAGAAAAATAACTGTTCGGGAAAAACTGTTTTTTGAAACTTAATCGTCTA
>JAKSHX010000007.1 GCA_024399155.1 archaeon | reverse complement strand
ACCAGTGCGGGAGAGGGGATTCGAACCCTTGAACTCCTGCGAGACAGGATCTTAAGTCCTGCGCCTTTGACCGACTCGGCTACTCCCGCAACAGTGCGGAAATAACCAATCCTTCTTAAAACCTATCGGTCCCGGTGTCTTCATGTAATATTTAAAAATATAAGCGTGAGTTGGATAGTATATTATTTTTTAGTAGCATAAAGATTAAGCTGTACGCAATACAGACTATATAAAAACAGAAATGCCTACGTTGACAATGATGCTATGGTGAAGTAATTTTGACTGACTGAGAAAGGATTTTGTCCGCAAACAATTTTTACGAAGAATCTACGCTGGGTTGAAAAATATTCAAACATCTACAAAATACGTAATGTGTTTCATTTTATCGTCCAATGTGTATTCCGGTTGAATGCACTTTTTGAATGGAGGAATAATAAAATATTTTAAATATGGCGGTCTCGAAATTTAGATCATTAACCTAGATCGATTGATATCGTGCCATCTGTTATTTCTGTACTTTTTAAAGTCACTAACAGCGTCGATATATGAAATGAAAAGATGCCTTTGTAGGGACGAATTGTATAAAAAAACTAAGGTTTTTGAGGTATACAGCGTGATTGCCTTTCAATACCGACTTCGCTGTTGATAACTTAATCGAAAACCGGCTTTATAAAACGGTGTTCAGATATATTGATAAAAGTAACACTTCTCACTTTCAAGTCCTTCTATAATCAACGGATTGATTTTATCGGTATCGATTACAAGTACGACTTCTTTCTTGAAAAAATCTTATGGGTTATGTAAATTGTTTTTCAATTGTGTTCTTAACAACAGACATGTTAATCACGGCAGGTCATACTCTTCCTTTAATGTTTTTGAAACTTTGTCGAGCATGTCAAAAACTTTATCTATATTGTCTATGCCCACGTTATTGAGCCCGCATTGAGGTGTGATCAACGACTGAGTTGCTGCTTTTTGTCTATTAACGCCTTTCTCTTCAAGTTTATCAAAGATTTTCTCCATTTTTTGAATAAGAGAATTGACATCTTCTGTATTCAGTAAATTATTGTTAGAAGGTACGATACCCCAGGCGATTACTCCACCCTTGCCATAAAATTCAGTAAGTTCGTCAGGGAACATAAGAAGATTGTCTGCGTAAGAGTAAGCGTCAATGCTTAGGATGTCAATATTTGATTTAAGAAAAAGGGACCAATTTGCATTATCACAACAATGTATTCCCCTGTAACAGTCTACACCGTCTATAACTTCGTTTATCCAATTAAAAACGTCGTTAGGAGAAATGGATGTGGGTGAGGTTTCCAATAAGGCAAATAATGGCTCATCAAAAAAAATAATGACGTGTGAGTTTTTTTTAGAAAGTCTTTTGGCCTGCCATTTAGCACTCATGTTGATAGTTTTCTTCAGTATTCTTCTGTATGATTCGTCATAAATGACAGGATGACCCGCCGCATCATATACTTGAAGTCCCTCGCTTATTAGCCCCGTAATCTGTCCTTTAATTGCCTGAAATTTTGAGGTATCCCTTTCAAGAAATTCAAATAATCCGGCATAAAAATCCGATGGGTATACAAAATAATCAATTTCTTCTTCAAGAATCGCTGTATCTATTTCTGTTGGATCGTAATTATCGAGATCAACGACTAATTTTCCAGTGTCGTGATGCACCCCGGGAAGATGTACCCCAGTCTGAACAAACATATCTTCTTTATATCCTCTAGTTGGTAATTGAGGCCACGATGGACAGGCGATCCTCCCATCTAAAATTTTATCAACCGCTTCAACGGAATTAGTATATGGCTGTGAACCAACAAGAGTAGTAGCAAAGTTCCAATCCATCGCTCTGTAAAAAACTGCGCTATATTATAATCTAACTGTTGTGTAAGGGCTTTTATTATTCATGTATGAAAGAATTGCGTAAATATGCATTCTTCATAAATGTTAAGTCGGACTATAGATCGACAGGTCATTAATATGCTATATGTTGCAATGTTGTCTTCATAGACTTAAATGTTAGACACTGATACAAAAGAAATTATAGGCATTCATCGAACAGACGGTACGATGCAAATTTGTTCAATTCAGTATTGTTCATGTATTTAATTAGTGCTGCATTTGTTTTATGTTTTTATACTCCATTAAATCGTAGTAAATGTAGTGGCATCTGTTGAGATGAGCGAGAGTAATACTGTGGTATAGAAAATTTCCTCGACATCACAATGTGTTTTACGATTTCGAATCGACACAGATCGACAACTTTCCAGTATTCGATCAAAAATTGTGTTTTACCATTTTAAAAGTGGGCGGGTACCTCATTGACTAATAAAATGTTTGAAAATGTAAAATGTTTGATATCGATTATCCAAGAGGTAAGATTTCTTTGATGAGGTTTGTATGTGATATTATCATTCTGCGACAACAATATCTCTCAAGGCCTAGATCATCAAGAACTTTCTGGGGATTATCCCCCATTTTAACGCGTCGGACATATTCCGAATAAACGGATCCGATGACTTTACCGCACGTGAAACATCTTACTGGAATAATCACTTTATCACATCACCTGTAAGACTTCTGCTTCTTAGCACGTGCGCCAGGTCCAAGGGGATTTTTGGGGAGCTTTATTCTATCGTCATTAATAATGAGTCCTCTGTCGTATGCCCTATATGCTGATTCCAGTTCCTTATCATTAAAAAATTCGCACAAGCCTCTTGCAATTGCTGTTCTAACTGCCGCAGCCTGTCCCATGACTCCACCACCGTTGACTGCGACTGCAATATCGACTTTATTAGCCTTATCGCCAGCAAGACCTAAAGGTTCCTGAATCTTGAGTCTAGCGAGTTCTGGCATGTACAATGCGATGGGTACCTTGTTGACAGTAACTTTCCCAGTACCCTCCTTAACGACAGCCCTCGCGATTGCTGTCTTTCTCTTTCCGCTTGTATTAACGCATTCCATGAAAATCACCTGATATTTGAACCCAAAAATTTGGAAATAGCTCCAAGAGTCGTATACTTGCCACTAATTTTTTTGGTTGCACAATCTGCCTTTTCTATCTTCATATTTGCAAACTGCTTTGGAGTTTCAACGCACACGTGGAGTCTTTTGTAAGCATCTCTTCCAGATGTAGACGTCCAGGGAATCATTCCTCTTACACTTCTCTTAAAAAGAAGATCTGCTCTGCGGGGGTAAAACGGTCCTTTTCTTTTGGTAGTGTCTCCACGGTCTACTCTCGCTTTGTAGTCTGCAAAGATTGTGTCTTTTTTACCCGTGACGATTATGCTCTCTGCGTTGACGACGACAATCTTTTCGCCGTTCATAATTCTTTGTGCCACAATGCTCCCGAGCCTTCCGAGAACGGCATTTTTTCCATCAATGATCGTGACCATTTATATCATCTCATTATCCTAATGCCGGATCCTTTGGGATTTTCTATCATAATATCTGTGATCTTAGTGATCTTCCCGCCTGCCGACACAATGGCTTCCTGCGCATCTTTTGAAAACTTCCATGCTGCTACTGTCACTTTCTTGCTGATGTTACCTGCTGCCAAAACTTTTCCGGGAACAATTATTGTTTCCCCATCTTTAGCATATCTGTCAAGTCTACTGAGATTGACTTCGGCCCAGTTCTTTCTGGGTTTTTCAAGTCTTTTGGCAATGTCTCGCCAGATCGCAGCACCACTTTCTCTCTCTTTTGCTTTTAAGTTACTAATAAGCAAAATGAGCCCAGGGTCTGTTTTATTAAACCTTTGACTTTTCATTTTTCTGACTCTCCCGACATTGGGCAGAGTTCTAATAAATAATTTATTAATAAAGGTTACTTTTTGCTACGCGTGATAGATATAAAAATTGCGTATCTGTCATTGGGTAATGAAATTTTTAGAGACGTTTGAAAGTAAGTTATAAATATTGTAATGTCAAAGTGGGCGTGTTGGATTACGATCTTTATTGATTGGTTCGAATGACTGCTTCTGCATCAGTCGATGTGGAAATTGCAACGCGATTAAATATAAGAAAACAATAACGAGTTTTTACGGTGGTTAGAGATGATTAGATTCGGTCCAGCAGGCATTCCATTATCGTGCAAGGGCCGTACATTGAGGGACGGGGTTGAGGATGTTCATTCGCTTGGCCTTACAGCGATAGAAGTTCAGATGATTAGAACGGAAACTAGGGAGTTCTATCCTGAAGAAGAGGAAATTGGGCTCACAATAAAAGATATTGAAGACAGACTTGTGGTTGAAATCGATAGAAATGACGAGATAATTACAGACGTAAACGAATGCATCGAGAAGGACGATGTTCTTATATGTATGAGTTCGGGCATTACCAAGAATTTTAACGAATTGTATGAGATAAACGACTTGGCTAGGAGGCTCGATGTTGGTGTGTCTATACATACCCCCTATTATATGGACCTTAGTTCTAACAACGCATTTACTGGTATCTGCATGGATGGCATCAGACATGCTGCAATCCTTGCAGATGCACTTGGTGGACGTCTTATCACTACCAACCTTGGCCTTTATGCAAATGGTATGAGTATAGATGATGCGACTGATAACATTTACAAAAACGTCATAGATATCATGGATTGGTGGAAAGACAACGACCTGAAACCAAAACTTGGTATCGAAATTACCGGACAACAGAATGTGTTCGGATCTTTGGAACAGGTTCTGGATATATGTGACCAAATTGATGGCCTTATACCGGTTGTAAACTGGTCTAATCATTATTCGAGAACAAATGGTGAACTTCTCGAAGTTGAAGATTTCAAATATGTTTTTGAGCAGATAGAACCGTACTGTGGCGGTGCGATACATTCTTTGTTTGCTGGTGTTGAGTACTGTGACGACAATGAGTTTAGACTCACCCCCATTAAAAGAGGAGATCTAAAATTTGAAACTTTGGCAGAGTGCTTGGTCGAGGTCAAGCCTGATATCACTATAATTTCATCATCGTCGCTCCTTGAGCATGACGCGATGTATATGAGAATTATTCATGAAAGAAACCTTTTGAAAAAGGTTGGCAAGATGATGAGACAGAGGAAAAAATGCGAAACCGATGCAGATGTAAATGCTACAGCCGCGTGAGTGTTTTTTCGATTACTTCTTTATTTGTCGCTGACTACCTATTGTTAAGGTGTTTTTAAAAGTAAAGAGGATTTCGTTTGGTTATGTATTCACATAAAATCGTAGTGTAGCGCAGTAGAAAAACAGTTCCGTTGAACATTTTTGATGAGCAGTAGTTACGGTGAGAGGTGGGATATCACCTTATAAAAATATTATTGTTTTAATTCTTGTTTTTGTATAGTGATGTTCTAAGAGCGCTTGCAATAGCCTTTACATTATGCACGCGCACGATATCTGCACCATTCTGTATCGCACGCATCGACATTTTCACTGTAGCATCGTCTCTATCTGTTTCGGGATATAGTTTTGATAGAAATTGCTTCCTTGATAAACCAACTAACACGGGATACCCTAATGAAAACTGCGATATGTTGTCAATTATCTCTATATTCTGTTTTACAGTCTTTCCGAATCCTATTCCTGGATCGACAATTATATCCTTTATACCGTAGTCTTGAGCAACTGATATTCTTTCTCTAAGGAAATTGGTAATTGATTCCGTAATTGGCCCTTCTGTCAACCCAATCTGCATTGTCTTTGGCTCTCCATTCATATGCATAATGACAACCGGTACTCCCGTTGATAAAACATCTAACATACCCTTTGATCTTAACCCGTTTACATCGTTGACAATATCTGCACCGGCATCCAGTGCAACCTCAGCAACTTTAGGCTTCATGGTATCGACTGCTATCGGTACATCTGTTACAGAGGATAGTTCTCTTATGACTGGTATTATTCTTCTTATCTCTTCTTCAGTAGAGACAGGATCGGAACCTGGACGAGTTGATTCTCCGCCTATATCAATTATATCGGCACCGTCATCTATCATCTGTAAAGCGTGTACTACACCTCCACCTTTAAAGTAAGACCCACCATCAGAGAAAGAGTCTGGGGTGATGTTCAATATACCCATTATTACTGGCCTATTGGATATTAGGTCCCGATTATTTCTGAGATTCATAAGAGACAATCAACAACTTCTGTCAGGTCAACAACCTTAACATTTTTATCATTACAACCGAGCATCAAATTATTCACACAAAATGGACACGCTGTAATGACAGTGTTAGCACCTATTTTTGTTGCTTCATCTATTCTGGCACATGCAATTTTTTTGGATTCATTGGGGTACGCAGATCTCATCCCTCCACCACCTCCACAACAATGACTAAACTCTCTATTAAACTCCATTTCTCTGAATTTTATACCTGGGATTTTTTTAATAATATCTCTCGGAGCATCATATACCCCAGTATGTCTCCCTAGATGACACGGATCATGATACGTCACAGTATCGTCCATTCTTTTCAATTTTAGATCCTGTTTCGCAAGAAATTCCGTTATATGAAGGACCTTGAACGGAACATCTATATATTTAGGATACTCGTTTTTAAACGTTCTATAACACCCAGCACAAGAAAATAACAAAGTTTTGATACCCATACTTTTGATATTGTTGACATTTTTTTGTATGTACTTTTTTGTGTCTTCAATTGGCCACCCAATTCTTTGCATAACGGATCCACAACATACCTCGTCAACTATGGTGAACTCTACATCAAGTTTTTTTAGAATGGAGATTGCTGCTTGGGAGATGCCTTTGTTTTTATATACTGCGGTACATCCAGCAAAATAGCCAATATCGGCCTCCTTTGGAGCTATTTTTAACGTATCAACAACTGATTTTCTCTCACCATATGGATTGTTGGTATCCAGAATATTTTTACAAATAGTCTTGTGTTTTGTTAAAATGTGTCCATTCTTCACTAAGTCTGCACGACAACTCTCGATGATATCTACAATTTTAACTTTAGAAGGACAACGCCTGACGCAGTCTTCACATGTTGTACAAGTGTACATGCTCTCTATGACCGAGTCATCCGCAGAAATCTCCCCGTTAATAAGACCGTATGAAAGAATTATGCGCCCCCTAGAAAGAGCTGAGTCCCACCCAATTACCTTGAACGAAGGACATACACTTTTACAAAATCCACACATAGTGCAAATGTTGATTGCATCCTTTATCTCTTCCATCCTACGTGTCTCAAATGTCATTGTTTCACCTTTGGTACGGTAATGCTGCCGTCCATTATAACTATGAATTTTGCCTTTGGATTCTCCTTCAAAGCTTCCTTTACAGCTGTTTTTACATCCCGAAATGGCGTCATATTGGCAGAACTAATAATTTTGGGATCAAGACTGGTCACCGCCCAAATATCCGCCCAAACAGCAATTTCTACCATTTTTGCAGCCTTGTGATATCCTAGTCTATATTCTCTGTTGAGATTCTCTAGAACCGCTTTGGGATTTTTAGAAGATGACAATTGTTGAAGAAATGTCGTATGTCCGATCCCATTCCTGCACTTAGAGACCATAATAATTTTTCCACCATTTTTCAGAGCCCATTTACCATTGTCGAGGGCTTTCTGTGATTGATAAAGATCGACATCCATTGGATACGGCGCCACAGATATAACAATATCAGCCTTTTCAGGGATAGGTACGCAGAACACGTCCTCTGCCCACGTAACTGCCTGCTTGAAACAGGAGTTAATGTCTCCTGATGCGCATTTATAGATATTCTGGTGCCTGTCCATGACAATTTGAATAGAAAATATTTTTTTTTCACTAATATGCTCGAGAGCATCCATCATATCCTCATGAACGGGATTTCCTTCCAATACTAGCACTTGAGCTTCCCGTTTCATCGCTAATTTGTGATTCGCTTCAATGGCATTAAATGATGCAATCCCGGGAAGAAATGATTTTCTTCCGCCGGTATATCCGGCAAAATAGTGGGGTTCCACACTTGTTATGACAATTAATCTGTCAGCGTTCACAGCAATTTTGTTAAGCTCTATAGGCGTACCATTTTTTGATGTCCCAAGAAAAATAACTTCTGACTGTTTAGAATCATGACAGTATATTCTATTCTTTAATTCTACGTAATGCTTCCCAAATACAAAATCGTACTCCTCAGGAGTCATATTCCTGTGATTTCCAGTTGCAATCAGATACCTCGCTTTTTTGAGGTCCATCCTTTTGGAAAGCACATCTAAAACCTTTGATGTGGGTGTAGGCCTGGTCCCATCATTGACAATGAATACTATGTCTTTACCTCCTTCGAGAAACCGCTCAAACGAGTCACTCTCTATAGGTGATTCTATTGACGTGTCGATGATCTTATCGGGCACCTCACATTCTACATCTCTCGGATAAACTACTCCGATAAGATTCTCATCGGGGATGTCAATTTTCTGGATGTCTTTTTTACCATACCCGATGTCAATATTCATGAATACCTGCGCGCGTTATTAGAGCGTCTTTATTTAACCTATTTCGCGCATGTGTTATTATCAATTCGTTCTAACTGCCTTCTATAATTATCATCTTTGAATGTCATTTTTTACTCTTTACGGAATTTTGATGACACAAAATTTTATGTTTTTATCAATGTTCGTGCAAGAAATTTAAATCGTCAATCACGGGTTGACGTTACGTTGCCAAAGTGATTTGCAATTAGCCTGTATTTCTTTTTGTTACATCAATCGAGTTTTTTTATAACAGCGCACCCATGTGTACAACATGCCTCCTAAGCTAGGAATACTACTTTCAGTGGCGATAGCACTGCTTGCAGTATTTTCTGTGATGCACGAATCATCTAATGGGGAGGATATAGCAGAAGACGATCTTGTTACTGATTACAAAGATATCTTTATTTGCTCTGAAAAAAAGATCAAAATGAGCGCCGCTGATGAGTACATACTAAGATTTTGTCTCGGTAATAGGGACACAAAAGATGTGACAGTAACGATTTCTAGTGAGAATCCTGCATTCAACATTTCTGTTGACACACCATGTATACATTTAGAAAAAGGAGAACTTAAAGAAGTTTCTGTAGCTCTCTCTGCTGACCGTTACACATCACCTGGCAATTACCCACTTAAAATAAATATTTCAATTGTAGGAACAGAATTAGATTTTACACATGATATTATCGTTGATATTGTATCAAATCACTCGTTCGGAAAGTACTTTAACAAATTTTTTGGGTTTATTGATAATGGTTTCGACAAACCATTTGACACCGTCATCATTACTACGGTTATAACAATGATTGCGTGGATTGGCATCGGTATTTTCACGACATATTTTTTATTGAAATCCGTGAATTTTTTACTCACAGTTATAAACAAAAAATCTACCGCGCTGGGGTGGGGTGCTCCTGTTAGTATATTTCTATGTGTCATACTTGCGGGAATTAATAATTGCATTCATATCGCATGGATCAATGAAAAAATTGCTGATGAAGTCTTTAAACTCTCAAATATCGCATACGTATTCTTGTTAGCGTTCATCATATGGGACGTGTATAAAGTACTTGTAACCAGCGCTCTCTTGAAAATAGAAAAAACTGACAGTGTAGATTCTTCACTGATTCCCCCGTTCAAAGCCATCGGTAAAATTGTAATCGTACTAGTTAGTTTAGCCATCGTTTTCTCACTTTTCAACGTGAGTTTAATTACGCTGGTTGCCAGTGTTGGGCTTGTTGGTTTAGGACTATCGTTTGGAATCAAGCCGGTTATCAGTGAATTGTTCTCAGGTTTAATCGTACTTATAACGCACCCATTCAAAATCGGCGATTACGTCTCCGTTGGAGATATCGAAGCCATGAAAGTAACCGAATTTGGTATACTCAGAACTAAGTTCAAGACAAATTACAAATCTGAGTTATTGACAATACCCAACAGCGTTATATCACGATCGAAACTCACTAATTTAACGAATGGCTCTAAAAAATATCGTACTTCAGTATCTGTCAAAGTACCGTTCACATCTAATTTCACATCTGTTAGAAAAATAATGGAAGATGTAGCAAATAACCATCCGAATGTGATCAAAGATGGTTCAGTTCCAAAGCCTACTACATTCTTTACTGCATGTAGTGGTGATACCGTAGTGATGACCCTCATATTCTACATTGATAACTATGAAATCGATGGGACTATCTGCGGACAGATTCGTGAATTATTACTTAAAAAATTTGAAGATGTTGGTGTCAAAATTCCATACAATAAAATGACTGCCACGATATTCGAAGGGGGTGCTCCCGGTGGATCGTAAATATGTTATCACTTTTCTAATGGTCACAATATTGTTTGTCTCTGTATCTGGAAATGTGACGGCTAAAACAAATGATCACGACATCGTAGAGTGTGGTGGTGTCGAGGTATTATTCACAAAGACTATTGATCTATCTGATACCAGTACTGATAAACTATGCTTTATAAATAACACCGATGATGGGGCGACTGTTTGTCTATCGATATCACCGCAGGACGGAAGCCCTATACGTGGAAATGTTGACAAGCGATCGTTCATTATTGGCCCGCATAAGGATGAATATATAACCTTGACATTCGACGTGGATAGAACATCCAAGTATGGAACATACACAACGGACGTCATTGTGAAGAAATTAGATTGCGACTCGACCGAACATTGCATCAAAATTTGTACGTATAACGTCAAACTTACACCCGCATATTTTTCAAATGACCCATATAATAAAATCCTTGGAGTGTTCAACCCCCTCTCTGAACCTCTAAACACTGTCAGTATAACATCCGCAATAACAATCATTATTTGGATGGGTATATCACTTGTGACGTACAAGACACTTCATTTTGTCACATGTAAGGCTATAAATAACGCCAAATTCTCCAGCAAAATATCTAGAAGAGCTGGTGTGCTACTCACTGTTCCTGTGGTAATGTATGGTTTTGCTAATGCCCTTGCCGTATATGGCGCAGAAAAGATGACGGTTACGTGGTTACTGCGTGCATCCTCATTTTTCTACATTCCAATAATTGCGTTTATCGTATGGGGCATTTACGCAAACGCGGTGTCGGCAATATTCTATAAGATGAAATTGCAGAATAAAATTATCGATGCTGATACTTCTTTGATTCCGTTATTTAACATAATAGGTAAAATTATCATTTCTGTCTGTGCCATATCTGCGATATTGAAAGCCTTTGGGTATGATCTTATGGCGATCATCACTGGTGCAGGGATTGCTGGAATGGCCATATCCCTGGGTGCACAGAATATATTTACCGAATTTTTTAGCGGTATTAACCTTAGAACTACTCGTTTGTTCAAACGTGGAGATATGGTAAAAATTGGAACAGACAACGACATCTATGAAGTAGAAGAAATTGGATTAATGAATTGCAGATTTAAGAATTGGACTAACCTAGAGCGTGTTATTATTCCTAATAGCACTGTTTTTTCGAATTTCGTAGTGAATATAACCGAAGAAACGAGGGCATACCGTATATTTCTTCATTATACCGTATCATACGATTCTGACTTAAAAAAAGTCAGGCAAATATTGATGGAGTCAGCATGTAACCATCCAAAAGTCATTATCGACGGCTCATATTCTCCACCTGATGTCAGCTTGACAAGTTTTAAGGACTCTGCTATAGAATATTGCCTTGCTGTTTATATTGCAGATTTTAGAGACAATATCAGCGTAGCTGATGAGCTAAATGAAAGCGTATACAAGAATCTGCGCGCATCGGGGATTGAAATTCCTTACAATAAACTGGATGTCTATATCACGGGGCATGAAAAATATTCGTAATAATATTACGATTTTTTGTCAATTATACACGTTTAATACTGGAATTCGAAATAATTGACTCGTGATTTCCTATTATTTATATATGATATCACATTATCCAAGGACAATACTAAGAGATTGGAATGGCTGATGATTAGTGGACTTGATAAGCGTATACTGAGTATTCTTAAAAAAGACTCCAGATGCCCATTCGTAAAGGTAGCAGATGAAGTTGGTGTATCAGAGGGTACCGTTAGATCTAGAGTTCGTAAAATGATTGATGAGGGCATAATTAAAGAATTCACGATCAAGATCGGTTCTAAGAATGTAAAGGCCTTGGTCGAGGTTCGCATCGATATTAACGTGGATACTGAAGAAATTGCGAAGGAACTTGCAACGTATGATGGTGTGACAGAAGTATTCGAAGTTACTGGAGACCAGGATATTATCGCTATGGTGGATGTCGAATCAGCCGCCCGTTTAAACGAAATAGTGGAAAAAATGAGACACTACGATAACGTGATTAGCACGCGCACACGCCTTATATTAAAGGAACATCTTGGAGGTTTTTGACATGTTTGAGGGAACAGCAACAGCGCTTATTACGCCATTTAAAAAAGATGGCTCGTTGGATGAAGAAGGACTCAGGAGGCTTGTTAGTTTTCAGGAAGAAAATGGTGTCTCAACACTTGTGCCATGTGGATCTACTGGAGAATCGGCAACACTGAGTCATGAAGAACACATTAAGGTTGTTAATATTGTAAGAGATCAGGCTAAAAGTGCAAAAATTTTGGCAGGTGCGGGAAGTAATAGTACTTCTGAAGCTGTACTACTTAGTAAGGCTGCTGAAGACCTGGGCGTTGATGGTATATTGTCAATTTCACCGTATTACATCAAACCTACTCAAGAGGGAATATATCAACACTATGTGTCTATTGCGGAGTCAGTGGATATCCCAGTCGTTGTGTATAATGTGCCTGGAAGAACCGGTTCTAATATAACAGCGGAGACGACTCTCAAATTGGCGGAACATCCTGGTATTATTGGAATCAAAGAGGCAAGTGGCAATATCTCTCAAGTGGGAGATATTCTTGCAAAAAAACCCAAATTTTTTGAGGTAATGTCAGGAGACGATATCCTTACGTTTGCTATGCTTACCATGGGATGCACCGGTGTTATATCTGTTGCATCTAACTGTTGCCCCAATTTGGTAAGCCAAATGGTTGACTTCTGCTTAAAAGAAAAATATGTTGACGCAAGACCAGTACACTTCAAGTTACTTCCATTATTCAAAGACTTATTCGTAGAATCGAACCCAATACCGATCAAATACGTTATGAATAAATTGGGATATGGAAATGGAAAACTTAGACTTCCGCTTACGGATTTGTCTCCAAAATTTCATCCCGTGCTTGATGCAGATATTGCCGCGCTTGAGTTGATTTGAGGGTGTATAGATGATTAAGTTAGTTGTAGGTGGGGCCACAGGCAAGTTGGGAAGGGTCGTCTGCTCCATGGCTACAACAACTAAGGACATAGAGATAACGGGTGGCACTGCATCTAATAATGGTGGAAATATAGGTACAGAAATAGTTCCTGGCGTATATGCCAGTTCATCGGATATCCTCAAAAAATTGCTTGATAACGCGGACGTCTATGTGGATCTTACAACACCGATGGCAGCATCGAAAGTAGTTATGGACGTTCCGTCAACTGGAACGAATATTGTTGTTGGTACCACATCTGTTGATAAGAGGTCAATTGAAATAATGTGCAGAAACATTGAAAATAACAAAACATCAGGAGTTGTATCTGCAAATTTTGCCAGGGGTGTAAATGTATTTTGGAAGATGTGCGAGACGATGGCATCACTTCTTAAGGGTTATGATATTGAAGTTCTCGAAGCGCACCATCATTTCAAAAAAGACTCTCCATCTGGTACTGCGATGGAGGCAGTCAAAAGAATGCAATCTGTCACTGGAATCGATAAATTGACGTTTGGAAGACAAGGAATCGTTGGATCCAGAAATCGCGAGATAGGGATACACTCAATCAGAGCGGGTGATATTTTCGGAGACCATACCACTATATTTGCAGGCAGTATGGAAATGTTGGAGCTTAAACACAGGTCAATATCTCGCGAGGCTCTTGCACAAGGGTGCTTAGAAACTGTAAGGTGGATATCAGGTAAAAAAGACGGCAAATTGCATACAATGAACGAGGTATTTGACCTATGATCACCGTAATGAAATTCGGTGGTACAAGCGTCGGATCTGTCGAAGCGTTCAATAGAGTAGCTGATATAATAATCAACGAAAAAGGCAAAAAAATTATTGTCATTTCGGCCATATCAGGGATAACAGATTTTCTTGCTTCTGCAATAGAAAATAATGAAGTGGTTATGGATGACGCCATAAAAATATTTCGTGATAAACATCTCAATATAGCACGATGTCTGCTTTCCAAAAAACTTTACGATGAGTTTCTGAATGACTTTGAAGTTCGGTTTTCCCAGTTTAAAAACGTAATGTTTAGTGATGAAGAGAAAAGAGATCCATATTACAATGATAACGTGTTGTCGCAAGGAGAAAGGTTCTCGAGTTTGATTTTGTCGTACCTCATCAAGAGCAAAGGGTACGAGTCTGTTGCGCTGACATCGGAAATGGCAGGCATATATGCTATGGGAAAAACTATGTCTGGCCTATGTGACTTCAAAAAAACGGAAGTTGGCCTGAAGACCAGTGTTGTTCCTCTTTTGGAGAATAATATCATTCCAATAATAACAGGATTCTACGGTATCAACAAAGATGGAAAGCCATTAACATTTGGGAGGGGCGGTTCGGATTATACAGCATCTGCCATAGGTAATGCAGTTAACGCTAGCAGTATTCAAATCTGGACAGATGTGGATGGTTTCATGTCTGCTGATCCTAGACTTGTTAAAAATGCAGTGACTCTTGCTGAAATGAGCTTCGATGAAGCTGCCGAATTGACACATTTTGGTGCAAAGGTTCTTCATCCAATGGCCATAGAGCCGGCAAAATTAAAATGTATACCTTTGTGGATTAAAAATTCATATAGACCGGAAAATCCTGGTACACTAATTCATTGTGTCAACGAAGAAAGATATGAACCGATCAGAAGCGTGGCTATTAAGTTAGATTTGTCGATATTAACACTTACAGTTAAAGAAATGCTTCATAAGCCTATGTTTTTTGCAAAAGTTCTTGAGAAACTGTCAGAAGCAGACATATGTATTTACGGGGTATCCACATCATTGTTCAGTATTGCACTTTTAGTACGTAACATCGATTTAGAAAAGTGTTTGACACTTCTCAATGTATCAAGCGACAAAAGTATTGAAAAAGTTAACGTAAAAAATAATATGACACTCATCTGCACTGTTGGAGATAACTTACTCGATAGATGCGAGTTCTGTGGTGACATATTCAATACTATAAGGAATGCAGGTACAAACGTGGAAATGATTTCTAAGGGAGCGTCAAATGTTACACTGAATTTTGTTGTATCTAAGGATTACGCCACAAAAATAATAAAAATGATTCATGAGAAATTTATCAGTAAAGGTGCCTTAGTATGATGAGAGATTTTGACTCAAAAAATGGAATCATGATGATTGGTGGCATATCTACTGTTGAACTCGCTAGCGAATATGGCACTCCTATATACGTCACTGATGAACAAATTGTCAGAGAAAACTACCGTAGAGTGTACAATGCATTTTCCAAGCATATGAGTACGGAAGTGCATTATGCATGCAAGGCAAACACCAATCTTGCTATACTAAACATTCTCAGACAGGAGGGCAGTCATATTGATGCCGTCTCTGTAGGTGAGGTGTTAACATGTATAAAAGCTGGGTTCTGTCCGGACCGAATAATGTACACCGGCGTAAACGTTAGTAATGATGAATTGCGATCATTAATTAGTGTAAAATGTAAAATGAATATTGATTCTGAAAGTGAGCTTGAAAGACTCGCAGAAATTTTAGGAAACGATGTTGAGGGATTTCCCATATCTTTTAGAATCACTCCTGAAGTAATATCTGGGTGTAATACAAAGGTCATGACAGGAGGAAAAGGATCAAAATTTGGGATTCCACTGGATAGAGTTATACCAGTATATACTAGAGCAAAAAAACTGGGATTTGATGTCAAAGGAATCCATGCACATACTGGTTCAGGAGGCCATAGCATTGAACCTTTCTTTGATGTTGTGGATGTGTTAATAAAATTAACAAACAAAATTAAAAATGAGGTTGGGATCGACCTCGAGTTTATCGATTTTGGTGGAGGATTCGGAGTCCCCTATAAACTGCAGGAAGAAGAATGTGACATCGAAGGCATAGCAACGGAAATTACAGATATGATTCTTGAAAACACCAACGTAAAGAAAATCTGTCTTGAACCTGGAAGATACATTGTGTGTGACTCCACGATTTTACTAGCAAAATGTACTGACGTAAAAGATACTGGTACAAAGAAATATGTTGGAATAGATGCTGGATTCAACACCCTCATTAGACCGGCATTTTATGGTTCATATCATCATGTTGTCCTTGCTAACAAATTTAATAAGGCGTGTACGACAAAATATGATGTCGTCGGACCAATATGTGAAACAGGGGATTGTATAGCATACGACAGGATTCTACCGGACCCACATGAAGGGGACATTGTCGCAATTTACTGTGCCGGGGCGTATGGGTTCTCTATGTCTAGTAATTACAATTCTAGGCCTCTCTGTGGAGAAGTTCTTGTCAACAATGGAAGATCTGAACTAATTCGTAAGAGTGAAACTATAGAAGATTTGTGGGCTTGTCAAATTGTCCCCGAAAGGTTGAAAAAATGAAGTTTTGGAAGTATGAAGGAATCGGAAATGATTTTATCGTCATTGATGGTCTCAGTAATCCTGTTGAAGTCGACAAAAATCTTTGCAAAATAATGTGCGATCGCCATTTTGGTATAGGTGCCGATGGGGTTTTGTACATTCTGCCGGGAAATAACAATTCTGATATTGTTATGAGGATCATTAATGCTGATGGATCCGAGGCAGAAATGTGTGGCAATGGAATCAGGTGTGTTGCCAAACATGCATTTGATTTTGGCATGGTAGAAAAAAAGAAATTTACCATCGGAACCGTGAAAAGAAATATTACATCTGAAGTTTTATTGGACGATTTTGGAAAGGTAAAAAGTGTAATGGTGGATATGGGATCACCCATACTTAACAGAGAGGAAGTGCCTGTTAATTTCTATAAAAATATGATTTCCGAGCCTATAGATGTAGGTGGCATGACTATTACTGGTACGGCGGTGTCTATGGGTAATCCGCACTTCGTCACATTTGATAAATTGGATAATGAAGTTATAAACAGACTTGGTCCTTTACTCGAGTGCCATTCAATATTCCCACAAAAAGCAAATATAGAATTCGCTGAAGTAAAAGATGGGAAAATATACGTACGTGTATACGAAAGGGGTGCGGGATGGACACTAGCATGTGGTACAGGTGCTTGTGCGACGGCTACAGCGGCTGCCTTAAATAAACTTGTTCCGTTTAATAAGCCAGTATGCGTATGCCTTCCGGGAGGGAGGCTTGAGGTAACCGTTGACAAAGACCTTAAATATGTTATGATGTCAGGTCCTTCTAAGTACATTTACTGTGGCGATTATACTGGAGAAACAACACAATGAAATATGAATTCGCAGAAAGACTTAAAAAACTCCCCCCATACTTGTTCGTTAAACTGGAAGAAATGACCGCTAAAAAAAGGGCACAAGGGATTGATATCATTGATTTTGGTATTGGTGATCCAGATCTTCCTGCTCCCGATGCAATAGTTAAAGAAATGCAAAAACAAGCAGAAATCAACAGCAATCAAAAATATTCATTATCGGCAGGTGAAAAAGATCTCAGAATAGCTGTATCAAAATGGTACAAAAAGAGGTACCGTGTGGATGTAGATCCTGACACACAAGTTTGTGTGACTATAGGTTCAAAAGAGGCTATTTTTAACATCGCACAAGCGTTTGTGAATCCTGGTGATACGATCATTGCGCCGAGTCCTGGGTATCCTGTATATTCTGGAGCGTCCACTCTTTTTAACGGTGCAAAATGTGTAAAGGTTCCATTAAGGGTAGAAAAAGAATGGCTTTTAGATGTGAATGACTGCCCTAATCGAGCAAGAATGCTGTATCTAAATTATCCAAACAATCCTACGGGTGCGACGTGCGACTTAACGTATCTGAAAAAAGTCTATGACTGGTGTCAGGTAAACGACACAATTTTGTGTTATGATAATGCATACTGCGAAATGACTTATGATGGATATCGAGCACCATCTGTTCTCGAAGCGGGACCTGATGCGATAGAATTTGGGTCATTTTCTAAAACATTCAACATGACCGGTTTCAGACTCGGTTATGCTGTTGGCAATTCAGATCTAATAGCCGGACTGAAAAAATGTAAAGGACAAATTGATTCTGGGGCACCAATATTTATCCAAAAAGCTGCTATTAAGGCATTAGAAATGTACAATAATGATGGCTCTGCGCCTACTGATGTACAAAATAATATGAAAGAATATTCTGAAAGAAGAAGGGTTCTCGTGAATGGTCTGAATGCACTTGGGTTCGATGTAAAAATGCCTAAGGGAACATTCTATATATGGTTCAATTCCAAATGTAAAACATCTATCGA
Source organism: archaeon (assembly GCA_024399155.1). GTDB lineage: Archaea > Thermoplasmatota > Thermoplasmata > Methanomassiliicoccales > Methanomethylophilaceae > Methanarcanum. The sequence continues at coordinate 18,404 of JAKSHX010000007.1, read as the reverse complement.
ATTTACAGAGAGAATGTTAGACCTCGGCATTGTTGTTACCCCCGGTTCCGGATTTGGTGAATCTGCAGATGGTTATGTGAGAATGACTGTCACGCAACCGATTTCAAGAATTAAAGAGGCTCTTGATAGGATGAAGGATCTTAAACTTTAGTTTTATTTTTTAAATAAGAAACTTAAAAGTTGTGTAACGAATTTACAGCTGAAATGGTAGGCCTGGCCGGGATCGAACCGGCGGTCTTCGCCTCGTAAAGGCGACGTCATAACCGCTAGACCACAGGCCTAATACGTTCACTGATAACAAACTCAATATAAAAATATTGAACTTCTGATGGCGTAAAATTAATAATATGAATAACGGAGTATCCTGTCCGTTGCGAATGTAGTCTAATGGCTAGGACGGGTGCTTCCCAAGCATCTGATCCGGGTTCAATTCCCGGCATTCGCACCATTTGCATTTATTTGATAACTACCTAGTTAAACCGTGGAAAATTTATAAATTGAATTAATATGACTTTTATTGGCGTATGCTGAGGATTGACTGCTCAAAAAGTGAAGGTGGTGGACAGAGCGTCCGTACATCAGTGGCGATGAGCACGGTTATCGATGAAGAAGTATACCTTACCAAAATACGTGAAAATCGTCCCACTAGTGGCCTATCTAGACAACATTGCAGTACGGTCGATGCAGTATCTACAATCACGGGATCTGAGATAATAGGAAACTATGTGGGTTCAAGAGAGCTTATAATAAAACCAGGAAAAAAACATGTATATGACGCCACGATAGACTTCAGAAACGCTGAGAGTATTAGTCTTGTTCTTCAAGCGGTGCAACTCGCCGCTAGTACTTTTGATCATACGCTTGAGGTTAACGTAACTGGCGGGACTAATATTATGTGGACGCCTCCTATCGACTCTTATCAGCAGGTTCTTTATCCTCTAATGTCTAAAATGGGAATAAAAGCATCCGTAGAAATTATTAAAAGAGGATTTTTCCCAGACGGTGGCGGTCAAGTTAGAGCTATCTTTGAACCTGTGAGAAATATCCGACCTTTAATACTCACAACTCTTGGAAAACTAAAAAAAATCTCTGGAGTATTCTGTGTACAACATCTCCCCACTAAGATTGGGGAACAGATGGCTGAAGGTTGCTATTCTGTCTTAGGCGAATTTTGTAATGTAGAGATTGAAAATTGTTTTCCACATGGTGATTCTAAGGGGGCATGCATTTCACTCGTTGCGGAATACGAAAATGGATTTCTCGGAAGTAATACCATAACAATAAGAGGGCGTTCTGCCATACAATCAGGGGTAGATGTAGCCACTGACTTACTTCATATAATAAAGTCTAGTTCCACACTTGATGTACACACCGCAGATCAGCTTCTCCCGTATATGGCTATGGCTAACGGCATTAGTATGTTTTCCATATCAAAAATAAGTAGACATCTTCTAAGTCAAATGAATATTCTAGAAACTTTTTTAAATGTCAAGTTTAACGTCGAAAAAAAGGGGAGTCTGTACTTTTTTACGGTCATTCCTGGGGAAGGACAATGAGACCTTTTATCCATATTAATTGTGCCATGTCTGCAGACGGTAAGATAGCGGGAGTGGACAAAAAACAGGTTAAGATTTCATCACTTGAGGATAAAAATAGGGTAACAAACCTTAAAAAACAATATGATTCTGTACTTGTGGGTGTAAAAACAGTAATATCGGATGACCCACACCTTACAGTTAGTGGGTTATCTTATATGGAAAATCCTTTAAGGATAGTCATTGACTCGCACGGCAAAACTCCTGATGATGCATTAATTTTAAACAATGAAGCGCCCACATTAATAATCACAGATGATGATTGCGTAAAGACCTGGCATAATGCGGTATGTTTTAGGTCGGGCACCCCTATAGATCTCATGAAGGCCATGGATCATTTAATGAAAATTGGAGTAAAAAGTATTCTTGTAGAAGGAGGGGGAGAAACTATTGCATCATTTTTTAGAGAAAAACTTGTTGATAAATTCACTGTGTTCGTAGGAAGCATGATAATAGGTGGTAGGACGGCACCTACTCCTGTTGATGGCCCTGGCTGGATCTTAGAAGGTGGCATAAAATTAGATTTAAAAAATTTAGAAGTATTGGGGGATGGGGTTCTTCTTACATACGAGCCGAAATTTTAATTTACGCTTCAGTAAACTTATAACGATTATATTCAGCCAATATCTTCAACTATAATTTTCGAGCGTATGAATTAATCCGGTTTGTATGCAAATTATAGTTGTTTTGATTAATTATGTTGTAAATAAGGTGTATATTCAAAATTATTTTTTGTAAACCCTTGAAGCCGATTATTGACCTTAGTGTCGGATATTCTGACAGACTTTATAAAACGTACCGTATTACTATGAAAAAATTTTGTTATTGTTCGCGCACCTGGCTTAATTAAATTTTTTGTAATATTTTGGAAATTGACAGGGCACTATTGCTTATAAAATCTTAAATTTTAACTACAAACATCAATTCAATGCAGATTTATAAAATAGAATTAATAGGACAGCCAAAACCTACAGGCGCTATTTCAAAGTCACGGTAAGGTAAATATTGATTTCCAATTACTCTATTTATTTTTGATATAATAACGTAATAAATAGTACAAATAGTTACACTGAATTGCCAATTTTATAAATTGAAGTCCGGAGCATCCTATGAGGTATTGTTATGACCAATTTTTAATAGGAGTGAAAGATTCGTTAATGGTTATATCTAGAATGAAAATAACGCCGTAATAGGAATTAAAATGAAAATATTTATTGACGGAAAAGTACGTGATACGCGTGCAGTTTGGTTTGAAAACGATAAAGTTATGATGATTGATCAAAGACATTTACCTAAAAAAGTTGTCATTGTTTCGTTTGATGATTATATAGACGTTGCAAAAGCGATTAAAAATATGACGATTCGAGGTGCCCCCAGTATCGGCGCCGCTGCTGCATATGCAATGTGTTTGGCTGCGTTGAAGAAGTGTGACCTTATCAAAGCATCCAAGGAAATAAAAGAAATGAGGCCGACAGCGAACGATCTGTTCTATGCTGTTGATTATATGATGGTCTGTCTTTCTGAGGGAAAGAATCCAATTAAAGCTGCAGAAAGTTACGCACAATCCATAATTAACAAATGCATTGCCATCGGAAAATATGGTGCTGAACTGATTAAAGATCACTATAAAATAATGACACACTGCAACGCAGGTGCTCTTGCAACTGTTGATGTTGGTACAGCTATTGCACCAATGAGACAGGCTTGGAAAGACGGAAAAAGATTCTTTGTATATGTTTCAGAAACGCGGCCCAGGCTCCAAGGCATGAAACTTACAGCATGGGAACTTTTACAGGAAGGGATAGACCATGCTATTATCACAGATAATTCATCAGGATATTTCATAAAAAAAGGAGTGGATATTGTCATCGTCGGTGCTGACAGAATTGCTGCAAACGGAGACTTTGCCAATAAAATTGGGACGCTCGAAAAGGCTGTATTATCTAAAGAATTCGGTGTACCGTTTTATGTAGCTGCACCAACATCCACATTCGACTTTAATACAAAAATTGGAGAGAACATTGTGATCGAAAACCGTGAGGGAGAGGAAGTTACCACCGTGGATGGTGTGATGGTCGCGCCAGTAGGGTGCAAAGTACTTAATCCGTCCTTTGATGTGACTCCCGCCAGATATGTCACAGGCTTCATTACCGATAAAGGAATTTTAAAGCCGAATGAAATAAGAAAGGTAATTAAATGAATGAAACTTTCGCCAGAGAGCTGCTTGTAGACACGTGTGTTAGATTGTATGATCGTAATCTCACCGTGTCAACTGGAGGCAACATAAGTCTTCGTCTTAATGACAACGAAATACTTATAACACCATCTGGAAAAAATAAAGGATTTCTTTTTCCAGAAAATATCGTGAAAATGTCTATGGACGGAAAAATTATTGGAGACGGCATACCATCGATGGAGAACAAATTTCATTTAGCTCTTTACAATAAAAATAATGAAGTCAATGCCGTGATTCACTGTCATCCTATATATTGTACAACATTGGCAGTGAAAGGGAAGAGAATTATAAACAGTACGCCCGAAGGAGTCTTCCTTCTTGGAAACATTCCAATGATAGATTATTTCGTGCCTGGATCTGATGAATTAGTCGACGCAGTGATGTCTCATTCGAGCAGTAAAGCAATGATTATGAAACGTCATGGCGCACTTACACAAGGAAAAAACATGGAAGAAGCCTACAATCGCATGGAAGAACTAGAGTTCCAGGCGCACCTTCAGATATTAGCTGGACGTGTTAAAAAGTTCTCTAAATTTGATGTAGAAAAACTGATGAAAATGTAGGATATCCTATCTATTAAATAATCAAAGAACACATCACCGCCACGAGTGCATGTTCCGTACTGAATATTCATAAGCGACATGTTTCATTGAAATGAACGGGTACGTGCTAGAACAGAGGAATTGGTATGGCAGAATGGGAAACCAAAGAGATCAGAGAGTTAAAAGTTGGGAGATATGTCAACATCGATGACGAGCCTTGTAAAATTATTTCGATTGACACATCGAAACCTGGAAAACATGGGTCTGCAAAAGCAAATATTGTAGCGACTAGCATTTTTACAGGTGCAAAGAAATCTCTGGTTGGTCCCGTCAGTACAAAATGTCAAGTTCCGGTTATCGACAAGAGGAAAGGGCAGGTCCTTTACACACATGATAACGAGATCACGCTCCTTGATATCGAGACCAATGAGACAGTTACAATGGAGATTAACTCTGACCATGAATGTTCTCTCGAGCCTGGCGCGGAAATTCTTTATATCGTCGCGATGGACAGAATGAAGCTTTTATAGGATCAGTTATGGTTCCTGGACTTTCATTCGCAGACGCCGAATCCGACTATAACGACGCGGATGTTTGCATCTACGGAATACCGTATGACCATACCGCATGTTTCAGGGCCGGTGCGAGGGAGGGCCCCGCCGCTATAAGACATTGCTCTTATAATTTTGAGCAAACACACTTTGAACACGGTTTGAATCAATCGAGATTAAATGTGTTTGATTATGGTGATTGTGATGATTTCATTCTTCCAGAAGATATGATTAACGAAGTAAAATTCGTCATGAGTCCAGCTATTGAAGATAAAAAATTCACCATTGCCATAGGTGGTGATCATTCTGGAAATATACCGATCATCCAATGTTTTAAAAACAAAGACGTTGCCATGATCTCTGTTGATGCACATTTAGACTCCAGAGATACGTATATGGGGGTTAAAAATAGTCATGCATGTGTTACTAGGCGTGCATCAGAGTATCTCGGTATAGACAATGTGTTCGTATTGGGTGTTCGTTCCATCTCTCAAGAAGAGTTAGGGGCAAAAGATCAGGTACCTTACATTGACGCTTACCAAATCCATGATAACGGGATGGAATGGGCCGTTAAACAGGCGATGGACACAGTAAAAAATGAGAGAATTTATATTACCGTAGACATAGACGGCATAGATCCGGCATTTGCGCCTGGTACTGGCACTCCAGAGCCTTTTGGACTTCACCCCTTAGATGTTAAAAAACTCATAAACATGGTGGGGGACCGTCTCGTAGGATTTGATATAATGGAAGTGTGTCCTCCCGCAGATCCCACTGGTGTTACCCCTATTTTGGCGGCGAGATATATAAAAGAAGTTATAGCGGTGTATGGTAAGAATTTTAAGAGATAACATTACCACGCGGTATGGTTGCGGTTATATCCGTAGATTCAGAAACACTCAATTTGCTTGAGTGTCGAGAGTGCCTGTCAATTGTCATTTTTAAAAGGTTTTATCTATCCGTAATATTAACTTTTCATCCCTGGTCGGCGTAATTTTTTCTCTCGTTTTCTTCAATCCATTTGCGAATGGCTTCTTTTTTTGTACTGTTTATTCCGAAGTACTCAGAAAACTTTTTGGTAGTTGTAAGTTCAAGAGTCTGACCTGATGATTTTCCAGAAATTAATTTAAGATCAATCAATGCACGAACATCATCATATACTCTAGAACCAAGATTTTTGTAAAGATTTGCTTGCATTACTGGTTGATTATATGCTATAGTGGCGGCAGTCTTCATCATACTTTTAGTCATCTCTAATTTCGCGAATTTTCCGGCAAAATCAGTATATTCATCGCGAAGTTTCATCCGATACCCAGACCCAATTTTAACTATTGTAATAGCTGAATCCCTTTCTTCATAGTCTGCAATGAGGTCTTTTATAGCGTGTCTCACTTCTTTTGTAGGAGCGTTAATTTTCGTCGCAATGTCAACGAGACAAACTGATTTTGAGGAAGAAAAGAGAGCGGCCTCAACTGCACTTTTTATATTCAAATCAAACCGCCGCCTCAAGTATTTTCGTCGGAACTTTTACTTCCTTAATTTCATCAAGCGCGTCAATATTAACTTTTATCATAATATCGTCATAAGGAAGTTTATTTTGCCATATTAGGAGCTTACCGTCCCTAACTAGTTGCAAAACAGACAGAAAAACTGTGATATTATCGTCAATGTTTGGTAGTAACAGGTTTGAAAGCGAGAATGTACTGTTACCGACTCCCTGGATCTTTTGCCACACCGTTTCCACATCGTTCTCGCTGATTTCTGTATGAGCTTTGTTATCAAATATATTTGATTTCTTGGTCTTCATCAATTGTTGCCTGACTTTTTCTCTTTCATCTGCTGCAATGATGTCCAATCTAGCTTCATCAAATGCATCCAAAAGTTCCATCATAGTGACAGGTCTTTGAGGAGTACGTGCGTATGTCTCCTTAAGAGAAATATTTGGGACGTACAACGTTGAATCACATTCAAGTTCTGGCTCTTCAAACAGGCAAATTGATTCATCTGATTTGTTTGTGTCAAACTTTTGTCGTGTTGCTTCAGTTTGCATCTTTAGGATCTTCCATGCCATAAGAATTAATTTTCCGGCAACTATAATATTTGTACTCGTAGTCGATATAATTTTTTCAGAATAAATTTTAACAAATTCCCTTAAATCTATAAACCAAGGATCAAAATTTTCCTTCAACACCAAACGAAAAATTGTTCTTATAGATTCATCTACTGGATCCTGCATTCTCTCGCAATCTGGCTCTTCGCTCAGTATTCTGAGATATTTGTTAATTCTCTCGATCTCAATATTGTCGTCAATTAATGCCTTATGAAACAATAGGTGCTGTTTTAATATTTCATTTGTAGTTTCCATGTTCGTATTTCCCATCCTACTTTTTACTTACCCAATCTTGCGTTGGACATCATATTTGGAAACGTCTGCGAAATCGGGCTGCATTATTACCTTACTAACTCCATTTGGAGGTCTTGTAACACCAATTAAATGGTCTGCAAAAGAAAGTGTAACTTTTCTCAGCGACACCTGGATAAATTGTGTTTTCTTCGAACATTCTTTAATACGTCGTGCAACCATCTCTGAATTTACTGAATCGAGAAACATATCGACTTCATCTAACACATAGAATGGTGAAGGTTGATATTCTTGAATGGCAAATATGAATGCCAGTGCTGTAAGAGATTTTTCTCCTCCAGAAAGTGAGTCGAGTCTTAACATCTTCCCATTTTTAGGTTTCACGTTTATAAGGAGGCCCCCCTCAAATGGGTCATTCTCGTTCTCGAGAACCATGTAAGCTTCCCCACCTCCAGATAATTCCGAAAATATTGCTTTGAAATTTTTATTTACCCCATTGTATGTCTCTACGAATAGTCCTTTCTTTTTCTTTCCAAGGTTGTTCATGAGGTCATTGAGGCCCGTGATCTGAGTGTTTAATTTTTCTAAATCAGACGTTAGTTTGTCATACCTTTGTTTTTTCACGTCATAATCGTCTATAGCGCGCAAATTTACGTTTCCAAAAGTGGCGATACTATTTTCACATGCTTTTATAGTGCGTCTGAGAGTTTCTTCTGACGGAATTGGCCCATCAAACTTTACAATGCTTTCAGAAATTTGTATTTTTAGATCGTCAATGGATTTTTGTATGATTATCAGATTTGCTTTAACTGTAGCTTTGATGCCATTTTTTGTTTCTATCCCGGATGTAATACTATCCCTGGAATTTTCTAGTTTATATTTATCTTCAATAAGTTTGTCTTTGTAGTTAGTAAGATCCTTAATGTTTGCTTCCATATTTTTCTCGATGGATCTTAGCGCTTCGAGATTGATTTTTGCCCTTACAAGTTTCTCATTTTCTTTTTCTATATTGGCAATATTTTCTTCAATTCCCTTCTCTAATGTTTTTATTTCTTTCTCAATATATCTCTTATTATTCTCATATTCCGATTTATCACTGTTGAGCGATGCTTGTTTATTAATCAGCTCGTTCTGCTCACATGTTATTTTGTATACGTTGTCCATCGCAGTTTGCATTCTTTGTTGTAATTCGCTAGGTGCGATTTCAGAAATACGTGTTCTAGCTTTTTGCCTTTCCTGCTGAAGTATTTCTATCTTTTTTGATAGTTCCATGATGGAAACATTTAGATCGCTTTTCGTTTTATTTGACGACGAGTAAGCGATTTTCTTTTGGTCTAAATCGATTTTAAGATGTTTTCTTTTATCTCTAAACTCCGCAAGTTTAATTTCAAGCTTGGTGATCTCACCCTGCAACTCGATATTATTCGCTTTAGCCTCTCTTATTTGATCGTCTGTGGTGCGTATCTTAACGCGAATATTGTCCAGTTTAGACTTGATTATATCAAATGACTGATTAGCTGTCCTCAATTCTGTGCTTATTTCATCAAGCTTTGACTGCGAGCTCGTACCGAATTTTATAGTCTGTGCTTTGGCAACGCCTCCAGTTATAGCGCCAGATGATTCAAACAGTTCTCCAGTTTTGGTTACAATTCTTATTCCACCCATGAGGCGCCTTGCATTAGCAATAGTATCAACGACAATGGTATCTGCAAAAACATACCAAAACGCAGATCTATACTCAGGTTTGAATCTAATCAAGTCGATAGCATAGCCTAAGGATTCTTTTACTGCCATGATTGCCTTAGCTCTAGGTCTACCCTCGACCATTTTATTTAAAGGGAGGAATGTGGCCCTACCATATCCCTTTTTTTTGAGCTCCGCAATTACTTGTGTTGCAACCTCATCATCATCAACAACTACAGCTTGCATTTTGCCTCCTGCGGCTATTGAAAGTGCCATTGTATACTCAGAATTAACAGAACCGAGCTCTGCTATGGTGCCATGAATTCCTTTGAAAATACCTTTGTCTCTCATCTCTAAAATTGCAAGCACAGCATCGTTGACGCGCATTTTTTCGGTAACTTTTTTTTCAGCAATCAGTACGTTATAATCTTGACTAATTTTTCTGATAAAATTGGACATATCTCGCTCTTGCTTCTCTAGATCAGATTCCTGTTTTTTCATTTCTAAAATATTTTTTCCAAGCTGGTCTATATCAATAGCTGATTCTACTTTTTCTTTGATTTTAGAAATACTCCACTCTACGTCTTTTATTTCAAAGTCAGAGTCTGCAATTTGTTCCTCTAATGAAGCTATCGCTCGTGATAATTCATCATTTACTGTTTCTGCAACGACAATTTGAGAGCGTATCTTATGCTCCTCATCATTATTCTTCTCAAAGTCATATTCCAACTTTACAAGTTTATCCTGAAGAGCTTTGTATTCACATCCAACACCTCTTAACTCTTCACTAATGCGGTCATTTTCTTTTTTGGCATTTTTCAGCATATGCTGTTTTATATCCAGTTCAGTTTGAATATCTGAAACGGATTTTATACACTTGCTAAGTTCTGTGTCAACAGCTTTGAGAAGCCCTTTTTGAGTTTCAAGTTCGTTCTTTTTCTCGTTTAACTGGTTTTTCTCTCTTGAAATAAAATTTTCAGAAAGCGCTTTGGTAACTTTTGCATTTTCAATATTTGATTTGATTTCAGCGTATTCTGGACCGATTTTAGCCTCGATTTCTTTCTCTTTTATTTTGATCTCTTCATTGTTTTTTACCAGTTGTTGGTTAAGTTCATTCTTTTGTTTTAAAAGCATTTGAATTTCTTTATCAAGTTTAGAAATATTTTCTTCGGTATACTTTAGCTTCTCTTCTTCATCTATCAGTCGTCTACATACATATTGAGCGTTCGCTGTATCTAAATTATTCTTGAGTTCGATGTATTTTTTTGCAACCTCCATATCCTCTTTAAGTTGTTCCAGTTGCTTCTCAAGTTCATTGATAATCACTTGGATGGTCATCATATTTTGTTCTGCTTCAATTTTCTCGTTTTGTGCTTTCAAAATATCGGCATCGTAACTTGATATTCCTGAAATACTATCGATAACTCGCCTTCTATCAATATTCCCCATCTTGGTGATGTTTATTACATCACCCTGTTGAATCATGTTGTAACTGTCAGCAGACATCCTTGCCCTCATAAGAAGTGAGTCAAACTCTGTCATCGATGATCTATGATCGTTTACATAGAACAACGAACTATACCCTTCACCATTAGATGAAACTTTAACAATACGTGTAAAACGTACCTCATTGGCGTCCCATGGAAGAAGTCTGTCAGTATTATCAAAATGTAATGTTACTTTTGTATAATCTGCCTTTCTGTCTGATTTATTACCATTGTAAATAAGATCTGTGAGTTTACCTGCCCTTATAATTTTAGAACTTTTAGGCCCTAAAACAAATAGTATCGCATCGGTTATGTTAGATTTTCCAGACCCATTCGGCCCGGTAATTGCTATATATCCTTCCATTATGGGAATTGAAATCTTCCCTTCAAAAGATTTGAAATTCTCCATATCAACTCTGCTTAAATACACTTCACACCCCATTTTAGGGCATCAGGAGTATATAGCCTCCCCTTATGCATCCCATATACGCGCGTAGGCGGTAAAATAATAAGAGCCTTCTCTTTATAAACTTTCTATGATGTCAACGAAATTTACAGAGTTAAAAGCATTCTGCGCCGTGTGCTACACTTGCGTGTATTTGGCATTATAGATATTTTTATCTAAACGAATAAATTTGTGTGTTCAAGGATGTAATCTGAAGGTGCATAAGTTTTTCATTGAGTAATAAATCGTATGACCGGTTTGATCAAGAAAATTTTTAAGATTTTTGTTAATGAAATACTGTTTTAATTATATCCGCGACTGATTCCAGAATATAAGTTGGTCCTATTTCGTTATCTTTTAAGTCATCGAGTGCGGTTTCACCTGTAAGGACTAAGATTGAGGGCATACCATTATCCTGAGCCATTTTCATATCAGTATACAGACGATCACCAACTACAGCAATTTCATTTAACTTAATACCCATCTGTAATGATGCCATATTAAGAAGTAAACGATTTGGCTTTCCTATGATAGTAGCCTTAACGTTTGTTAGATGTTCAAACATTGAAATAAATGGCCCGATATCCACGTCATAACCGTTTTCTGTTGGGCACAGATCATCAGGGTGTGTTGCGATTAATTCAGCACCGCTGGTGAGGAATTGGTAAGCATTATTAATTTTTTCGTATGTGATTGATTTATCGAAGGAAAGCAATACGATATCAGGGTTCTTATCATTAATCTGGATGCCGTATCCCTTTATTTCCTTTATGTAGGATTCCGTTCCTAGTGGATATATTGTTTTCCCTGGACGGTTCTCTTTAATATATTTTAATGTGGCAGTACCTGAGGTTAGTATATTTTCAATGTTTACATCAAACCCCAATTTTCTGAGTTTATCATAGTAATACCATCTATTGTTTGAAGAATTGTTGGTAATAAATACAAACGGTATGCCCCTTTCTTTCAGTTCAATAATGAACTTCTTCGCTCCGGGGATGACATACATTCCCTTGTAGATAGTTCCGTCCATATCTATTACAAGACCCTTGATCATCCTAGCAACCTTTTGACTATTTTCATTGTTTCTAACAAATGCTTTTTAGCTTCACTCATATAGATGCAGGCCATAGGATGGTATGTCGGAAGGAAATCCATGAATTCTCCCTCAACTTCTATCTTTACTATGGTGTTCACGACCTTACTCATTCTGCACTCATAGCCCATCAGATTACGAATAGATGATTTTCCTAGTCCAACAATAAGTTTACGACCCTTCATCTCACTGTTAAGATATGGACGGCATGCCATCATTTCTTCTTTTGTAGGATCCCTATTGTTAAATGGACGACATTTAACAGTATTGGTAATCATGATATCACTTCTGGAAATACCTGCCGACCTCATGACATCATCCAGAATTTTACCGGCTGAACCTATAAATGGTGTACCTTGCAAGTCCTCATTTTTTCCAGGAGCTTCCCCTACAAAAACAATCTCAGAATTTAGATTGCCTGTAGGTAACACTATATTGGTACGATTCTGGCACAATCCGCATCTCGAACAATCCGATGGGGGATGAATCATTGACCCTCCAGAATGTTTAATTTTATAAAAGACGTGTGTTTTGCGTTAGTCTTGATAGGGCACCCAAGGGATCGATGATTAAAAAGATGTTTTAGATTTTAAGTTTTTATTTTCAAACATAATGGTTACTTTCCGGTAGGGGGACGCGTATATCATATGATTTTGTTCTGTTTAATGTGATTATTTTCTAGTGCTATTATTTTCTCTCTTTTTTGGTTTTCACGTATGAGTATCCATTTCACGATACATTCGCTTTCTCCTATCAACCTTGAAATTAAATTGGTTGCATCATTACTTCTCTTTAACAAACCAAGCATAGTGCCTTTTTTGACTCTACAAAATTTGATTTTGACACTTATACCAATGAAACAGAGGTATCTTTGTCTAGTGTACACTTATAAATTACCATGGTTCTTTTTTAATACCGAGTTTGTACCCGATAATATTCACACAACGATGAATAAAAAACGTTATTAACAATACAAATATGAGGGCAGTAATGTGCCAGCCGCTGATATAATTATTTATTATAAAATTTGGGAAGAATACCATCGTTAATAAAATTGAACCGATAACAAAATCATACTGATCCAGTATTGGGGCTTTTTGTCCCCTTTTTAGGCCAACTCTACGTTTGATGAATGCTCCACATAAATCTCCTAAGAGAGCGCCAAAAGAAAGCGTACATAATATACCAAGACTAGTCCAAAGTGGCTTTTCCAAATATTTTTCAGTTATGTCAAACACATTAGTAACACCAATTATGATGAGTCCGAATAATATGCCACTGATTGCTCCTCCGAAAAATCCTAACCAAGATTTGCCATCACCAAATATTCTCTTTCCTCTCCAATATCTTCCAAAATCCATCTTTACCTTACTATTCTTTCCGAAAATAGCAGCAAAAGGATTTGACACCATAGCTGGCAAGAACATCCAAAAGCCAGTTATCATGATAATCATCACATCAATTATGTCTGTCATAAAAGCTGAATAAAAATGAATTTACTATAATAATACCACTTATCATGAATTAAAAAACTAGATGCATATAAATTTTGAATGGCGGCAATCCTAGTGTGAACGATTGTGGCCTGTTTTAATTTAATTAGCATTCGCGATTGTCTTTATTTTCTCAATCGTAGAAGTTTTACAATAGTTATCATGATGTTCAAAACTTATTTCGAACTACGATCCCATACATCTAATGGAAGATCGTTGTATGCGCTGTTATTACTCATATCCTGTTCATCACGAGTATTAACACATTCCATCAAATTATGTATTCTGTCCTTTCTAAAAAGCCAATAATGGATTCTCCACTCTCTTCCATCGTATAATGTAGTCTCTTCTCTTTCAGTGGTCAGAATCGCGGCATCTTCAAGCATATAAAATGCGTCGCGGTCCTCTGGTTCTAAAACATTATCAATTATTCTGTCGGAATAACCGAAAAAATTCAACACATGCCTTGCAAGATAGTATGCTTCCTCTTCAATCATTCCTCTATTGTTGGGGCTGTTTCTGATTGCTTTGGCCAGGTCGTCAACTGTAATAATTGTATTCTTATCCATGCTATTACCTTAAAGTGTGATGGGCTTTGCTTTCTCGAATTCGTGTGCACCTATAACCTTTTTATCAGTATTTGCGTCAGCTGGGTGCTTGAGCGTCATGATCATCGTTGTGAGGTGTGTTAATAGCGTTGGTGATTATTCCATCTTTAAAAAACTTTAGTGCCGAATTCGTTGCATCTACAACAACATTTCTTGCACTTTAAAAGTACTCGCTCCAAGATGTGTCATATCGACGAAATTTAGGGATTTAGTAAGTTTCATTTCATCATTATTCAAAATATTCGTGCATCAATATGCTCATTTATCCTTGAGTGTCGTGTACAGTCGTTTTTAACGACAACTTTCTTAATATTAATGAAAGCACACACGGCTTCATTTTTTGAACTGGAAAAGATACACCATATCTTTGATTTCTGAGAGCAGAGACATATGAATTGTAAGAATGTATCCCGTTTCAGAATTATCCATTAATGTAAAAATGTCGTGATTTTTGTATGTGAAATTAGATTTATTTTCGTTATTCGAAGTTAGTCTCAGAATTTAGAACAAAAATCTTTTATTCTAGATATTCCGACTCTAATGTCATTTTCACTGGTTGCATATGACATTCTGAATGAACTTTCTCCACAAGGACCGAACGCTCTTCCTGGCGTTATTGCTACATGTTTTTCTTGGAGTAACTTTTCAGCAAACATATTGGATGTTATGTCAAAGTTAAACTTAGGAAATAAATAAAACGCGCCATCTGGTATGTTACATTCAAGTCCATGAATGTCAGCAAGTAAGTCGAGTGCAATATCTCTGCGCTTTTTAAATTGTTCAATCATTATATTTTTGCTTTCCTGTGGCCCGGTTAACGCTTCGACGGCTGCTTGTTGCACAAAAGACGTGCAACATGTTATGGAGTGGGACTGTAACTTATTGATCGGTTTGATATCATTAGCGATGACCCATCCAATTCTCCATCCAGTCATCGCATAAGTTTTTGAAACTCCTGAGACTGTGTGAGTACGCTCCCACATGCCAGACATCGACGCTATTGATACGTGTTTTGCACCGTAAATTATGTGCTCGTATATTTCGTCACTAAGAACAATTAAATCATTGTCGATGCAGATATCAGCAATGGCCCTGAGTGTTTTCTCAGGTTGTACAGTACCAGTAGGGTTAGACGGCGAATTTATCACAATAGCTTTCGTCTTAGGAGTGATTGCCTCAAGCACGTTGTCAATATTGACGACATATCTTTCATCAAAATATGTAGGAACATACACTGGGATAGCACCAGAAAGACGTATAACCGCTTCATAAGAAACCCATGATGGGTCCGGAAGCAAGACTTCATCGCCTGGATCGAGGTAGGCTAACGCCCACATGAATATTGCCTGTTTCGTAGGAGTAACGAGAACATTTTGCGGTTCACAAGGAATTTTATTTTTTGCCTTCGTAGTTTCTGCAATTGCCTTTCTCAATTCTGGTATACCCATCGATGATGTATAATGTGTAAATCCATTATGAAGCGATTTCACAGCCACATCTATAATGTTACACGGGGTGGTAAAATCGGGCTCACCGAGAGAAAAGGAGATGATGTCTTTGATGCCATTTGATCTCATTTCAGCGACCATATTTGACATAGCCACCGTACCTGATGGGGGGACTTCTTGAATCCTTCTAGAAATCATTGCGTCACCGTATAATTGTTGTATTTGATGGCATTATCATCCCAAAGCTTAAGTCATAAGATCTTTTAGATGCCCATTCTTAATGGATTCTTTGATCTCCATGGCAATCCTTCCGCCGGTACTCAAGCCTGGATAAATCAGGTCGGCGTACGGGGAACCCGATATAAATGGATTGGTTCCTGCAACTATTCTGGTGGATATTTCAAATACTTTAAACTCAAGTTTATCTGTGACGACTGTTTCGAGACAAAATGGTCCCCACATCCCATTAAATAACTCGTATGATCTTTCGACGGCATTCTCTGCTATAGTGAATGCTTTTGGAAGAAGCGATTCCCTAAGTACGGCGGGCGTATTTCCGGTAACGACGAACGACGGGTACAATCCATGACGTTTCGCATCTTCGATAGAACCGAGTTTGTACATTTCATCGATATTACTTTCATCTCTCCTGTCTATGGAAAGAAGTTCTAATGATCCACCTCTTTTTAGTTTGTAACCAGTATTCTTGAATGGCGAATAAAAAAAGTGTAAATAATATCTGGTCCCCAAGCAGTATTCTTGTATAGAATACGGCATGGATTGGTCAACAGACATTTTAAAATCTGGATAATCTTTGGCGATAAAATAACCCCGACCACCTTTGGCTCCATGGTACTTCACCATTACAGGTTCATTGATCTCCCTCGCATCGGTAAAAGCACGAGGCATCATTATCCCTGCAGATGTTAACCACTGCCTTTCCATATCTCTATTAGATTCCCAGCGCAAAACTTCGCGATTGCAGTAGACGGGAACCTCATAATCTTCAAATCTTTTGGGACCCACATACTCTACAAACGAACCGTGAGGAATGATGACAACGTTCTTATCGTGGAGTTTATCAACATTTGCCTCCATGTCGTCGAGGTCCTTATACTTTATAATTTCATCTGGCTTTCCGAGGGGAAATGCTTCGTAATATTTGGTGTCGTGTGAAATAGTGATACCTATCGTATTAAAACCCATTTTGCGGGCGCCATGAAAGATCTGTAAGGATGAATGCGAACAAAGCGTCGCTATAGTGATATTATTTAGGTCGTATCCGTCCAAAATCTTATCGATCCTCTCTTTAGGGACCATGATCTTTGATAGTTTTGTTCTTTATAAATGTGTATGACAACGCGCCTGGCATTTTATTTCAAATTTTGATTGGACGAACTCAACAATTTAATGCAGTTTGACACTGTTGTAGATTTGATAGTTGAATAAATTAAATAAATTGACGTTTATAGTAAGTTGGGCGTTGATAAAACTGAACAGGAATTCATGCGTAAATGTATCCAGCGAGGGGGGTTGAAACGATGCAAGAACAGGATTTAGCGCCCCACTTTGAAGAACTCAAGCGGGCGCTCGCAGGAAAGGTTACTGAAGAGACACTTTTTAGTGAGCTCAAGAATTATGTTTTCAAGTACCATACTGACGTAGTATCAGCTAAAAAAGCTATCATCAGAAAATATGGCGGACCAAACATAGGATTTGTTACCTCTGCTGATATGATAAAAAAGATTGAGAATTTAACTGGTGAAGAACAAAATGTCAGTATTATTGCCAAAGTAGTCTTCTGCCAAAATAAAAAAATAAACGTTAGAAGTGGAGAAAAAGATGTCACTTCCGGTACAATCAGCGATGAAACAGGATCGGTATCCTTCACTGACTGGTCATGTAGAGACCTTCAAAATGGGTGTACTTATCTTTTTAAAAACTGTTACTGTAGAAAGTGGAACGATACCGTTCAAGTTAATGCTGGTGTAAATAGTTCTATTGAAGAATCATCAGAAAAAATTGAAAGCACATCTAATGTTTCTTTCTCATCCACACCTACTGAACTCTGTATTGGAGAAATAAAAAATGATTCTAAACGTATTACTGTAGTTGGGCGTATTCAATCGCTAAAAATAAGAGAAGTCGAAACCGTAAATGGTAAAAAAACTATTTATTCTGGAACAATCGCCGATGGGACGGGGGAAATACAGTATTCTGCATGGAATGACTTTTCCTTATCGATTGGTAAAACGTATCGCATAGTCAACGCGTACATAAAATTGTGGAGAGGTATTCCGCAAATCAACATGGGGGACTACACTCGTGTATCTGAAGCTGATACGGAAATTGGTGAGAATGAGGTCAGCCAAGGGAATGAAAAAATGATTGGTGATCTCATAAAAAATAATGGTGGCATTGATGTTATAGTCAGAGGAGCTGTTGTAGGTATAGCACCAAAAAGCGGCATAATTAAGAGATGTTCTCAATGTAACCGTGTGACCATCAATGACAGATGCATGGTACATGAAACAGCACAATCTGTACCAGATATTAGAACAAGAATTGTCATTGATGACGGTACAGGCTCAATAACAACGGATATGAATCGTGATTATACCGAAAAATTTACAGGAATATCCCTCGATAACGCAATAGAATTCGTTAGAAACCACGGAGAGGATGCTATAGTTGAAGAGATTGGTAGTAAGTTATACATTAAACGACTTAAAGTTCGTGGAAATGCAATAATGAATGAATATGGTCTAAAAATTGAAGCCACAGAAATTTCTAATGATGTCATTGATGTTGAAAATGAAACAAAAGAACTCCTAAAAAAGATAGAGGGGACACTATGA
>JAKSHX010000068.1 GCA_024399155.1 archaeon | reverse complement strand
TTAATTATGTTGAGACGATTCTGAAGTTTATTTTTAGCAGATTGCTGTGCGGAGAAAGCAATGCGGGCATTGTGACCGACTGACAACCAGCAAGATGCCAAAATAAACTTCAAAAACGCCAAAAAGTTTATTTGATGCTTATCTTATTCGTTTAACATAACGGTGAATATATAGAACTCACCATAATTAATAGAACCACCCTTAAACTATTTAATCAGGCTCTCGTTGAGTCCCTATTAGATGCCTGCTAATTTGAAAACCGGTTTTTACCGGAGCTCTGTTACAGATTGAAGAAATAAAAATTGCCGTTAACTTCTACCTCATAATCGTATTTGGAAACATCATATCCCAGATATGTTCGTTTGCTATTATTAATAACGATATTATAGAGCTGATTAGCATTTTTTGCCCAGTATCGTTGTGTCCCATTGCAATTTCTGTATATATTAATTGAATGGTAGCTCGATGTATAATTACCAAAACTTGGTATTATTACAAATGCATTATATGAGCCGACTAACTCGTACCCACCGCGACATTCTGCGTTGCCTAAATTGTTTAACGACAATGCAATAAGTAAAAACGAAATTGTGATAATCCTTTTCATGTCAAAATGTTTTTTTAAGTTATAAAGATAGGCTCTTTTTATTCTATTTCATTGCTCAAACCAGCAGAGCCTATTATCTGATTCGTGCAATGCAAGGCCTCCGCAGCCTCACCTTATGTATAACGGCATATATTGTACACCCAACATTATGTCTCAATAAACAATGATATTCACTCTTTGTAGAAAGTTAAATCGATTATCTGGATATCTATCTCCTCTTCGTCAGGTTCCGATTCCCTTTCTATAAAAATTTCCTGTGGAGAATCCTCGCTATCCTTATCCGATCTCCAAGACATTTCCGCCTCCACGTATGCATTGCCTATTTCAGCAAAACATGACTTCAATTCGCTCCAACTTTCGCCTTCATACACATTCCCGTTATCTGTCACAAACCAAAAGTCTGCGAATCCGGCCTTGTCGCCTGAAGGCAAAGATGGTTTCTCGCCTACTGAATAGACAAACTGCATGAATTTATCGTCATCACCTATGTAGGAATATGATGACTCAGACGACAGGTTCACCACAGGAGAGTAAACCACCCCATCCGAACCGTGCCACAAAACCAGATAAATACAGACTTTACCATCCTGCTTGACATAATTCAAACCGTCATCCGTATCTCCTTCAAATTCATAATTTGCAGCTGCAAGCAACGAATTTACATCCGATACTCTCTTTCCAATCGACGACATCGCCAAATCGAATACTTCCCTGATTTCATTGTTGCCATCGTCCTCTTTCGGCACGACGTCGTTGTTCTTGTTTTCCTTTGAACAACCTGCCATAAGACACAAACCAGCCATTATGGCAAAAAAGAATAATTTTGTTTTCATAACAATACGTTAATAATAAGTATAAACACTTGAAGATTAATTATTTGTTCAAAATTGTTTAACCTCGGGAATTATGTCAAGTCCTGAGCCTTTTCCCTCGCAACTGTTTTGACAAAAAGGCTTAGACGGCACTTCCCAAACCACCGCTGTATATATATAAAGACTCACAATTCGCCATTTTCTATCCCGTCCCGCAAAAAAAATCCCGAAACCCTTGCATATATCAAAAAAACTCCTTACCTTTGCGCTACCTACCAGCTACGGACGGTGAATATGAAAATCAGCAACTTAGCCCCAAAAACCACACAACATGCGTGACTACACCTTCGACAAAATGCCAATCTCCTCAATCTCAGGCAAAATGTACCGTGGCAGCGACGTCTATTACCGCACCATAAACGGCAAAACATACGCATACCTCGTCTGGAACCCCAACACCAAACCACCCACACCAGGCACCGTCCGCACACGCGACACCTTCCGCTTGGCATCACTCTACACCTCCCTCGACATGCGCCTCCCCTTCAAACTCGCCGAATGGAAACTAAGAATGCTTGAGCACAACCGCCTCGCCATCGCTGCTAATCCAGACTTCGCACACCACCCCGAAAACTACAACAAACACAACGACCCAAAACACTTACGTCCCTACACGTCAGTGCGTTACTTCATACTCGCCACCTACGCCAAAGCCCTCGCCTCACTCTCCGAAAACCGCCCGCACCTCACCCTCAACACCCAAAACACCCACACAAAAACCCCACAATTCACCCCCGAAATCCTCACACTCTTCATCCGCCTGAACCTCTTCTCCCGCCGCAAAGCCTTCGACAACCAGCCCCCACTCTTCCTCCCCCTCGACACAACCTAACTCCGCACACGAAAATTTATGCCTGAAAAATTTCTTTTTCCCAATAATTTTCACTAACTTTGCACCCTAAAATAAAAACAAACGCCACCATGACCGGAAAAGAATTAAAAGAGATTGTCGAATGTGGTGAAACCTCATTCGTACAATTCAAAAGAGAATTCTCCACCCAAAAAGAAATCGCAAGAGAAATCATAGCCTTTGCCAACTGCGGAGGAGGAAAAATCATTTTCGGCATTGACGACAAAAAAGGCGAAATGATTGGACTGACGTACGAGGAAGCCCAACGCACCAACAACGAGTTGGGAAACACCGCCAACGAACAAATAAAACCAACGATTTACATCCAGACTGAAACTGTCAAATTAAAAGGAGATTTATTCGTAATCTGCTATGTGCCAAGGGGCAAAGACAAACCATACAAAAGCATCAACGGAGAAATCTGGGTGAAACAAGGAGCCGACAAGCGGAGAGTGACCGAAAACAACGAAATTCTGTCATTGTTCCAAGACTCAGGCAGATACAAGCCCGAATTATCCGCATTGGAGGGCACAACATTGGAGGACCTGGACTTAAACGTTGTTGAACACTACTTCATATCCTCGTTTGGCAGGAAAACCAACGATTTCGACATGCCATTGACCAAGTTGCTGCAAAGCCAGAAAATCATTGACAACGACAACAGACTTACTGTTGCTGGAACTTTGTTTTTCGGCAGACAGCCACAATTATTACTACCTTGGTTCGTCGTGAAAGCCGTTGCCTATCAGGGAAATGACATAGGAGGGTCAATATACAAAGACAGCAGGGACATCACAGGGCGTGTACCGAAAATGTTTGAAGACACGCTCAATTTCATTAAAGCAAATCTCCACTACGTCCAAAACGGGCAAAATTTCAACAAAGCAGGAGTATTGGAAATCCCCGAAGTTGTACTTGAAGAGATAATGCAAAATGCTCTGGTTCACTTAGATATCAACAGCCCCGCCGCAATCAGGGTACTCATATTTGACAACAGGGTTGAAATCATCAACAGCGGTGCTTTGTGCGAAGACATAAGTATAGACGACATAAAACTTGGCGTATCGAAACAACGCAACCCCCAAATGGCTGTATTCGGAAACAGGACAATGATATACAAAGGCTTAGGTTCTGGCATTCCACGAATATTGAAAGAAAACGTCAGAATAGATTTCGACAACCAATACAGTTCAAACCAATTCAAAGTGATATTATGGAGATTAAGTAGCGATAAAACAATAAAAAGCAGCAATAAAGCGACAAAGAGTAGCGATAAAAAGGAACTTATCCTTCAGTATGTAAAGCAAAATGGCAGTATAACATCCAAAGATGCAAAAGAAATGCTAAACATCAGTGAATCATACGCTAAGCAGTTGTTGGTGTCTATGGTTAACGATATGATTTTAGAGACCGTCGGGGCAAATAAAAACCGTGAATACGTTGCAATAACGACTACAGAATAGTGCCGATAAAGTGTCGATATTTTATCGTCACTGTGTCGATAATGTGTCGATAA
>JAKSHX010000067.1 GCA_024399155.1 archaeon | reverse complement strand
TACCCTGATTCCACCAGTTTCCTGATGAAGTTTCTGAAATTTTCCAGGACTTTTTCCAGTAATATTCGAAAAACTGCGGCTAAAATTTGAATAATTATTAAAACCAGAAAGATAACAAGCTTCGGTCGCAGTTTTTCCTTGATTCAAGAGCTTCTGGGCGTAATTTATTTTTTTTATGAGAATAAAATGTTGCAGGGAAGCTCCAGTAAAACTTTTGAAAATTCTGGAAAGATAATCTGAATTAAATCCTAAATCCTCCGCCAGTCTTGTTACGGAAAGATTTTCTGTCAGGTGCTGGTTTATATAAATAAGGATTTTTTCTACCAGCGGCGGAATCATTGTTTTTGCAGATACCAGCAGTTTCGATTCAGAATTATCCCCTTCAATTTTTTCTATTTTACGATTTATAAAAATCAGAATCTGTGTAAGAAGTGCATTTGTCAGTAAATCTTTTGCATATTTATTCTCACTCAAATTTTGTTCCAGCTGATTTCCCAAACTCACTAACTGCTGAACTGCATCTTCTCCAAGATGAATAATATTCAGTTTTTGAATGGAAGTTTCAAAACAAGAAGCAAGATTTTCTTTCCCCTGGCTCAGCTCTGTAATCACATTTTCTTTCAAATTAATAAAAAGGCGTTCATAGGTTTGATTTTCACCAGCAATTACATTATGAAATTCAAAAGGTTTAGTAAGAATTAAATCACCTCGCTGCAGATGATGTCCGCAGGTTTCAACAAAAAAATCAGCATCTCCATTCAGAAAAAGATAAATTTCATATCCGTCGTGAGTATGAAACAGAATCTTCTCGTTATGATGAAGAACATCCTTTTTATGCTGAGAAATTATATCTGATTCAAGATACGAAAAGATTTTGCTGCCTTCAACCTTCATATTTCCACTATATTATTAAAAGTCGGATTTCGCAATATTTATCTTATTTTTGTGGAAGTTTTTGCTTTATTCTAAGTTTATAATGTTCCTATGAATAAGATTACCATTAATAAGAATATTAGTTTTTATGAAGAGGCAGAAGCATTTTCTGGTGTAAAAAAAATTGCAGCGCTGGTAAAAGATGATTTCAATCTTGTTTTCGATAAGCGACCTGATACTATCACAAATCTGGAAGCACCAGGCTCTAACCCTGTAATCATTTACGGAACTTTGGGTAAGAGCCCTATTCTCGAAAAACTTGCTTCTCAAAATCTTATTAATCTTGAACCTTTGAAAAATAAATGGGAAGTGTATTCAATTACAGTTTTGGAAAATATGCTTGTAGTTGCTGGCAGCGATAAACGGGGAACAATTTACGGACTTTTCCACCTTTCTGAAATGATAGGTGTGTCCCCCCTTGTAAACTGGAATCATGTGTATCCTGCAAAAAAAAATGAAATCACCTTCACTTCCCAAGATAATATTATTTCCAAAGAGCCATCTGTAAAATACCGTGGATTCTTTATTAATGATGAATGGCCTGCTTTTGGTACCTGGGCAAAAAATCATTTTGGCGGAATTAATGCAAAATGTTACCAGCAGGTCTTTGAGCTTTTGCTCCGCTTAAAAGGAAACTATCTCTGGCCTGCTATGTGGAATTCAAACTTTGAACTGGATGGACCGGGTCTTGCCAGTGCAGATTTAGCCGATGAGCTGGGAGTTGTAATGAGCATGTCTCATCATGAACCTTGTATGAGAAGCGGTCAAGAATACAGCATGGTCCGTGGAAAAAATTCTGAATACGGCGATGCCTGGGATTTTATTGCAAACCCAAAAGGCATTACAAAATTCTGGAGAGACGGTCTTTCTCGTACTGCAGATAAAGAACAGGTAATTACCATGGGTATGCGCGGTGAAAATGATTCTGCCATTATGCAGAATGCCACTTTGGAAGAAAATATCCAGCTTATCCGTAATGTTTTGAAGACCCAGAATCAACTTATTCGGGAGACTATAAATCCTGATTTGTCAAAAGTTAGAAGACAGATTGTTTTATTTACAGAAGTTGAAGAATTTTTCTACGGTAACCAGCAGACAAAAGGATTAATCGGGGATCCTGAACTAGACGGCATTACCCTTATGCTTAGCGATAACAATGTGGGATATACCCGTACTCTGCCAACCAAAGAAATGCTTAAACACAATGGCGGCTATGGGATGTATTACCATATGGATATGCACGGCGGTCCTCACGCTTTCCAGTGGATTGGGTCCAGTTATCTTCCAAAAATTCAGGATCAGATGACAACTGCCTATGATTATGGAGTTCGTGAAATCTGGGTTACCAATATTGGTGATATTGGAACACAGGAATTCGGATTATCATACTTTTTAGATTTAGCTTACGACATTGAAAAATGGGGACATGCACCTGTTAGTCAGAGTATTGCATATAGAAAAAACTGGATTGAAAAGCAATTTGCTACCTGGTTTGCAGGCTCAACTGAGTCAAAGGGGACAGACCTCTATATTCTGGACAAAATTCTTGATGATTACACAACTCTCCTTGCAAAGCGCAAACACGAAGTAATGAACGCAAGTGTATTCCATCCCGTTCATTTTGGAGAAGCTCAGGAAATTCTTGATACCTGTAATTCCATTTTAGAAAACTGTGAAGCATTAAAATCTAAATGCCCAGAAAACTTCAAAAGTGCCTTTATCTCTCTTCTCTACTACCCTGCCTGTGGTACTGCAAACCTGTTCAAAATGTGGATTCTGGCCAGCCGTAACAAGTTATATGCAGATCAGAATCGGGTGGAAGCAAATCTTCTGGCAGATGAACTTCCTTTTTACTTGCAGCGTGACCTGGAACTTATTGAAGAATATCACAAAGTGGACAATGGCAAGTACGACGGCTTTGGTCTTGGTGAACATATTGGTTTTACCTTCTGGAATGACGAAGACTGCAAATATCCACAACAGGTTTATATAACGCCAGCCAGAGAACCAAGGATGATTCTTGTTCGTTCTGATAAAATTGATTATCTAATTGGAGGAACCTGGCGAGACCGTCAGCCTCAGATTTGGAAAGACTTTCTTCGTCCCGATGTAAACGAAATTAACTTTGAAATTGCCTGTGCCAGCGAACAGGAAGTTAAGTTCAAAATTGATACAGAGTGTGATTGGATGAGTTTTTCTTCTGTTGAAGGAACTGTGGGCCGTACAAATGGCACAAAGGGGACAGACCTCTGCAAAAAAATCACACTAAAAATCGACAGAAGCAAAATCCAAGATGATGCAGAAGGATTGTTCACTGTGGAAAATGTTGGTTTTTCAAAAGCTAAAATTATCCTGAAAGTCCATAATCTTTCTAAAGCTGATGAGAAAAATGCCTTTATAGAAACAGATGGAATTATTTCAATGATGGCATCTCACTTCCAGGAAAATCATTCCGCTGATGGTGCTGAATTCAAAACCTTGGAACCATATGGAAGAACCGGCAGTTCCATTAAGGTTTACCCGGTAACAGCCAATTTTGAAAACTGTGCAAATGGGGACAGACCTTATGTTACTTACAACTTTACAGCCACAGAATCAACATCCTATGAAATGATATTGTATATGTCTCCTACAACACCGGTTTGTTTTGAATCAAAGCATTATATAGGCTATTCAATAAATGATGAAAAAATGGTTTGCATAAATACAGTTCACCAGCCAGACCGCCCATTCTTCTTAAGCAGACAATGGGAAGAAGAAGCCATTTCCAACATCAAAATTGTAAAAGAAACAGTAAACCTAAAAAAAGGTCTGAATACATTAAAGCTTTATGCTATCAGTCCACAGATTATGATTGAAAAAATTGTCCTGCACAAAACCACAGTCCCACTTTCAGAATCATATTTAGGACCAAAAGAAAGTTTTATTTGTTA
>JAKSHX010000066.1 GCA_024399155.1 archaeon | reverse complement strand
AAATCGGTTGAATCGCAAAAGGATTATTTGGGACCAATTAATTCAGCGTTTAATGAAAAGTTTCAAAGCCTTAAAGATTATAAAGTCGAAAATAATTTTAAAAGAGTCCTTTCTTCTTTGAGATTAGAAGATGTTCGTTCTGCAATAAGACGCTCGGGCCGGATTCAGAAAGATTGTGAAGAATTTCAAAAATTTCAAAAATGGAGTGGCTTTTGCTGGTTTGATGCTAATCCGTCACTCTCTTTGCATACTTGCATTGCCGATATTTTTGATTATTGCAAAAAAGAAATCAATGCTCAAAGAAAGGCTGATGGCGGAAGCTTTATTGAACAATTTCCATAAGAAATAAAATGATTATCTTTACGTTATGAAGATTCTCCTTTCCAACAAGTTCTATTATCGTCGCGGTGGCGACTGCATCTACTGTAATCCTCCCGAAAAATAAAAGGAGTCATAAGTAGAGAAGGTTGTGTCAAGGGTTTTTCGCAAAAATAGTTTGTTCCAACATCAGATTCTAGGCTAGGTTCGACCTGGCCTTTTTAATTTCGCTTTCGATTTCCCTTTGGTTTTCAAGTTCATAGAGGTGTTTCATATTCAAGTATCGCTTGGTACCCCAGTCCTTTGACGCGACGTATCTAAGCCTTGCACAGACCAACATCAAGGCCGATTCACCATCCGGAAAACTCCGCAAGGCGAGTGATGCGAAAATATGCTTGCATATTTTCATATCCGAGCCGAGGATGTTTCTGCAAAGACCTCCGAGGCTGATTCCAGGAAACCAAGGTGCTTGTCCGACGTGAAGAGCCTGACACCCTTCAGGCCACGTTCCTTGAGGCTTACAAGGAAACTTCGCCAGCATTCCTTGCTCTCGCTCGCACCCTCGCAGGCCCCGAGAATCTCGCGATAGCCGTCCTCGGCGACACCGATGGCGACAAGTACCGAGACGCTGGTCATTTCACCGCCCCAGCTGCGCTTGAGGTAGATTCCATCAACAAACACATAGGGATACTCGCCAGTTATCGGCCTGTTGCGCCATTCCTCGATTTTCCCATAGACCTTCTGGTTAAGGCTGCTTACGGTTGATGCGCTGACCCTGGAGCCCCACAGGAGCTCTGTAACGTCCTCTACGCGACGTACGGATACCCCGGCAAGGTACATTTCGATAAGCGACTCCTCGACGGACGATTCTCTGCGCTTGTAGCGTTCGATAATGGCTGTTTCAAACGGGGCCAAACGAAGCTTGGGGACGGAAAGTTCTACCTCGCCAGCTGTGGTCAGCAGTTTGCGCTGGTAATGCCCGCTGCGGTAGTTCTTGCGCTCGTCGGTACGTTCATGCTTCTCCGCGTTGCAGAGTTCCGCAGCCTCCTCGTCAAGCATCGACACTACAAATCATTTTTGAGGCCTTCTTCGTCAATTTTAATCATATTGTTATCCATAGGATGCTCTCTTTTTAGTTGTTTACTAGGTCGTTTACAAATCTAAAAATTGGAACATCCTATTTTTTTACCCCTTTAGAGGAATTTGCGAAAGACAATATACGTTATCGTTTTGCGACCAGAAAAATTATATAGGGATTTGAAACTTTGCAATTGACATTGAATAATAAAAATAATATTTTATGTGAAAAAATCACATAAAATAGGACTTAGCTATGTTGTCTGGCTTTTCTGTTGGTAATTTTTGCTCTTTTGACTCTGTAGAACGGTTGTCTTTGATTGCAGGGAATGTCAAGAAGAATTCTAAGAGACTTTATAAGTCAAAGGATTTTAAATTGCTGAAATTTGCAGCAATTTATGGAGCTAATGCATCCGGCAAGTCTAATTTTATTAAAGCAATGGATTTTGCGAGGAAAGCTGTTTTTGAAGGGAGTAAAAAATTATCAACCCTTTTATACTCCAAAGTTTGTGACATAAATAAATCAAAGCCTTCATATTTTGAATTTGAATTCACAATCAAGGATAAAACTTATGCGTATGGCTTTGAAATAGTTATTTCCGAGGGCCGTTTTACTGAAGAATGGCTGGTAGAACTTGGTCAAAAAGATACTATTATCTATTCAAGGAATTCTACAAAGGGAGATTTTCATTTTAATGAAAAGTTAGTCCCCAAAAATATCGCCGATCGTATTGGAATTTATTTTGATGATTTTAAGAAAGTTCAGGATTCTCTTATCATCCAAAACCTGGTCTTGAACAAGGCAGGACTTTATGAAATTGAATCGGGAATTTCGATTATACCTCAGATACTCTTTCATTTGGATGATATAAGCATCGCTTTCCCTCATACAAAGCTTGGCGAACATTGGGAGTACTTGTCTCCCGAAAATGAAGATCTTTTCTTAGATACGTTAAAATCATTTTCTACAGGCATTTCAAATGTCATTCGCAATGAAGTAAGTATTGACTATATCTTGAAGGATTTGCCTATAGAGTATCGTGAAAAAATTGAACAGGGTTTAAAGAATCCTAGGGATATTGGTGCGAGACTAGCTCTTAACCATTATATGAGCATGAATGTGAATGGCCACCTCTATTGGTACGCTCCCAAAAGAGGCAAAAAAGCCTTGTCCTTCAATGAAATTTTGTTTGAACATAATGGTGTTCCAGGTACACTTTATTCATTTGGAGAAGAATCCGATGGCACAAAGCGCTTATTCAGCCTCTTGATCGTATTGTTAAGCAAGAAAAAGGACTCGGTTTTCGTCATTGATGAAATTGACCGAAGCCTTCATCCACAACTGACTCTGTATTTTGTGAAAAAATTTCTGCAAATTGCTGAAAAAAGAAATGTCCAACTGATTATTTCAACTCATGAAAGTCATCTTCTTGATTTGAACATTTTGCGTCAAGATGAAATCTTCTTTATTGAAAAAGATAAGTTTGGTGTTTCGAAGTTGTTTCCTTTCGATCAATTTAAAGAGCGATTTGACAAAAAAATAGAAAAGGCATACTTGGAAGGCCGTTATGGTGGAGTTCCTATTTTTGAATCCATTTTCTTCGATGAGGAGAATACATAGCATGAGAATTTCTAGACCATATGGCGAACGCTATTCTATAGAATCTTACTCTGTTGAACCGAAGAGAAAATTCTTTATAGCCTGCGAGGGAAAGAAAACTGAATATCAATATCTGCGAGGTATCTGTGAGAATCGTATTCAACTGCAGATAAATCCATTAATAGAAATTGTTTTGGTTGAACATGATGACAGCACATCAAGTAATCCATCAAAATTGCTTGAACAGGTGAAAGAGGATGTAAAAAAAATCAGATTCTTATTCGAAGGACATTGATAAGGTTTGCTTAATTGTTGATCGTGATAGGAAGAGTTTTAAGTTGAGGCAGTACAACGAAGTTGTTACAAAATCAGAAGAGGAAAATTATTCTCTTTTCGTATCAAATCCTTGCTTTGAATTGTGGCTTTTATTGCATTACAGTGACTTGAAGGAATACCGTAAGCAGGAACTTCTCGAGAATAAGAAAAATGGAAGTCGTTCTTTTGTGAGTGCGTGCTTGAAAGATAAACTTAAGGGATCTTACAGTAAATCAAATCTTAATTTCAATAGAGACTTTATGAACAATATTGATATTGCTGTTAAAAATTCACAAATTTACGAACAAAATTTGGTAAAACTAGAAAACAATCTCGGCACAAACATTGGATTATTGATTCGTGAATTGAAAAAAAGTTGATTCCACTGTTCATCAACAACATCCGTCACAAGAAGGCCGTCAAGTGGAACCAGGACGATCAGGAATGGCTGGACAACATCACCAGTGGCGATTATGAGAAGAATTACGAGAATAAGCACAAGGGCCGCTAAACGTCTATCACAATAGAGAAATGTGCCCGGCAAGCCCTAAACGGTCTTGTCGGGCAAACAATCTTTTACCTCAGTTTTGACATTTTTTCATAATGTTTCTCGTAA
>JAKSHX010000065.1 GCA_024399155.1 archaeon | reverse complement strand
TCATTAAGCAGAATCCTAAGATTACTACTAAAGAGTTGGCTGTTTTATGTGGAATGACAAAGGATGGTGTTTATTATCACATCAAGAAACTCAAAGGAAAGGGGTACATTGTCAGAGATGAAGGCAAACGCCATGGTGGTCAATGGATAGTAATTGATGGTCATTCTGACACCAAAAAGATAGGAGGAAGTTAAGGATAAAAAATTTGAAGTAAATATTTCCACAAGTTGTGGAACTTTCTTCTAACTGCAATTCGAATAAAAGGTGCCAGTATGCAATCATGTGTTGCCGAACCTACATGGAAAACAGAGGGTGGTTTCATATTGTCTCATTCCTGAGACTGAATGTCCCTCATGGTGGCACTCAAGGTGATACCCAAGGTGATACTCAAGATGTTAATCTCGATATATGGATTGAGAGTCAAATGGTTCTTCGTCCTAAAATAACCACCGAAGAGCTTGCTTTATTGTCCGGGAAAAGTATTGTTACCATCAAACGCCATATCGCCAAGATGCCACACATCAAGTATGAAGGCAGCGGATATAGCGGACATTGGGTCGTTCTAAAAAAATAGTTCCATTGGATTTGCGGAATTTACTGCGGAAACTACTACCCAAGAAACCATTCTTGCTGAGATACGCAAGAACCCGTCAAACGTTCGTGAACAACTTGCAGAGATAGTGGGAATTAGTAAGGAAGGTGTTAAATGGCATCTTGACAAAATGAAGAAGTTAGGTCTGATTAAACATGTAGGGCCAACGAAAGGTGGGTATTGGAAAATACAATGACTTGGCGACTCTACCATCAGTATGGTTTTATAGAAATACGAACAAAGGAATCACTGATAATGTTGTCGTAAAAGATGTCGTAAAAGAACTTGCTGAAAGACAGTGGAATATATACACTCTTATGAGAGCTGATGTCGTAAAAGGTGTTGTAAATACTGCTGCCTCAATGGCAAGGAGAATGTCAGTGTCCGAAAGAACTATTTCTAAAGATTCCTGAAGAGATTAGCCTTCATCTGACTACTGACAACAGAATCAGCTGAAGGCTTGGCACTAAGTCCGGCACTAAGTTTGGCATTAAGTCGGCACTAAGTTTGGAAATAGTCGGTGGAATGGTTCCTTGATTGATTCTAATCATAGGCCATCAAACATCAATAACCCGATAAGAACCAAAATCGGTAATGTTTGAAAAAATCCCCCAACTTGGGGAACTTTTCTGTCAAGAAATAATATACGAAAATTACAGGTATGAACAAAACAAAAATACACAAACTAAAAACAACAGAGTATGTCAAATAATATTACCATTATTGACCCTTTATATAAGGAGTGGGTGAAAGAACTATCCCTCCGCTATCGCAAGAGCCAGATAAAGGCTGCCGTGAAAGTCAATAGCGAGATGCTTAGGTTCTACTGGAGGTTGGGTTATGACATTGTGCAACGGAAAGCAGAGACACGTTGGGGTGGCAGATTTTTTCATAATCTCAGTACAGACTTGAAATATGAGATACCTAATGCTGCATGTTTCTCGGTAACAAATCTGAAGTATATGAAATACTTCTATGAAATGTTTCCTGAATCTGCAATTTGTCCCCAAATTGGGGACAAATTGAAATGTGCGGAATTTAGTCCCCAAGTTGGGGACGAATTGCAAATGCAGATTTTTTCCGTACCCTGGGGACATATCAAATTGTTAATAGACAAATTCAAAAAACAACCTGAAAAGGCACAATTCTTTATACGTAAGATAGTCAACGAAGGTTGGAGTCGTGATATGTTACTCAATTTCATATCCACTGATTTGTCAGAAAGAGAAGGCAAGGCTTTGACTAACTTCAGTACGACCCTGCCTGCACCCATGAGCGACCTTGCGAAGGAAATAACAAAAGACCCATATAACTTCGCTTTTACCGGCATAACGGAAAAATATAATGAGTATCAGCTGAAACAGGCACTTATGCATAACGTAACTAAATTCCTTCTCGAATTAGGTGTGGGCTTTGCATACGTGGGCAAGGAACATCGTCTGCAGATAGATACAAAAGAGAAATTCATTGACCTCCTGTTCTATAATCTGAACCTTTCCTGCTACTATGCAGTAGAGGTGAAAATAGGTGATTTTGATTTTCCTGATATGGGACAAATACAAGGTTATGTGGTTGCGGTTAACCATCTGCTCCGCAAGGAAGGACGTGACAATCCAACCATTGGACTGCTGATTTGCAAGTCGAAGAACAACACATTGGCTCAATATGCCCTTGAAGGGTCTAACCAACCTATTGCAATATCCGAATATGACTTGCAGAGACTTTACCCGGAAAATGTGAAAGGTATGATTCCATCAATAGCTGAAATAGAAGATGCCATCATCATTCCTGATATTGATGAATGAAACGCGAGGATGACACCCCTCTGCACAAGGCTGTCAGAGAGGCATTGACAAACTCAATCATCCATTCTGACGTGTTCTTGGCTGGTGGAATATTGCGTATAGAGAAACATGACGACAAACTCTGTTTCCGTAACCCTGGCACACTTAAATTGCCTTTGGAAGAGATTTACGAAGGTGGCAACTCCAAGGCCCGTAACCCCAAGATGCAGGACATGCTCCGTATGATAGGTTTTGGCGAGAACTTGGGCAGCGGTTTTCCGAAGATTCTTGACGCATGGCAGGAAGCAAAGTGGAACGCTCCTACTCTTGAAGACAGACTGACCACAGAGGAAGTGAGGCTGACACTGCCAATACCTTTTGCGGAATTTACTGCGGAAACTACTATCCAAGAAACTACAGAAGCTACTATTCAAGAGACTAACAGAGAAATATTTACTGACACTATTGTAACTACCCAAGAAACTATAGAAACCACTACCCAAGAAACCATTCTTGCTTAGATACGCATGAACCCGTCAACCACTCGTGAACAACTTGCAGAGATAGTGGGAATTAGTAAGGAAGGTGTTAAATGGCATCTTGACAAAATGAAGAAGTTAGGTCTGATTAAGCATGTCGGGCTAACGAAAGGTGGGTATTGGAAAATACAATGACTTGGCAACCTGCAAACGAAAGCAGAAACGAAACTTGCTTCGGTTATGCTGAGTGTAGTCGATTTTATTAAAAGAGCGACATAAATCAGCCAAGGTGTAAACCCTGGGTAACAAGGCATTACCTATAAGGTATTCATTTCTTTGTGGATGGGTAGGGGGTGGGGAAAGTCCAATTCTGTGAATATACATTGTTTCAACAAAGACAGGGGGTATAGGAGAATTCTAATTGTAACGCTTTAATTGTAACACGGGGGTTAAATGACTGTGAATCAAGGTCTGAATGGCGTAAAAAGGCGAAAAATCAATTGTAACGATTTGTAACGATTTGTAACGGCAAAATGAGACAGGGGAAAGAGGGTGGAAAATTGGGGAAAATGTGCGGAGTGGAAAAATGCGAGGTGAAATTTTAACATTTCAAGATGACGTTTTTCTGTTATTTTGGTTTTTCATTAGTAGGTCAGGGGTTGGTATGGGCTTGCTCTTTTTTTAGTGTGGTTAACATTTGCGGTACTTTTGTTAATTTGGGAAAGCCGATTTTCGGGATTACAATATTTTGCATGTTTTAAGATAGTTGGGCGTTACAAACCGTTACAAATCGTTACAATTATTTTTTGGCGTTTTTGTACTGATCTGTTGTTGATTTACAGCATTTTAACCCCTGCGTTACAATTAAAGCGTTACAATTAGAATTCTCCTATACCCCCTACCAACTTGTCAGAGAGCTCAAAACACATATTGTTTCCGGATAACCCCTACGATTTTAATTGATATAATTGATATTGGACGATACTACAAACCGAAAGTCGTACATTTGTCGTAGCCCTGACAGAAGATAAAAGCATTCTCAAAAAAAATTTGGCTCTATAACGAATTGAGTGAGTTGAAACGATGTATATTCACAGAATTGGATTC
>JAKSHX010000064.1 GCA_024399155.1 archaeon | reverse complement strand
GTAAGCGTCAAACCAACCGCACATACCAAAAACCGTAAAAAAGAAATACAGTTCTTTCATTGGAGGAATCAATGGAAGAACCAGAGACTATTAAACGATATTCGCTAATACAGCGTTATCAGCTGGTTGGTGAGTTCAAAAACTCAGGACAGACAGCAGCACAGTTCAGCAGGGAACACGGCATAAATCTTCATACATTCAAATACTGGGTTTATTCAGAAGGCTGGAAGTATGAGGACAAGAGACTCGAAGGATTTGTTGAACTTGGAAGAAGTGAAATACTTACCGATTCAGACAAATCAATTCTTATCAAAAAAGCAGGTGTTGAAGTAAGGGTACCGGCAGAGATTTCCGAACGTAACCTTGTGAAGATTCTTGATGCGGTGGCAACGATATGAAAATTGACTTCTCGAATACCCGGATTTTTTTACGTCCAGGAGCAACAAACATGCACAAGTCTTTTGAAGGTCTTGCAGAAATAATCAAAAACACAATGAAGATGAATCAGTATGACAAAGACTGCGTTTTTCTTTTCTGCAATTCTACAAGAACCATACTGAAGGCAATCTGGTGGAGCGGAAACGGTTTCTGGATTGCAGCAAAACGTCTTGAAAAGGAAAGATGGCCCTGGCCACAGACTCAGGAAGAAGCCATGGAAATCAAAAATGAAGATGTGGAACTTCTTCTTAAAGGTATAAACATCTGGAAAAAGCACAGTGAGCTTCATTACGAACTTTAAACTCGTCATTTAAATGGTATTACATGAAATTCAAATATGATAGAATTTCATGTGATGACTGAAAATCAGAACCCGACATTAGAAGAAGTTCTCAAAGAACTGGAAGAAGCAAAGAAACGTATTGCCCTTCTGGAGGAAAAAATTGATTCTAAGGATCAGGAAATTTCTAAACAATCTGAAGAACTAAATAAGCAGTCTGAAGAACTTAACAGACAGTCAGAAAAGATTCAAAAACAATCAATACAGATAGACAGACAGAAAAATCAGATTATGAACCTCAAGGAACAGATTTCTTCACTTATGGGTGAAAAGTTTGCAAGCCGTGCAGAAGGATATGTTCCTGAAATCAAGGATGAAGAATTCAACAAAGAATCTGTTATAACTCCACCTTCAGCGGAGAATCCAAAGGAAAAACCAATATTCCGAGAACATGATAAATCAAAAGTTGTTTACCTTGAAGAAGAAAATGCCAGAACCAAAACATGTGGAAGAGGTAAATTCGGACCTGAGATTCCTACGAAAGAACTGCGCTTAAAGCTTCCTGAAGATGAGATGTACTGTAAATGCGGAGCCCGCCTGAGAGTCATTGGAACAGAAACCACAGATAAAGTAGAAGCTCCACCACAGAGATTCAGAATAATCAGAATCGTAAGGGAAAAATGCCAGTGTCCTGTATGCGAAGGAATTACATATTCTGAAAAATCCGTTGTAAAGACTGCTCCTGTTGAAAAGACTCTTTTTCCTAAAGCAATGGCAACTCCAAGTTTTGTAGCACACCTTATTTACAACAAATATGGCCTTCATATTCCATACTACCGCCAGCAGTATGCCTTGAAATACCGTCATCTGGATATTTCGAGGGAAAATATGAACAACTGGCAGGAAACAGCTTTTGATGGACTGCAGCCTCTTAAAGAAGTTATGCATGAAGAAGTAATAAGCGGAAATGTAATTCATGCAGATGAAACTCCTGTAAAGGTTATCAATCAGAATCCTGAAGAAATCAGAAAGGAATTGGGATTAAGAGATAAAGATGATCTTAAGGACCGTGAAAAATGCTATATATGGGTTTTGATGGGTGGAAAAGAAAATCATCCTGTCATTGAATATAATTTCAGATGGTCACGAAGCAAGAATAATGTTGAACCGCTCATTGAAGGTTTCAGCGGTTTTATGATGACAGACGGTCTCAGCCATTACAATACAACTGCTGATGAATATAACCAGACTCATGATAATAAGATTATTCATTGTTCATGTAATGCCCATGCCCGCCGTAAATATTATGATGCATGGAAAAACGGCAATGATTTGGATGCAGAACCTGCTTTGGATTATTACCATGAAATCTATGTTGCTGAAAGAGAACTGCGAAGACAATATGAACGCAAGAAGATTACAGCGGAAGAGTTTGTTAAAAAACGAAAAGAAAAAGTTCTTCCAGTTTTTGCGGATTTCAAAAAATGGGTTGAAGAAATACACCCGAAAGTCAGACCTGGTTCAAAACTTGGCAAAGCAGTTAATTATTCTCTAAACCGATGGGACAGACTCTTGAAGTATCTGGACAGTGCTGAACTTACACCTGACAACAATGAATGTGAAGCTGTTGGAATAAGACCTTTTACTGTCGGAAGAAACAACTGGAAATTCAACTACAGCGGTGAAGGTGCAAAAAGTTCATGCTTTATGTTTTCTTTGATTCAGACTGCAAAGGCCAATGGTCTTAATCCTGAAGATTATCTCAGAAATGTCTTTGAACAGGCTCCATTCTGTGAAACCAGGGAAGATTGGAGAAAACTCCTTCCATGGAATATTGAAATGAAACCTTTTGAAGACCGTGGTGAGTGGATTTAGTTATTCCGACAAAACCTTATTATCCACTATAACTTTTCAGTTACTTTTCCAGCTTCTGAATCATTTCCACAAGCTGCTGGCGGTGTTCTGGTAAAACAACCTGGCCTGAAGTTTTTCCTTCATCTGTGTACCAAACCTGTTTGTCAAAATATTTTGAAAGATCCTCGCTTTTGAAGTGAACACCATACAACGCAAAAATTGTATTTCGTAGAAGACGGAGATCTGCCTTACTCATTTTTGGTAAAACTTCATCAACATATTTTCCGTATTCATCTTCTGTGTAGCCGTTGATGGCCATAGCATAAAAGTCAGGATTTCCCCAGGTACGACGGATACGGAATACTTCAGTGTAATCTTCGCCTGCAATGTAATAGTAAATGTTACCACCGAAACCTACGTACCAGCTGGTAGAAATACCATAAGAATTTGTTTCCAAAGTTTTTTTCAATATTGAAGAATACTCATGAATCATTATTGGAGGAATAAGTCTTTTCCCTTCAGGAGAAACAATTACAATTTTTGAATATTCGCTATCAGTATAAATTCCAGTCTGATACCCGTTCCCTTGTAAATCATATTGTATTGTATCATTTGCATTTATATACAGATATTCATCTCGGTATTGTCTCCAATACTTCAAAATCATTTTTTCTGTCGAATAATAAGTGTCACCCCAAACCAAAACTTCACATAAATCAAACTTAGCTTTTAATCCAAGTTCTACTGCCCGTTTTGAACTATGTGCAAATTTTTCAGGATCATAAACTCTAAGATAGTCTATGGATTCCTTATTACTATAAATTTTTCCTTCTGTATCTATTGCGCCTGGGATTCCTTTTTCATTTACATAATAAATAATGTAGCCATTATCTTTTTTTAGAATAAAACAAATTCCATTTTCAACTTTACAACCCCCAATCGGATTGCCGTTTTTTTTAATTTCAAGAGCCATTCCACTAAAATGAAAACTATATTGATTTAGTTGTATAAATGTTTCGGTAAATGTTTTTGCTGTATAGTCTTTTTTCTCTATTAAACTCAAATTATTCGTTAAATCTAAAGTCTTCTGAATATAGCCAGTATCAGTTTTGCTATATAAATAATTATTTACTTCATCTACATACAAGTCGGAAGGACAAATCTCATTCATTCTACAGTAATAATCTAATTCATATGTATTCCCTAATTTTTCAACATTCTGAGCAAATAAACAAAATGAAATCCTAGATAATAAGATTAGTAATAAAAACTTTTTCATATAACTCTCCAACTTTTATGTAAGCCAGTTCCCCCACCAAATTTCTGTTTGTCGGGCGAACTGATATCTCCATTTTATCACAGAATTAATGACTTTTGAAATTTTTCACGGGTTGGTTTGACGCTTAC
>JAKSHX010000063.1 GCA_024399155.1 archaeon | reverse complement strand
GAATTATATAATTGAAAAATAAACACAATCCCAACATGCGCAATAAAAACATATTAATCATTCTGGCTCTATCAATAAATGTTTTGTGTCATGCCAAAACAGAATACCCAGAATGGGTTGATGCAGAGCAAAGAGAGGAACTATTTCCCTCATCTTCATATTATACTGGATACGCATTTGCGGAAATAAAATCGAACGAGACACCAGAGAGTGTCATTGAGAGACTGAAACAAAGGGCATACGGTGATTTGGTTGCAAAGATAAGCGTGAAAGTTCAACGCAATACGACAGACAAATCAGAAGAGATTATCACGTCAGACAATGCTTATTCGGAAAATACATTCTCATCGGTAACTACGCTGACTACAAGAAAGACAGAAATTCCCGGCATTGAAGAAAAAACCTTCTTGGACAAATCGGCAAAATATGCGGCAGTACTGGCATTTGTGCAAAAAGAGGGACTGACGACCAAATTACAACGGCAATTATCTAACCATTTGTCCCGCGTAAATATAAGATTGGAAGATACGGAAAGCTATATAGCCGAAAACAACAAAACAAAGGCACTGAACTCATTGGAAAGTGCAAAGCAGGCATTGCAATTGGCAGACGATACCAGACACACGATGACGGCAATTGACTCAAGACTATCAGCAGAAGACCTAATGGAGGAAGATTGGCGCAATGCTGAACATAAGGCAACATCATTGGAAAGAGAACTGAACAAGAATGTCAAGATATATATATCTTGTAATATTGATGGTGACAATGGTAGTCTCAAGTCTTTGTTGGCAGCCTTGAACGGTGAACTGTCAAAGAAAGGATGTCTAATCACGAAATCACCAGAAGAGGCATCGTGGAGTGTGGAAGTCTCAATATCGACAAAGCCATACAATATTGTAAAGACAGGGGATTATGATTTCTATTATTCATACGCCACTGCTATTCTGAAAATCACAGATTCGAATGGCAAACCATTTATGTCAGACCAACTTCGCGCCAAAGGAGGTCACACATTTGGCTATGAACAAGCAGTGGAAGACGCAATACGACAATTACTGCAAGAACTGAGCAACCATATAATTAACAGCATACAAAAATGAAGAAATTATTTATTCTAATGATGTTCTGCCTGCCAATTGCGGCAATGGCACAACAAAAAGTAGCGGTGTATGTTACTTCAAACTCAAACGAAGTTGATGAAGCCGCAAAACAGATTATCGGCACGGAACTGGTGTCAGCGATAATCAAGACAAACCAGTATGATGCAGTAGAGAGGACTGCCGACTTTCTGAGTCAAATCAGTACTGTGCAAGGTTATCAAAGAAGCGGCAATGTTGACGACAACCAAATATCGGCACTCGGAAAACAGTTTGGTGTGGATTACGTCTGCGTTGCCAATTTGGTAGTTTACAGCGGAAACACATACTACATCCAAGCAAGGCTTATTGATGTGGAAACAGCCACTGTGCATAGCGTTGCGCGAGAGACTTCGTCATTAAATGACATTGATGAAATGATACTTGCGTCAAGCCGGGTTGCAAGTAAACTATTCAATGTTAACGTTGACGGTTCAAGTACGACAAAAACGACACCACAGAATAAAACTTTTGTCGCCAACTCTTCAGTAACTACATCAACAGAATACCCATCATCCTTTATGATTCATAATTCACGTTCTGCTCGTAAGTCGCTAAACGTAAAAGAGTATTCTTACGATAATATGCAAATGGACAGAAAAGAATACGAACTGTTTTTATCAAAAAATTGTATGTTAGCATACGACAAATTTACAAAAGGGAAGAAAATGATTACCAGTGGATGGGTTCTGCTCGGATGTGGACTGGGATTTGTTGCAGGAGGTGTTGGATTGTCAACAGTAACCGACATAGCATCAATCGTTTCGGCATTTGGTTCACTTATGACAGTGTCTTCAGCGGTACTTCTGCCAATAGGTTACGTTTATCGCAGTAAATCAGTTGATGTTTTCAACGACAAATGTTCTAAGAACACTAAAGTAGCTTGTTCATTCCAATTGCAATCCAGCAGTAACGGTTTTGGCGTGGCTTTATCGTTTTGACATATTCTAACATTACAAATTTAATAAATATCATTATGAAAAAAGTATTTTCGGCATTTTTAGCCATTATGATTTGCGTTGTTTCATTTAACGCTACATCTCAGAACAGTAAAGCATTAGAGAAACAACTAAAGAAGGAGTACAAGATAAAGATAAAGGAATACAACAAAGAAGGATGGAAAGTATTCGGTTCGTCTCGTACTCTGGAAGTATTATTGCTTAAACATTATGAAGCAAGGGATAAAGATGGTGTCTTGGAAATATTTGCAACCACTGTATCAACAAGCCAAAACATAGGTAGCGACAAATTAGAGATGATTGCAAGTACAAAATATGCAAAACAAGCAGGAATGAAAGTCAAAGGTCGTATTGTTGAAGATATGGGTTCTAATATTACGACTGAAGAAGTGGAGGAATTTGAGCATTTCTATGAGGCATACGAAGCATCTATCGAAAAAGAGATTAGAGGGGAACTCAAACTTTCGTACGCACTCTATAAGCAAAAAACCATTGCTGGTAAAGACGGCTATGAATTCCGTGCTTTCTATCTTGTGGATGAAGAGGCAGCGACAAAGGCTCGTATAAGGGCATTTCAAAATGCAGCACGAGAGTCGGAAATTGCACAAAAATATGCAGAAAAAGTATCAGACTTTATACAAGAAGGATTCACTGTGAATGAATAACACATCAAAATTAAAACAATACACTATCTAACAATTCAAGAAAAAGAGGTGATTATGTTATGGCTAATCACCTCTTTTTCTCCTTTTATCAACTACTGTTTTCCGCCACTATTTTAGACACAAAAGAAATATTAGGAATAAGAACAAAAAAAGAAAGCCGCAACTCGTTATGAGTTGCGGCTTTTGTCTCTTGTCAAGCTTAAAGGGTTAAGCCTAAGCCTCCTTCTTCTGGTTTGAGCAAACGGCAAGCGTAGGAGCAACCGCCACGTTATGTGTACGACGTTTGGCGGTGCGTGTTTTCGACTGTTTTATTATTCCTCGAAAATCCTATCTTCCATAATCGTGCCATCCTCGTCAACCAATCTCCACTGGGTGATGTTGCGGCGTTCAGAGTCTATACGCACTCCGCATTTGGTGACACGACGGCCATCGGCAGACCACTGCACAGCATAACTCTTGTCGTCTATCTGCGCCAACGCATTTTCAACAGTGTCATCAACCTTCAGTTCAAGCACGAAAACATCCTTTGCTGTCCCTATCACCACGTCCGCACGGCCAAGGATGCACTTGTTCTCGCAACGCACACGGCTGTTCAGAATCGAGAAAACCATGTAGAACAGCAGTTTATAGAAATCCTCACGCTTCTCCTTGTCGTTCCATTGCTCCTTGGTTATTATGTCGTAGGGTATGCCGGCAATGTATGACCGTAGATGGAGCAATGCACCGGAGAGGTCGCCATCGTATATACATTGCGTCATATTTATCACAAGGGCATTCCCATCTCTTCGCGTCTGATGCATAACCAATGGCATGAGATTGCGTATCATTCCATTGCGTACCTCTTTGTTTGGGAAGTGAAGGGTGTATGTGTCCATTTCACGGTTGTAACTGTCTATGCTCAGATAGCCACTTTGGAAAAGCAGTGGCATTGGCGTTGTTGCCTCCTCGCAAGGTATTGCAAATTCATCCAACGTTACGGACACTCCATCGTACGAAAATGCCGTTGTAAGTGGATAATGCTTCAGGTTTTCCATCAGCGACGAGCTTGTTCCCGACTCAAACCAGAACTCTCTTACCTCGCCATCGTTCAGCGCATTGAGCAGACTGTAAGGTGCATATATATCCTCGCTGTTCTTGCAGAAATGATACCCGTCGTAATATTCCTTAATCTTGTCGTATGCCTCTTCGGTAGTACATCCCATTCTTTCGGCAAGGTCTGCCACGTGAGGCCTGAGCGTTGTCTCCAACTCGGT
>JAKSHX010000062.1 GCA_024399155.1 archaeon | reverse complement strand
TTACAAAGGATGTTCCTGATTATGCAGTTGTAGGTGGTGTACCTGCAAAGGTAATCAAGTATCTGAACCCGAGTGAGCAGAAGGAATAAATCTTAGCTTTGTTCATCAAATTACCTTAAGATGATAATGCAAAATCAACATTCGGATGTTGTATCTCTATTTGTTAAACAATTAGTTTGATATTGTGGTAACATAGTTCTATAAAATTCCGATTTATCTGTGTGAGAGGAAATAAAGGGTTTTTACACACTCAGCCGGAGAAGGAAGAATATGTGTTTGAAACGGCCAATAAATATATAGATTATTTCACATCATTGTTTGCAAATAAGGAGGATGATTGAAATGTTTCATTCTGGATTTTCATATATTGGTTTGATATGGCTTTTGATGTTGTTTGTACCTAACATCATTTGGACGAAGAACAAGCCTTCGGGATACGAAGAGTCAGCGAAGAAAGAAAATAAGGTACTTTTGATATTTGAGAGGGTCGGGCAGGTACTGGTTACAGTATTGGTCCTTATTTTCAGTGACTTCAATATTGATTTAAGCTCCCGCTCGGTATCTTCGCTGATAATTCTCGGCATATCGTTTCTTTTGATGGTTCTCTATGAACTGTATTGGATTCGATATTTCAAAAGCGAAAGGACTATGAAGGATTTTTATTCTTCATTTCTGGGAGTACCGGTGGCAGGAGCCACATTGCCTGTGCTTGCGTTTTTCGTGTTGGGACTTTACGGTTCAAATTCACTGCTTATGCTTGCGGTGACGATTCTGGGAATCGGTCATATCGGGATTCACCTTCAGCATAGAAACGAAGCGGTCGGAAAGAAAAAGAGAGTACTTCCCGTGCGTATTCTGGGGGTTGCGGGGGTCGTGCTCGTATGCGCCGTTGCCGTGGTATTCATAGGTTATTTCGGAAACAAGAACAT
This sequence comes from archaeon, assembly GCA_024399155.1. Lineage (GTDB taxonomy): Archaea > Thermoplasmatota > Thermoplasmata > Methanomassiliicoccales > Methanomethylophilaceae > Methanarcanum. The sequence continues at coordinate 3,405 of JAKSHX010000062.1, read as the reverse complement.
TAAATTTATCAAAGCATTTGTCGGCGCTCCCAATCCTGTTTTTGAGGATTGCTATGTAGATTTGAATGGTCAGGAGCAGTTTATCAGGGTGTTGGGAAGAAACGTGGACAATCCTGTAATTATTCTTCTTCATGGCGGACCAGGAAGTCCTGACGGATTTGTGAATTATTCTTTCATGGATTATCTCCTTGATGATTATACATATATCACGTGGGATCAGCGCGGAAGCGGAAGAACATATTACAAGAATAAGAACCTTGATGCTAATGGTGAAACGGCTACTGTAGAACAGCTGCTCGAAGATATTGATGCGCTGACAAACTACGCATGTGACCGATTTGGGAAGGAGAAGGTTACTGTTCTCGGCCATTCCTGGGGAACAGTATTAGCGGTAAGATACTCCCTTCTTCATCCTGAGAAAATAGAAAAGACAATCTGTATCGGACAGGTTGCGAATTTCGTTCCGGCAGAAGAAGAGGGGTATAAACACGCAAGGAGCGAGGCATTAAAGGCCGGTGATGATGTGACAGCTTTGGATGCCGCATTTGAAGCATTTCAAGTAGATCCGGGATTCACAATAGCAGAACTGCGTTCACTTACAGCACCTTATAATACCCCTGATGTACCGCAAAGAGCATTTATTTACGGAGCACTTTCTCCATATCTTGGCATTGATGATATGAGATGGATGTTTATTGATAATGCGAGCCCTGAGAAAATTTATGAACACAATCGTGCTTTGAATGAATACGTATTCTGGGGAGAAGTGTCAAATGATATCAGAATATACGGAACTGATTTTGAAGTGCCGGTTTATTTCATACACGGTGAGCAGGATTATGTTTGTGCAACGTCTTATGCAAGGAAATATTATGAAGATATAACGGCACCTGATAAGGCATTCTATGAGATCAAGGGGTGTGGTCATAACCCGCATTCCGATAAACCCGAGGAAGTGGCAAATATCATAGCGGAGTTGAATCATTAGAACATGTTACAAGGTATAATTTTGATATATGGGGCAAAGAAAATTCATATTTTATTAATTTTGAATAATCCAGTCTTAATGGCTTGGTTATAAATATTATATTTTAAGGAGAGTGCTTTTTGATTAAGTACAACACATTGGAGATTGTAGAGTAGCCGAGAGGTTGTGAATACAGTCAAACACAACCTCCCGCTTAAGGCAGTTGACGTTAACAACAGAGCGAAGCGATACGAGCGAACTAATAATGTTCGCGAGTCTGTAAGGAGGAAAAACAATGAATACAAATAACATAATAATTCGTTTAGAAAGAAAAGAAGAATATCGGGATGTAGAAAATCTGGTAAGAGAAAGCTTTTGGAATGTGTATCGCCCAGGATGCTTGGAACATTTTGTGCTAAATCAGCTTAGAGATGATGAGGCATTTGTGCAAGAACTAGATTTTGTAATGGAATTAGATGGGCAAATCATAGGACAAAACATATTTATGAGAGCTGAGATTAAGTCTGATGAAGGAAGAGTCATTCCAATCATGACTATGGGACCTATTTGCATCACACCAGAATTAAAGAGAAAAGGCTATGGTAAGGTTTTGCTGGATTATTCTCTTAAGAAAGCAAAAGAGCTTGGGTGTGGGGCATTGTGTTTTGAAGGTAACATAGATTTCTATGGAAAAAGTGGCTTTGGCTATGCTAGTGAGTATGGCATTCGTTATCATGGACTTCAGGATGGCGAAGATGCATCTTTCTTCTTGTGTAAAGAATTGATTCCAGGATATCTTGATGGAGTAACCGGCGAATATGCTACCCCTAAAGGTTATTTTGTGGATGAAGAAGCTGCAGAAGAGTTTGATATGCAGTTTCCACATAAGGAGAAATTAAAACTTCCGGGACAGTTGTTCTAAACGAAAACAATTGGATTAGAGGTAGGGAGGCATGTCCTCCCTGCTGAAAATCTAAATTCAAACTTTACGCTTTATTGATCAGGTGATGACTTGATAACTTGCTCTGAGTTATAGGAGGATATAGACTTGTTAAATTATAGGCTTATGACAATTGATGATTATGAAGCTTCATATGATTTATGGATTAAATGTGGAAATGGATTGAACAATAAAGATGATTCGAGGGAAGGTATTGAAAAGTATCTTAATCGTAATCCAAACACCTCTTATGTCGCAGTGCTTGACGAAAAGATAGTTGGAGTTATTCTTTGCGGTCATGATGGAAGAAGAGGAATTGTTCAACATACCTGTGTATCGCCAGAATGTAGGAAAATGGGAATTGGAAAGAAACTTGTTGACCTTGCGCTTGAAGCACTGAAGAAAGAAGGAATAAACAAGGTTCTTTTGGTTGCATTTAAAAAGAATGATGCAGGAAATGCCTTCTGGCAATCACAGGGATTTACAATTCGTGAAGACTTAAATTATAGAAACAAAGCACTGACTGATCTGATTCGAATTGATCCGGAATATGTGAAGTAAATTCCTGTTTCGTATTTTGATAATAGTGAAAAATAGTGTAAAAATAGTGTAAATTTAATGGACTGGGCACATCCTTTTAAGTATAATAATATATGAAAGGATGTGCTTTTTTATGCTTAAAGTGACATTATCAAACGAAATTTTAAAATATATTACAGAGATTGACAAAAATAGATATAATGTGTCATCTGTCAAACTTTCAAAAACTGTTGCAAATAAATTGCGTAAGAATTCTAAGAAGAAAAGTTCATATGCTTCTAATAAAATAGAAGGTAATCCATTATCGGAAAAGCAAGTAGATGAAGTAATAGAAAGCGATGATAGAAAGCATTTTTTGAAACCAGAACAAGAAGTAAGAAATTATTTCCTTGCTCTTAATTTTTTAGAGGAAAAGGTCAATCGTAGAGATGTTTTTTCAAAGGAACTGATTCTTGATGTGCAAAAATTAGTAGAGAAAGGGGCTTCAAAAGAAAAAATTGGTTTCAGAGGACCTATGCCACCGGGTGTGCTGTTTGCAGTATATGATTCTAAAACAGGCAATCCAGATTATATTCCGCCTGAATATATTGATATCCCAGAATTGATAGATGAACTAGTTGAATATGTGAACACAACGGATGATCATCCTTTACTTGTTGCTGCAGTTGTGCATTATCAGTTGGTTACGATTCACCCTTTTGAAGATGGAAATGGAAGAACAGCAAGGTTGTTATCAGGATATATTTTAGATTTGAATGGATATGGGTTTAATGGAATTGGTTCTCTTGAAGAATACTTTGCTTATGATATTGATGAATATTATGAGTCAATTCAGATGGGATTACCTGCGTTGTATTATTCGGGACGTGAAAATCCACCTCATCCGGAGATTTGGATAAATTATTTCTTGAGAATGGTTCTTCTTTATTCAAATAAGGTATGTGATTTGCAGAATAGC
>JAKSHX010000061.1 GCA_024399155.1 archaeon | reverse complement strand
CGGCCGTGCATGACTACGGTCGCTTTTCTTTATTCGGAAAACAAGTGCAGATCCATTTCCCAATGATATAATAACACACAGTGGCTCTATTATCAACCCAAAATAAAAACCGCAGAGCGTACTCGATTACTCTGCGGTTTTTATTTTCTTGTAACTGATTCGAATTTTTCTCACAAAGAAAGAAGCACGTTATTCCTTCTTTCTTTATAGATTTCGGAACACGAATGTCTGTAAGCGTTCCGATGATATGATTATATCATACGGAAGCCTTATCATCAACCCTGTCCGGAGTACATGGCTGTTTCCCGTTTTCAGCACACATGCATATATAATCTTCGATTGTATCCACGAATTCAATTTGTGCTTCACCGGCTCTTTCGATTTCAAATATAATGCTGTCACTGACATCAAGCACTTTCCCGTACAGTGTCATATCATCAGCAGAAAAATTTATTTCTGCCCTGTATCCTTTATATTTCAGTATATTATTCTTCATGTCTGTTCCTCCCTGTAAACTCTCAATGAATTACATATTAACCCATCAGATTGCAACTGTCAAGCAAAACTGATGCAGAATAACCGGTTTTCGACGTGCATTTCTGTTATGTTGTAAAATATGCATGTCGGATTTTCAACGTTTTATTGTTTAAAAATGTCAACTGACTAAGTATCTGAATATAAGAGTGATTGAACAAAACGCAGATTTTAAACCAAAAAAGAACCCTCAGTTTTCTGAAGGTTCTCTTTTGTGTTACTGCAGCCATGCTTCCTGAGGAAGAACCAGCACAAGCCGCTCGAATTCTTTTATTTTATCTTCATCATACCACTGAGCCGATACACATTTTTCATAAGCTTCATTGATATCTCTTATCATCTGAAGATAACTTGTGTTCTTGTCCCGGATAATATCGAAAGCACACTTAAGATCATTATACCGGTTTCTGATGCTGAGCCACGAGACAAGTATCTTAAAGCACATCCTTGCGCCGTTGAGAATATCCGGCTTAGTCTTTTTACATATCCTTTTTCCTGCATCTGTTTCCACAAAGTCCTCATATTCAAGCTTCACATAGTCATCTTCATAGCTGTCATATCCGAGATATCCGCCGAAGTCTTCTCCTGAATGCATGGCACAGAACCAGTCGTCGAAGATTTCCGGGAGTTCATAATCATTATAGATTGCATCTGAAAGCCGTTCGGCATCATACGCAAGACTGCTGAAAAGCATTTTAAACTCATAGGCCTCGTCTTCGTCTCCGAGTACCGAATACAGGATGTTTTCGTCTTCCTCTACAAAATACCTGACTTCATCACAGGCTTCTGTAATATCATACATCTCATTTCTGATATATTCAAAGTTAAGATTCTTTACCAGTGGCTTTTTATATGCAAGGTTTCGTGCTCTGGTGGCCTTATCCTCAGTTTTCATCAAAAAATACCTCTGTAAACTACATTCTTAAGAATATACCCCTCAGCAATCTGAATTTTATTTTTGAGTTCTGCAACTGTTTTGTTAAGATTATCAATAATCTCTTTGTCAGCTTCACATATTTCTTCAGCAATTTCAAGTCTCCTTTCAAAAGGCACTGTGTCAGTACATGGCTCTGATCCGGAAGGAGCTTCTGAATTAAGAAGGACTTCAATTCGTGAATTCAGCTCTTCATTTTCTGATTCAAGCTGTTTTACCCTGTCGCTGAGTGCTTTTTTGTCCTTGCGTAAAGCATCAATCTGCTCTTTCAGTGACATACATGTGTCAGTTGATTCTTTCATATTGCTTTTCCTATATTCGGCTTGTGCCTGCTTCCATTCTTCAGCATATTCACTCTTACGAAATGTTCGTCCGTCAACTGCATGAGCTTCAAGTAATTCTTGAAATATCTCCTTTGCTGACATTCCTGTTTCCTCAATAATTTTCTTTACTTCCTCGTTTTTTTCTGTGCTTGCTTTAAATCTGCTTATGATATCCATGTTCTTTTCCTCCATAGTTTCAATAGTCCAGTAATTTATATGCGCCGCTCTCAATAATTATATTAAGCGCCGCCTTGTGCTTACGGTTTATTGTGTTCCTTCCGTAATGCATACTCTCGGCAATATCAAATGTGTTTTTGTGTCCGAGGTACCTCATAGTCATCAGTGACTTCAGTTCTGTGTCTCCTATTGTATTTATACACGCATCTATTTTCAGACGAACATCAATCAGACGTTTATATTCTGATTCGAGTTCACTGTTCTGCTGAATGATAAGTTCCTTAATCCGAGGGTCGTGTATTCCTTCCTGAATTTTCTCATTTTCCTTGATATAGGTGCGGAGCGCTTCGACATGCTTGAATATGTCGCCGCCCTGCTTCAACTTATCCCGCAGGCATTCCTGCTGCTTTGTCAAGGTATCTGTATACCTATTGCCTTTGTAATAATAGGTGCGCTGTTCTGCTCGGCCATGAAGCGTTTCATTGCTTCCATGTGCTTCTGTGCTTCAGCAGCTTCTCTGAATGAAACTACAGCCGGTGTCTTTTCCCTACGCTTCTGTTCCATTCTTACATCATAGAAATCATTTGTTTCCGTATACACCGCGGCAGGATTAACTCCGATATCATTAAGCCGCTCGCATATAATATCATGAACCTCTTCGTATGAATATCCATCATTTCTGTATTCTGTGTATCTTTCCTGAAGTTCATCATATCTCTTTATTACACGCTCCAGTCGCTTTCCGGCAAATCCGAACACTTCGCTCATTGCAATAAGGAAAAATGCGTTGTTATCATGGCAGGCTTCAACTGTTGACTTGTATACCTCCTGCTCCACTCGGCTAATTAAATCCTTACTTGGTCTTTCTTTCGATTTCATTATAGGATGACCCCCTTAAATATTCTTTAAACAGTTCCGAATAATCTCTTTCAAACACTTCCGGCGTTTCTGCCGCGGCCGCCGCCACAAGCTTTTCTATGCTGACGTTTGATGCACCGGCAATTTCACCGAAGATTTCATGAAGGAGTTTTACAAGTAAATATAAATCCCCTCCGGCCTGTACGTCGACTTCATATCCGCGAGGATCATTCCTGTCGGATATATCCGCTTTTATAAATGCTCTGTTTTTCATCTGCATCATTCCTTCAATAGCTAAGGCAAGTGCCCATTTATTAACTGCCCGGTTTCTTTTTTCTTTCCTCATCACCAAATATACACTTCAGACATATAATTCCTTCCACATTGCGGCCGCATGAACTGCACTGGCCGTATATATTACAGAAATCACAGTCTGTTGTTTTCCCGTCAAATCCTGTCACGCATATATCTGTGTCTCTGTGTATACATGAGAACAGATCTGATTTCTTTTTAGCAGCCATTATTCCTCCATAAGTTCTATTCTTCGAACTGTTTCTTTTTGTGAAACAGTTGCTTCCGGCTTCGGCGGCCGTGGTGCGAAGCAGTGTTTGTGTTCTTCATCTCCTGCAAGGCCTTCACGTGCACACTTATCGCAGGCATCATCATACGGATATCCGTTAATACAATTGGCCGCCTTCTTTTCAACGCCGCTCAAATCTATATTCCATAAGCGACAGTTCTCCACAGGTCTTTTTATGTAAGCATCTGCAAGCTGACAGAACATCATATCCTTAAAAACATCTCTGCTGCTAATATGGTGCTTACATGAATAACAATTATGTGTGTTCATTTCCATGCTCCTTTGCCAGCTTATCGAGCAGATCACCCATATCAACATTTCTGATTTTCCACAAATGCATACAGTTTGGATGAAGGTTTACATACTCCTCCTGCTTCGGTATCCAGTGTATGACGTCCTCGTCCTCGTTCCAGAAGCAGTTCTTTATCCTGGACAGAACATCCCATGAAGGCAGCTTCTTTGCCGGCGGGGTTGATACAGACACATGCTCCCACCCTTCTTCATTTCTGGAAGCAAGCACGTGGTATTTTCTGTCGTCAATCCATATACATCCTTCCCAGTCAAACATCATAAGCTTTTTACTTGCCGGTGTTTTATCTTCCACCGACTTGTATGGTATTACAAATCTATCTCTCATCTTCCCGCTCCTTACCTGTACACTGGTATTTCAAGAATATCAGTAAGTCTATCAAAATTTACATGCTCACTTACTTCACCTGTCATGCATCTGAGATTTCTATACCCGCAACACATCTGGTTAAAATTATGTGTCGGGATAAAATTTATGCGTACTTCATTTTCATCTTCGTACTTGATTGTATATTCAAGCCCCTGTCTTTTCACCTGAATAATTCTGTGTATATACCTTTCCATAAACTCGTCAGCGTAATATTTTGCATGATGCAAAGTTTCACATACGATAAACACGTTGTATTTCATTTTATCCTCCTGTTTTGCATATTTTTCT
>JAKSHX010000060.1 GCA_024399155.1 archaeon | reverse complement strand
ACGCTGAGGCGTACAATTGTGGATTTGTCCCCATTCAGGATAAGGAGTTGATATTATGGAATTTGAGCCGATTACTACACAGGAAGCTTTTGATGCTGCTGTTGCAGAGCGTTTAAACGCTAACACAGCAGAAGTTGAAAAGCGTTTTGAGGGTTATATGTCTCCTGATGATGTGCAGAAAAATAATGATGCACTCAATCAGCAGATTGCAGACCTCACAGCCAGAAACAAGGCTTATGAAGTCAGCGCAATTAAAAGAAAGGTTGCACTTGAAAACGGACTCCCGGAGGAGCTTATTGAAAGGCTCACAGGCGAAACAGAGGAAGAAATCAAGGCTGATGCTGAAAATCTTTCAAAGTTTTCCGTAAAGAAAAAGCCTACACCTCAGTTTTCAGGTGATAAGCCTGTATCAGATACAAAGAGTGCTGCGTATATGAGTATGCTGCATTCTTTAAATAATAATTAATTCATGCCGGTTACTAAGTCTCAGGGCATGAAGCAAACCCAATTTTAAGGAGGAAAAAACAATGGGAACACAGACAAAAGCAGGAACAATGTTTCCACCGGAACTCACAAAGGAAATGTTCAGCAAAGTAAAGGGACATTCAACCCTTGCAAAGCTTTGCGCAGTATCAGCAATTCCGTTTGCAGGAACTGACATGTTCGTATTCACAATGGACGGAGAAGCAGCAATTGTAGGCGAGGCAGCTGAAAAGCCGGCCGGAGAAGCAAATGTTGCACCCGTATCAATCAAGCCAATCAAATTCATTTATCAGCACAGAGTAACAGATGAATTTGTGAAGCTTTCGGAGGAAAAACAGCTCCCGTACCTTGAATCATTTGCAGAAGGATTTGCAAAGAAAATTGCAAGAGGTTTTGACATTGCAGCCTTCCACGGAGTAAACCCTGCAACGGGTACAGCGTCAGCAATTGTCGGAAACAACTGTTTTGCGAAGAAAATCACAGCGTCCGTTACATACGATGCAGCAACACCTGATGACAACATTGATGATGCAGTAACACCGATTCAGACAGCAGACGGAATGGTAACAGGTATTGCAATGTCACCTGTATTTGCTTCTGCACTCGGAAAGATGAAAGCAGCAGACTCACACATTTCAATGTATCCTGAATTCCGTTTCGGTGCAAATCCTGAAACATTCGGAGGTATGAAGTCAGATGTGAATAACACTGTTTCATTCGGTCAGTCAGATATCAGGGCAATTGTCGGAGACTTTGCAAACGCTTTCAAGTACGGATATGCAGAGGATATCCCCCTTGAAATCATTGAATACGGTGATCCTGACGGCAAGGGCGATCTCAAGCGTACAAATCAGATTGTACTCCGTTCTGAGGTGTATGTGGGATGGGGAATTCTTGATGCTTCATCATTCGCACTTGTTAAGGATGAGGCATAATGGGAGCCGTATACGCAAAAGTTACAGATATAACAGCTCTCGGAATACCTCTCACAGTACAGCAGAAATCAGCCGCAGAGGAGCTGCTTAAAACAGCTTCCTCAAAGCTGAGGCTTCACGGAAAAAGAGTCGGCATGGATATTGATAAAATGTGCAGTGCCGATTCTGATTTTTCCGAGGCTGTGAAAAGTGTTGTTGTTCAGGCTGTTGTAAGGGCTGTGAACAGTATATCAAATGTCAATATGTCAGCCACTCAGAGTTCTGAAACAATTGGATCATACAGTTATTCAATGGTTTACGCAAACGCAGGGCAGAGCCTGTATTTTCTGCGTAATGAATTAAAGGAACTCGGCTTGAAAAGGCAGACATACGGGGCAGTTGAAATCTACGGAACGGAGTGATTCAATGTTTACAAACAGAGAAGGCTGTACAATCTATGAGCGAACCATACAGAACCGTTCCCCTGTATTCATAAGGCATGAAACAGGAAGGATTTACTATGAAGAAACCAGAGGACAGAAAGAAGGCAAGGACAGAGAACCCGAAAACAAGGTTCTTGTAATCATTCCCGACGGAGCAACAGAGTATATTCCGAAAACAGGTGATAAAATAGTCGGGGAAATAATTCCTGATGAAACACCTCCTGTTTCAGCGTTTACGGTATTTACAGCTAAAGATTTCCGTTATGGTTCTGCACAGGGCAGACATATTGAGGTGAATGCGAGATGATAATTTTCAGAGGAATTGAAATGATTTCTGATTTTGTATCCAAAAAAAGTGAAAAATTCAGAAATGCACAGAACACAATTGATACTGAAACAATTAAGCTCATGGAAAATTATGTTCCGATTGCAGGACCGAAATACAGAAACAGAGGAAAAATGAGCCGTTCACACATAGTTCAGAAGCCGGGCGAAATCATCAATACAGAGCCGAAGGCAAGGCGGGAATATTACACAAACAAAGGTTTTTCAGGTCCCGGACGTGGGAAATTCTGGCTTGAGCGCATGAAATCAGACCATAAAAGAGAAATTCTGAGTAAAGCAAGGGAGAAATTCAGATGAAAAGAGTAATAGCTGAGGCTGTAAGGGAATACATCATGGAGTTCCCCGAACTCAAAGAAGGCTGTCTGCTGATAGATTTTTTAGGGGATAAGCCTGTAGAATACACAATTGAAACTGTTCCATGTGAGCCGACAGTGAAGAAATACACAGACGGAAGCTGTATGAAGCAGTATGAATTTATCTTTGCAAGCAGAGAATATTTCAGTGAAGATGTAATTATCAATATTGAAAATCTCGGATTTTATCAGAACTTTGAAGAATGGATAAATGACAGAAATGAAAAAGGAATACTGCCCGACCTCGGTGATGAAAGAGAGCCTGTCAGTATTGAGGTACTGACACAGGGGTATGCATTTGCTGTTGATTCAGACACAGCAAGATATCAGATACAATTAAGACTTACATATGAGGAGGAATAAAAATGTCAGGAAAAAAGCCTAAAATTGTTGAAAGACACAGAATACTCGCATTCATGGGAGTACCATCTGAGGAAGGTGGATATACATACCACAGAATGAGAAAATTCACACAGTTCAGTCACTCAAAGAACCCTATTGAGTACAGCAGACAGTATGTTGATGAACCGTTTCAGCAGACAGATGTTGTCGGTTTTTCACCGTCATATGCGTATGCATTTGACAAACACACAGAACTTGAGGTGCAGAATGATATCATAAAAATTACGGACGGTGAGCTTATCGGAAATGATGCTGTAAGACCGATTGTAATTGTTGATACATCGGATAAAAATGCAGTATGTTACAAGCGTGATTATTCAGTTATTCCGAATTCAGAGGGCGACAATATCAATGTTTATACCTATTCGGGCAATATGAAGGCAAGAGGGGAAAAGGTTGAGGTTGCAGTTGAAACAACTGATAATTACGAAACAATCACAGTAGTGGAAGCATAATGAATAAAGGGGAGACATAATGCCTCCCCGAAAAGCAGAGGAGTTATAAAAGAAAATGGGCAGAATCTGGGAAATAAACGGTCAGAGCCTTGAGCTTGACCTTGACAACGCTGATAATATGGAGCGTTATGAAAATGCGTTTGAAATAATGTCAGAGGAAGAAAAGAATCTTTCTGAAGAAGGCAGACAGTCGGAACGCATAAGAGCATATTGCAGACTTTTTGAAAATCTTTATGACAGAATTTTCGGTGAGGGTACATCTGAGAAGATATTTGAGGGAATCCCTGCAAGTATCGGGCGATATGATGAGATATATGAAAGTTTTCTGAATTTTGTGAAAAATCAGGCACTTGAAATTGCAAAAGCTTCAGCTGAAAGAAGAATGAAATATCTTCCTAAAAAGAGAAAATAAAATATGATAAATGCATTTTATGAGCCGTTTCCTGATGCAGTGATAATAGAGGGCAGGGAATACCGTATTGTTACGGATTTCGGGGACTGGCTTGCATTTGCTGATATGATAGATGACAGCGAACTGGAACAGCGTGAGAAAGTAATCATGATGTCGGAATGGTTTATTGAACCGCCTGATATTATGACAAAAGAAGCTGTAAATTCGCTGTTTTCTTTTTATCATGCAAAAGAGCTTGAACCACCTGAAATTCATCAGGAAAGTGAAGAAGAAACAGAAACGGAAGCAACGGAAAAGCCGCCTGTTCTGAACTGGAAAATAGATGCACCGTACATAATAGGGGATTTTCAGCGATATTACAGGATAGATCTGCTTAAAGAAAAAATGCACTGGTGGAAATTCAGAATACTGTTCAGCGCATTGCCCTCAGAATCGCAGATAATGAAAAGAATGGGATACAGGGGAGCAGATATCGGAGATATAAAAAACGAGGACGAACGAAAGCGTATAATGAAGCTGAAACAGCTGTATGCGTTGCCGTTTGAACTTGATGAATATGAAATCGGAGAAATATTAGCAAAATAATAAACCCGAAAAGCGTTCCCCATTCAGGATAATAAAGGGGGCTTGGGGCAAGCTGAGTCAGCTTGACCACAGATAACGCACAAATGCAGCGTTCCCCCATTCAGAATAAAGGGGGCTTGGGG
>JAKSHX010000059.1 GCA_024399155.1 archaeon | reverse complement strand
CATCATGTGATATAATAATTCTCGGATGATACAGCGCTTATAGCGAACGTTGTTCATGATTCAAAAACTACAGCATGATCCTGAATCAGTTAGCCCTGTTCAGGATTTTGTTGTACTCTTTCTCTGTTTCAAAAACCCCGCATACTGTCGTGCGGGCGTTTTTGTATATTGACACTGAAATAACATTATGTTAAAATAATGTTAAACGGAGGGAATAACATGGCACATCAGGTTATATGGACAAAAATTATAATTGAAACATTTATTGCTGAAGCAAATCTCAGCAAGGAAGAAGAAATGATAATCAGAACACGTGCAGCAGGATGGCCGGTAAGCCGTCAGGCCATGGAACTGAATATGAGCGAGGCGACCGTACACAGAATGATTAAAAGACTTAAGCATAAGTACGACGAGGTGCAAAAACATAATGTTATACTTCCGCCACGTAAAAAATCCGCCAAAGAATTATATATGGACACACACTGATACTGGCTTTTAATTGACATAGAAAAATTCTCCTTTCAAAGAATCAGCTGTTCGGAATTTCCGGACAGCTGATTTTTTGATTTACGGTTTCTTTACGGTTTTTGTACGTTTTTCTGCGAGTTTTCTGATAGTTTAATGATAGTTTTTTGAGAGTTTCTGTGTAAGAAAATATGATATTATGAGTACATAAGGAAGTGATTTTCATGTTTCCGCAACAGTTTCTATATAATCCCTACAGCAACTCTTCTATTCCTGCGCCGGCTGTTAATCCTTACATGCCGGCATCAAAGCAGGATATTATTAAAGTCAACGGAGAAAACGGTGCCAAGGCTTATCAGATGGCTCCGAATAGTTCTGCGCTTTTACTTGATGAAACACAGCCTGTAATATGGCTTAAGCAGACGGACGGAGCAGGATATCCGTCATTAAATGCGTATTCAATTACTCCATACGCACCGGAAGTGCCGGTGAATACTTCGGAACTTGAACGCAGGATATCAAGACTGGAGGGAATAATAAGTGAATCCTATATTACAAATGCTGCAGAACCCGAAACAACAGAATGTGTTGTCGCAGATCCAGCAGATAAAAAATTTAATAAATGGAAAAAATCCTGATGACCTGTATAATCAGCTATATGCAAACAATCCGCAGTTCAGGGATTTCGTAAATAACAATAAGGGAAAATCTCCTGACCAGATTGCTCGTGAAAACGGGATTGACCCGAAAATACTGAAATAAAGCTGATGCGCACAGCTTTATTATACCGGCACAAAATATGTATTGTGTCGCTGACTCTTATCAATTAAGGAGGAAAAAACTATGGATGGCAATTTCAGTTTATCCGATTTTGCAACTGTCGCTAATGCCAACAATAACGGCGGTAACTTCTGGTTCATCATTCTGTTCTTTTTACTTTGTAATAACGGATGGAATAACTGGAACAGAGGTAACGGCGAATTTGGACAGTTTGCAACCGCTGCATCACAGCAGGAAATCTTATTCGGACAGCAGTTCCAGAATATCGATAACAAAATCGATAGACTTGGAAACGGCATAGCTGATGCAACATTTGCCCTCAATAACAGCGTTAAGGATGGCACATATACCACAACAAATGCTGTTAAAGACACTGCTTATGCTACAACTCAGGCAGTTAAGGACACAGCTTATGCAACAGGCGTGTCAGTAGTCAATGAAGGCAGAGCACTTCAGGCTCAGCTTGCTCAGTGCTGCTGCGATAATAAGAGTGCTACAGCGCAGGTCCGCTATGATATGGCGAACTTTGCGGCTTCTATCAATGCAAATATTGATAATAAGTTTGCGGCTCTCGAAAAATCACAGCTTGAACAGCAGCTTGCGGCTCAGGCGGCTCAGATCAATCAGCTTCAGCTTCAGGCACAGCTTTGCGGCATTCCTCGTGTAAACAACACAGCATGGGGAGTATATCCTTATCCAACCTGCAACTCTGGATGCGGATGTAATTAAATACTGGCTTTTATCAAAGCATGAGAGGAGTTTCGTGCTCCTCTCTTTTTTTATCTCAAGGAGGTTTTTATTATGGGATGTTCATCAAGAAGAAAATCATGCAACGACAAGTCATGTCAGCGTTACTATAATACACAGACACAGGCTATAGCTGCCAATACTCCACTTCAGGTGCAGATTGCGGGAGCCAAGGTTGTCGACAGCGGTATTGCTATTGAAACAGAGCCTGCAAGCTACACTATCACGAAAAAAGGACTGTATCATATTGCTGCGGATATCACAGTAAATGCAGCAACTGTAGGCACAGCAACATTCTCTGCATATCTTGACGGTGTACAGCTTCCTTGCACAAAGCGAACTGTAACACTTGTAGTAGGCACCACTGAGATACACACAGAAACAGAGCTTGATTTTTCTCACTGCTTTCCTTGTATAAACAAAACAATTACATTCGTAATTGAAGGTTCAACAGTAGCCGGAACTGTAACTCAGTTATGCTCCGGTGTCCTTAAGCTTGCGTGAGGTGTAGATTATGAGAAAAATCAAGGAACTTGTCGAAAGAATAGATGACGAACTGACGTCAGCAGAAGAATATGCAGAATGCTATATTGATTATAAAGCGAATAACAACACACAGATGGCTACACGCTTTTATGATATGGCAAACGACGAACTCAATCATGCTATTACAATTCATGATGTGGCAATGAAGGAGATTGAAAAGATAAATGCTGTCTTTAATGCTCCGCCGGAAATGCGTGAGAAGTGGGATAAATCTCACTCGGATTATATTGCTCGTAATTCCAGGATAAAATCAATGCTCGGAATGTAATTAAAAAAGTAATTACTTTCTGCATTACATGGAGGCGCAAAAGTGCCTCCTTTTTTTAGATTAATATTAGTCTGATAATAGACTGTACGACACTTTTATACGACAATTTTACGACAAAAATAATCATAAATGTTCGGATATCTTCGGACGATTATTTTGCAACCCTCGCAAAATACGCATTTACGTGAGTTTACTGAAACTGTTAATATTTATATTGAATAATAAATAATACGTAATTACGTCTTTTAAGGCAAGTGTGCGACAAATGTACGACACTTTGAAAATTTTTTGAATAATTCAAACAGGGTTGATGATATACGACACGTGTGATATAATAATCCATGGTATATTAAATCTTCATTGGTTTATCATGTAAAAATGCCGGAAGTGTTTAAGGTGCGCTTCCGGCATTTTTGCGTTTCCAAAACTGGTTGAATTTAATTACTGTGTATGATATAATACAGGAAGTACTTAAGTACCCCTTGAAAATATGTTATTCCCAATCGATCATGAGAGAGAGTCTGCAGATTTCGCAGGCTCTTTTTCATTTTCATCATCTATCTCCAGAAGTTTGCGGAGCAAATCAATATCAGGGTGTCCGTATACAGTCATGAGCATCTTCGGATCACTCCATCCAAGCTGTGCGCATATCGCAGCTATATTAATTCCTTTATTCATATAAATTGAGGCGCGGCTGTGTCTTAATTCATGTGGATTAAGCGCTGGAATTGTAATGCCTTCATCCTGATAATGATACTTCATGGCATCCATGCACACTTTGTATGAGGCATAATACCATCTGCTTGGATTGTATGGTTCATCATAATGTCCGGGTTCATGTACAAGGTAAGTATAGTTACGGTCCTCAAATTTTCTGATGTGTTCAATTGTCTTAGCGCTTACTGCTACATCACGGCGTCTGTGCTTATTCTTTGGGTCGTCAACAACCGCACCGTCTTTTCCGTATGTTACTCCGCGCCGTATGCTGATAATCCTGTTTTCAAAGTCAATGTCGCTGTATTGTATTCCGAGAGTTTCAGACTTTGTCAATCCGTAACCAAGCATCAAATCAACAGATATACCGTCCTCACGCTTCTGACAGTATTCAATTATCAAATCGGCTTCTTCTTCTGTGTAAACGCTTTTTTCTTTTTTAGGTTTAGCTGATTTGTATCTGATATTCTGGCATGGATTAACAGTAATATATTCGTTTTGGCATCCGAAGTTGAAAATATAGGATATATTGCTGACTATTATTCTAAGATACGTTGCTGAGTAATTAACCGCAATTTTATCAATGTAATTCGAAATCATTTTTCTTGTGATTAAAGAAGCTTTCATGTCTCCGAATTCTTTAATGAATATTGCGGCGGTTGTTTTGTAGGTGTTTAGTGTTGTGGGACGTACTGCCTTTTCTCTTTCATTCAGGCATTCTTCACATAATTGCTTAAATGTAATATTCGAGTCGAACGATTCATTATAGGTATTATCTATTTTGAATTGCTCGGCTTTTTGTTTTGCTTCTCGTTTCGAGCGGCCGTAAAATGATTTTCGGATTGCTTTTCCATTCGGATCATGCCCGATAGTAATCTTGACTTCACATTTACTGTTCGGTCTGTTGCTGCTGTTTTTCATTCTTTTCACCTTCTGATAGTTCAGCGACGAGTGCATACACTTTTACTTTGTCGGAGAAAGACAGCTTTTTGAATGA
>JAKSHX010000006.1 GCA_024399155.1 archaeon | reverse complement strand
ACTCTAAGAAGACATAGCACTCCACGACATTACTAGTAGAGAAATGATACCGAAAAAAACTCGGTGTAACTAACGAGAATGGCAGCTCTTCGTCAAATGACAAATATACGCGTTATGGCTTCACTATGAATATAAGGAAAATATAATAAGAGATGGAATATACGCCTACAAACCGAAAATGTCACGCGATTAACCCATATTCGGTCATTTACTCGTAAGACATTGCTATTAGACAGTCAGTCCGAACCCAATTTTATTTTAAGAACAACGTATACCCTTGGCGAGGTATGCAGTGATATGAAGATCAGAGTCGGAATTAACGGATACGGGACCATTGGAAAAAGGGTGGCTACCGCCGTCAATCAGCAGGATGATATGGAAGTGGTTGGAGTAACGAAAACCAAACCCAGTTATGAGGCAAACCTTGCAGTTGAGAGTGGATATCCACTTTACGTTCCTTTAGAAAATATCAATATGTTTAAACAGGCAGGTATTGAAATTGCAGGGTCCATTGCGGATATGTATAAATCTGTGGACATAATCGTCGACTGCACCCCTGGAAAGGTATCCAAACAATATAAAACCGATTACATCGACGCCGGCGTCAAAGCCATTTGGCAGGGTGGAGAAAATCACAATCTCACTGGTGTATCTTTTAACGCATCTGCTAATTACAAAGAATCGTGGGGGGTTCAGTTTTCACGCGTTGTTTCGTGTAATACTACAGGTATTATTAGAACAATGTACCCCTTGGACAAGGAATTTAAGGTTGAACATGCCTACATTTCGCTCATAAGGAGGTCCGCAGACCCTAATGACAGCAAGATTGGCCCCATTAATGCTATTGAACCTGTCGTGGAAATACCAACGCATCACGGGCCAGACGTGCAATCAGTCATGCCATGGATCAATATTAGCACTATGGCTGTAAAAGTACCAACCACGTTAATGCACATTCACACTGTTATTGTGAAACTAAATACAGAAACTTCAACCGACCAAGTTATTAAACTTTTTAAAGAAACACCTCGCGTCAAACTTGTGAAATCAAAAGATGGAATTAGATCTACAGCACAAATTATGGACCTCGCTAGAGAGATGGGGAGATCACGCGGAGACATGTTCGAAATTGTAGTCTGGGAGGATGGAATCAAAGTAATTGACAATACTTTGTATTACTATCAAGCAGTTAATCAAGAAAGCGATGTCATCCCTGAAAATATTGACTGTATAAGGTCTATGTGTAAACTTGAGGAGAATCCTATGAAATCTATTGAAAAAACTAACAAGGCGATGGGTATCTGAAGGTACTTTTATGAGAGATTATCATACGCTCGAAGATTTCGATTTCAGAGATAAAACTGTTCTTTTAAGAGTCGATATCAATTGTCCACTTGACAAGGAAACATTGAAAATCACCAATGACACGAGGATTAAGCGTATAGTTCCTACCGTTCGTGAATTGATCGAAAAAAGAGCTAAAGTAGTGATACTTGCACATCAAAGTAGGAAAAAAAAGTGGGATTTTATTCCATTGGAACAACATTCTAAAAAGCTGAATGAAAGCCTTAATAGTCCAGTTAAATACGTAGATGACGTCATAGGAGAGAGCGCTAAAAAAGCGATAATAGGCTTGAAACCTGGAGAAATACTTCTCTTAGGAAATGTCAGAGAATTAGATTCTGAAACTGCAAATCTGGATATGTTTGAGCATGCGAACGGAGAACTTGTCAGTGAACTATCCCCACTCATAGATTATTATCTTTGTGACGCGTTCGCCGTAGCCCATAGATCACATTGTTCATTGGTTGGGTTTCCGCTCAAAGTGCCATCAGCACTAGGAAGGCTGATGGAAAAAGAGCTATGCACCCTTAATACAATATTTGGAAATCCCAGAAGACCCTTTGTATTCATCATAGGCGGTGCAAAGCTAGATAGTGTGTCAAAAA
Organism: archaeon; assembly: GCA_024399155.1. Classification (GTDB taxonomy): domain Archaea; phylum Thermoplasmatota; class Thermoplasmata; order Methanomassiliicoccales; family Methanomethylophilaceae; genus Methanarcanum. The sequence continues at coordinate 39,882 of JAKSHX010000006.1, read as the reverse complement.
TGATTGATCACGTACTCGAAACAGGGATGGCAGACTTAGTAATATTGACTGGACTTGCAGGTAATGCCTTCCTTTTAGCGGGCGGTATAGATCTCGGAGAAGCATCCACCACCATTATCAGAGGTGAGCTGGCAGCAGCAAAACTCCAAGATATTAAAAGTACTATACTGAAGTACGGTCAAAAGATATTACTTCCGATAGATGTTGCGGTTGAAAGGGATGGAAGCAGAGTGTCTATTTCCGTCGAGGATCTTCCAATTAAAGAACCTATCATGGACATTGGTGATGCGTCAATAGAGAAATTTAAAAAAATTATTATTTCATCTAAAACGTCATTTATGTCAGGACCTGCGGGGATTTATGAAAAAGAAAGATTTAAAAAAGGTACCAGATCTTTGATGAATGCGATGATAGAATCCGGAGGGCAATCGATTATCGGAGGAGGTCATACTATTAATGCGGCAGATTCTTTTAATTTTACAAACCGTTTTTCCTATGTCAGTACAGGCGGTGGAGCATTAGAAGCATTCATTATTGGGCAGTCATTGCCAGCAGTGGACGCGTTAAAATATTCATACAAAAAAATAAAATGTTAAGGTGGTGTCGAGGATAATAACGTTACACCTGAGTCGAAACTTTTCTTAATAGAAGAAAGGCTGCTACAATGATATTGAGGTCTCTTTATGTCAATATCAACAATCAGAAAAAATAAGCAAATTAAATGAAGACACGATTACATTAACTCACCTGCATCATCACATTTCAGAGGCATTACTGTCAAAAAAGTAGCTGAACATCAAAATACTATTGACAAAATGTTGCTAAAATGTTGAATAGAAAATAGTCACCGCGTGAGGTAATAGAAAAAACATTGACAGTAGCGGAAATGGTAATGGCCCTCTTAATTTCTTTTAAGGAGAAATAAGCTCCACCACTAAACTTGATGAACTTATATACACTATAATCGTACAAAGCAAAGAGGATCATATAAAATCATCAGATGGTTTTAACAATATGACTTAACCTAACAAACATGATTTCAGAAGCATACAAAAGAGGTACGGATTTTGTAACAGTTAAGCAAATGATCGAAAGCGACTCTTATTGATACAATAATATGCAACCAGAAATAGAATTTGATTTGAATAATAGACACGTGCCATCGGTGAATACAGGGAGTAAATTATGTCCGATTTTGGTTTAGATACATGTCTCGATTGCGGTACATGTACCGAAAATTGCCCATCTGCACGTCATGGGGGTATAGTTCCGAACTTGATAATAAAGAATATTTCGGAAGGTAAACCTCCAGAACACATATGGAAATGTCTTCAGTGTTATAGATGCTCTATGGTGTGTCCGGTGAATATAGACGTGTGTGGTCTGATATGTCACCTTAAAAATTTAGCAGCTACCAATAATGACATTCCTGAGTGTTTTAAGAGATTAAGTATACAAATGTTCAAAGATTTGAAAATGAACCCGATAGACAAACGAGCAATACGACAAAGGACCGATTTGGGTTTATCAGTTTCAGAGATTTCAGAAGAAGACAAAAAAATAATATCTTCGATACTCAGGGAGGCAGGTTTTGACAAGTTATTCATTGTATAGAGGGTGCACCATACCAGCAAGACTTCCGTTTATAGAGGCAGCCACCAAATACACAATTGATAAATTATCGCTTGACATCGTAGACATGGGTGAATGCGTCTGTTGCATGGAACCAACTGGCCTAAAATCACTAAATCATAACGTCTGGTATAATGTATCGTCATACATTTGTTCCAAAGCCAATGAAAATATCGTTACACTTTGTGACGGTTGTTCTATTTCATTGTCAGAATCTGTAAAAGAAAGTGGGCACGGTCCTAGTATCATCAGTTTTCTTGAAATTCTTCAAGACAATATCAACAGAATAATAGAAAAGGTAGTTAGACCAGTAGAGTTAAAACTGGCTGTGTTTCCAGGATGCCACTGCGAGGCAATTTTTTCTAAAAAAGGAAAGAATGCTAATAAAGCAATGTCTGACATTGTAAAAGCTATAGGTGGAATTCCGATAATCCCTAAAGGTGCAAATTGTTGTGGAAACGGGTTATCATTAATCGATAATAAAATTTCTAAGTCGATTCTTAGCGAATCTATCGAGTCGTTTAAATCAACAGAAGCATCAGCTGTTGTTACATCATGTCCCTTTTGTTTTATACAGTTTGACACAGTTGCCCGTTTTAGAACCTACAATATCATTGAACTTACGGCCATAGCCATGGGTTGGAACATAGATATTGAAAAATTCCACAGAGGAAAATAAATTAAACATCTAATACAAATTCTTCACCGGTCAAAGGAAGAATCACGTTGTAGTCAGATAAATCTTCAAGAAACATTTCTCTGGTTTCGGAGTGCATAATGATTACGTTTGTTGGATCGCACGCCCTTACAAAGTTAACGATTTGTTCATGGTCAGCATGTGCAGAAAAATCGTATTTTTTTACCTCACAATTTACTTTGTGAATTTCATTATCAATCATAATGTACCCCTTTTCTATCAAGAGCCTTCCATTGGTATTTTCGGCTTGATATCCAACAAGGAGAATCGCATTCTTCGGATCATCTTTGAGAAATTTTATATAATTAAGTACGGGGCCACCATCTAGGACTCCACTAGTGGTAATGATAATTTCCGCCATCGAAGCATTTTTTCTCATACGTACGCTGCGTACCTCATTGAACCTTTTTTTTGCGGTTTTCATTTCTTTTGGATTGGCAAGATACTCAGGATAGTTAAGATAAAGACGAGTAATAGAACGCCCCATTCCGTCGACCCACATATTATAATTCAACTTCTTCAGAAGAATCATAATTTCTTGAGTTCTTCCGACGGCAAAGCTGGGGATAAGAATGGTACCACCGCGGTCAATAACTTCAGAAATCTTTTTTAAAAATTCATCTTCCACAATTTGTCTATCGACGTGAAACTTTCCACCGTACGTCCCCTCGATAAAAAGATTTTCACATTTTATAGGCGTCGCACCGTTTACAGTCTTTTGTTTAATAGTGTGTATATCACCTGAATAAACAGTGTTAGTATCGATACCAAATTCAAACATTGCAGCTCCAGGTACATGTCCTGCAGGATGCATCGTTAGTTCCATATCATCAATATCCAAAGTATCGTTAAAAGTCATCGGAACAATTTTGTTCATTGTTTTTTCTATGTCTGTAGATGTATAGGGTAGCGGATAGTTTTCTGCCTTCGCGATTTTAAGTGAATCAAACATCATAATCTCAGCAATCTCCGCAGTTAAAGGAGTTGTAAACAACTCACATTTGTTTTTTTCATATACTTGTGGAATCATCCCACAATGATCCAAGTGACAGTGTGTTAAGAATATGTGGTCCACTTTAGAGACAGGCATGGGATATTTTGGTGGTTTAGTTGCGCTGAGTCCATACTCCATAAGAAACGTTTTTTTTCCGGAGTCCATTGTCATTCCCATACAACCTATTGAATCGGCGCCGTCTAAAAACCTAAATTTCATCTCCATTGTGACATCTCCTTACTTTCTTATGGTGCCTCTGTCATACAGAAGACTTTGTGAAAAGAAGTATGTGTACTCTCTGCATTGTAACGAGTGAATGTGTACAAATTACACATTATACAACTGTACCACACACACCTTATATATAAAACCCACGCTACTCTGTTTTTTAATACTTTTGTTTAAATAAAGTGATAGCACCAGCTACCGCCAATCAATTAGTGAATGGGGATGTATTTGAGACATCGCTCCAGTAATATGTCCTCTCACGAAGGCACTAAAGTGAGAAATATGATAGAGGTATGCTCAGTACTGACGCAAAGGGCCAGAGTAACATATACAACATACGATCCGGAATATTCCTAATCATACCTATTGTCATTTTCGCTTGGATGGGTACATATGATCGGTCATGTAACTGTAAGACACGTCAGAAATTGAAGGGTAAGGTCTCCTATCAAGAGTCTTACACCTAAATTAGTTATGTATTTACCGTTTACCGTTGCTAGTACAATGGCGTTTGTGACGACTATATCACCATCTTTTAGCCAATTTTTTAGTGGTTTAGAAGGATGAACAATCACAATCGTAACGGAAAATTATAATTTTCAACAAATGTTTAACACCATCCTAGTTTACGGAAAAATTTTTTTACAAGCGTCAATCTAACAGCAAATTACGCTGCATGTATAACTGTCGCGTCATTTGGAATAATTAGGGGATTATTACAGATCAGACCCAAAAAGAAGCATGTATTATTGCCATAAATACTAGCAAAGCCGTATTTCGTATCGCACATTACATCAATTCACAAAAATAATAAAGAGTTGAGTTTCGAATTTTACGAGCAGTTTACACCTGTAAGTGTTAACTGTCTGTTGTTTCTGCGAAGAGCGATAAACCTTTATTGCTTACCGAAACGAATAGGACCAAATCTTCAGTGTGTGTGGTTGTGAAACGTAGACTGTAAAAATTATTGTTAAATTCTGATACATAATTGCAGGCCTAGTAATCATGTGATGTATTAAGCACTCATCATTTTATATGGTAAAACGATGTAGGTCACTGCTGATACGAGGGCGGTAACTTTGTTTTGTATGAAGTGCGGATCAATGATGTTTCCCAATAGTGGCAAGTACGTTTGCAAAAATTGTGGGTATGAAAAGGAAATAGAGAAACCAGAGGTTTTCAAGAGCAACACTCCTACTGGCGAAGAAATAGCGGTTGTTGGTAAAGAGGTCGTAGCTCTTCCCAAAACACGTATTATTTGTCCAGAGTGTAATAATACCGAGGCGTATTATAACACAAGACAGACCCGCTCCGCTGATGAACCATCGACCACGTTCTATCGTTGTTGTAAGTGTAATCACTCGTGGAGAGAATACTAAGGCTAGAGGGTACTTACCATGTTTAAAGCAGAAGTTAAGGCAGACACACTTAAAGGATTGGTAAATGTAATATCAACACTTATAGACGAGGTTAAGTTCTCAATTTCGCCCAAAGAAATAACACTCAAAGCAGTTGACCCAGCGCACATTGCCATGATCGAACTCAACATTGATGCGAGCGCATTTGAGTCTTATACTGCCAGTCAAACTGAAATAGGCCTTGACCTGGACAAAGTAAAAGACGTTCTCAAACTCTCCTCTCCGTGTGATATAATTTCAATAGAACAGGATGAAAGTTGTGGAAGGTTAATCTTTAAAGTTGGCAACATCACAAGGCGCATGAATGTTATAGATACATCAAGTATGAGTGACCCAAAGGTACCACAACTTAATCTTTCTTCAGCAGTTGAAGTATCAGCCATAGAGCTTCAAAGAGGAATTAGAGCATCAGAAAATATATCTGACCATATTTCCCTCACAGTCAGTTCTGATTACTTCGAACTTGCATGTGACGGGGATACTGACTCTATTAGTCTTAAACTTGACAAATCACAACTTATCAGTCTCACTGCCGGAGAAGGGGCAGCGAATCAGCGTTACCGCAGCATGTTCCCACTTGATTATTTCTCTAATCTCATTAAAACTGTCCCGTCTAACATCTCAGTAAAGATCGAGTTGGATAACGACTATCCATTAATGCTTAATTTTGCTCTCTCCGATGGCAAAAGTTCAGTGAAGTATCTTCTTGCACCTAGGATTGAAAGTGATTGATCGGTGAATAAATGGATGTGGAGAAAATCCAGAGAATAGCCAATATTCTCAGATTGCATGTAATCGAGATGACAGTGGCCGCTAGTTCCGGACATCCCGGTGGATCACTATCTGCCGCAGATATTGTGGCGGTGCTATATTTTAGAGTAATGAGACATGATTGTAAAAACCCAGTGTGGGCAGACAGAGATCGTTTTATACTTTCAAAAGGACATGCCGCACCTGTATTATACGCTGCACTGGCTGAGGCTGGATATTTTCCTGTTGACGATCTTAAAACATTGAGGCAATTAGGTTCAAATCTTCAGGGGCACCCCGTTTATAAAAAAATCCCTGGTGTAGAAGCATCTACGGGTTCGTTAGGGCAAGGACTCAGCATAGCTTGTGGTATAGCGCTTGCTGGCAAAATAGATACAAAAAATTATAAGGTATACTGCATGCTCGGAGACGGAGAACTTCAGAGTGGACAAAATTGGGAAGCTGCAATGCTCGCTTCTAACTACAATCTAAACAATCTCGTCGCTATTGTAGACCGAAATCGTTTACAGATTTGTGGTGACACCGAAGAAATTATGGCCATCGACCCACTGCCAGAGAAATGGTTGTCGTTTGGATGGAACGTAATAGAATCAGACGGTCATAATATAAACAAAATAATCGCAGCGTTTGAGAATGTTAAAACATTTAGGACAGGACCCACAGTTATTATTTTTAATACCGTGAAAGGAAAAGGTGTATCATTCATGGAGAATAATGCCGAATTTCACGGAAAGGTGTGTAACAAAGATGAGTATGCAAGGGCATTGACGGAGCTAAAGAGGCTGATATAATGAAGTTAGCTCAACGTAATTACTACGGAAAGGCACTTACAGAATTAGCCAAGACAAGAAGAGACGTCGTTGTCCTTGATGCGGATATTGCAAAATCTACTAAAACATCAGAGTTCCAAAAAATAGCACCAGACAGATTCATTGAAGTCGGAATAGCAGAGCAAAATATGATCGGTGTCGCATCCGGTCTTGCGATTTCTGGAAAAACTGTCTTTGTATCGACATTCGCAGTGTTTGCAACTGGACGCTGTTGGGAACAAATTAGACTTGCGGTTGCATACCCTAAAAATAATGTTAAAATAGTTTCTACCCACGCTGGCATCAGCGTCGGAGAGGACGGAGCTTCCCATCAAGGTTTAGAAGACATATCAATTATGCGTTCCATACCCAACATGGTAGTCATTTCACCCGCAGACGCATACGAAGCATATTCAGCCACTTTGGCACTGGCAGAGTATAAAGGACCGTGTTATATGAGGCTCGGACGTGGCGTTTTTCCCATAGTAACAGAAGAAGGAGTGAAATTCAATATCGGTAAGGCAAAAGTACTGAGGGAAGGTAAAGATATAACGCTTATAGGAACTGGGCAACTGGTTTCTACATGCCTCGACGCAGCCGATGTTCTGAAGGCAAGAGGCATCAACGCAGAGGTAATTAACGTATCCACCATCAAGCCTCTCGACACAAAATGTATCAAAGATTCCGTCTCTAAAACGCGATGTGTGGTCACTGCTGAAGAGCATAGTATTATAGGAGGATTAGGCTCCGCTGTTGCAGAATTTCTTCTTGGGGAATTATTCGTGCCACTCATAAGAATAGGTACGAATGATACATTTGGTGAGTCTGGTAGAGCGGAAGATCTCATGAAGAAGTACGGCCTCACCATAGAAAATATTGTTAAGGCAGCGGAAATTTCAATTTTTAAAAAAAATTACGGGGAAGCTAAATGAAAATTTTCATAGACACAGCAAACTTAGACCAAATTCATGAAGTAAGTAGTTGGGGAATTGTAGACGGGGTTACAACCAATCCAAGTCTTATGGCTAAAGAAGGCGTTTTCGATGTCGTTTCACACATCTGGAACATTTCAAGAATGATTAATGGGCCAATTTCTGTGGAAGTCATGCCTCTAGATGTAAAAGGAATGGTCATGGAAGGGCGCAAATTTGCAGAAATTCATAAAAATGTTAATATTAAACTCCCCATGTCCACCGAGGCCCTTAAGGCTACGAAGATACTCTCGTCAGAAGGTATCAAAGTCAATGTTACGCTAATATTCTCAGTACAACAAGCACTTTTGGCAGCGAAGGCAGGAGCGGCATTCGTTTCTCTCTTTGTAGGACGTCTCGATGATATAGGGTCAAATGGTTCTGAACTTATTGATCAGACGACAACGGTGTTCAGTAACTACAACTTCAACACAGAAATCATCGCTGCCAGTATTAGACACCCAGGACACGTCTTAGATGCAGCGCTGGCAGGATGTGACATTGCAACTATTCCATATAATGTATTAAAGCTCATGATTTCTCATCCGAAGACGGATGATGGAATCAATAAGTTCATCGATGACTATAAAAAACTAAATTTATTGTGATTTGATGGCCGACGTCGTAGTCGTCGGTGGTGGACCCGCAGGCTCAAGAACTGCGGCGATACTAGCCAGAAAATATGATGTAGTTGTTTTGGAGGATCATCCCTTTTCAGGTGTGCCGATGCAGTGCGCCGGGATAGTCACCAAAACGTCAATAGACCTTTCCGGCGCTAAACCGAGAATTCTTAATAAGTTTACTGGTGCAGAAGTAATTTTTCCCAACGGAAAAAGTATTATAGTTCGTTCTCACGACGATAAGGCAGTTCTTATCGACAGAGTGGATTTTGATAGAAAACTTGCAGAAATAGCAATTGATGCAGGCGCGGAGTTCAGATATTCAACAAAATACAAGGGGCACTCGATTAATAGTGGGACTGCCAGAGTCTGCACATCCGCTGATGATATAAATACAAAGTTAATTGTTGGAGCAGACGGTCACTCTTCCAAAGTATCCAATTCCATATCAAATAATCAACCAACAGAATTTATTCGCGGTTTAGAGTATGATGTACAACATACGATGGAAGTACAAGACCTGATCAGAATACGTATAGGTACAGACATAGCGCCTGGGTTATTCTCATGGGAGATTCCATTTGGTGAGTACACTCGTGTAGGATTATGCACCACACTATCAGCTGGACCGCCCTCAGAATATATGAAAGTACTTCTTTCAAAGTCTGAGCTTAGGAATAAAAAAATTATAGCGAAGTATTCTGGAAAGATACCAATGGGCATAAAACGTAGAATATATGCCAACAATGTGATGCTAATAGGAGATGCGGCTTGTCATGTGAAGCCTGTCTCTGCTGGAGGCATTTACCCAATTATGAAGTCTGTAATACCACTATGCCAAACAGCCGAGGAAGCATTCGCTATGAATAATTTTTCTGAAAAAGTATTGTCTAAGTATTACAAAAGATGGAACCATGAGATAGGAAAAGAATTGAAGTTATCTTATATATTCAGAAAAACATACCTCGGATTCAATAACAGTGATATGAACAATATTTACCCGTACATGAAAAGTGTAAATGAGGTTCTTAACTCTGTTGATATAGACAGGCCGAATACATCGGTGATTGCCATTTTTCATAATATATCAGTTGCTATTAAGTTAATATCAGTAGTAATTAAATCGAAGGTTCGAAAATGATGTTCGCTAGGATCCCAGCGTCCAAAGCATCAAAAATTATTCCAAGATTTTTACGGCTGGGGTTAATTAACAGAAATATTAAAATTTCCAAGGGAGAAGGATGTAGATTTATTCCAATTTTAGAAGGCAAAGAAGATGTAGTAACTAAAATGGGATACGATTTTGCAGAGAGTCCTGTTCAGTTTATATGCAGGACATCTCCACAAGAGCGTATACTAGCGGACCTTTCAGATCTTCCAAAAAATATTCTCAATAATCTTCCTAGAAAATGGGAATATATTGGAAGAATCGTTATCATAAAGCTTGAGAAATCCGCAGAGCCGTATAAACAGAGAATAGGTAAAGCATATGCCAATCAGTTGAAAATGGATACAGTGTGTGTAGATAGGAAAGGCATATCGGGAGAATTTAGAAGACCTAGCATGGAAATCATTTATGGTACACAAACTGAAGGTACCAGATTAGAGAACGGTATATTATACAGCCTGGATGTAACAAAAGTAATGTTTGCTTCTGGCAATATGGATGAAAGGAAACGTATGAAATTTTTAGACTGTACTGGAGAAACCGTTGTTGATATGTTCGCTGGTATTGGGTATTTCACGTTGCCAATAGCTAAATTTGCCAATCCATACAGAGTAATCGCATGTGAAAAAAATCCAGAATCCTTTAAATTTCTAAAGAAAAACATTGAATTGAACGATGTCAGCAATATTGTGATTCCTGTGCTAGGAGATAACCGTGATTTAGATATTGAAGACGCTACCGTTGACAGAGTACTAATGGGGTATGTTAAAAAGACCTCAGATTTTTTGTTGAAAGCTTTGAGGATGATTAAACCTGGAGGGATGATACACTACCACGATACTTTCCATATTCGTGAGTATCGAAAAATGGTAAACGAAATATTTGACAAATACTGCCCTGGAAGATACGAAATAAAAAATATAAGGGAAGTAAAATCCTTTGCCCCATCTGTTTCACACTACGTAATAGATGTCAAAATATCTTAAACACTTTCGCAACTCCCAGTAGCTGTTAGGAGGACATTCATATTTTCACGATATTTTTCACCATCAGATTCTATGACCTGTTTCACAAAAGGAAGAAGGTAGACCGCGAAGTCCATTTCTTTTTCTGTGCATTTAATAATCGGTTCGATACCCATAGCAATGGTAAACGCTATGGATAACGAGCGGGTCTTAGAGTCTCTAGGTGCAATTTCGAGAATGCTTTGTCTAAGCATGTCAGGCCCTCCGACCTTTGCTGCTTTTGTATAATTATCGGCGTATTTTGTCATAACACCAGGTTGTTTAAACACAGGTAGCCGTGACACTACATCAAATGAGATGTATTTACTGTACGCATCTTTCAAGATTTGTGATGGATTAAGTTTAGAGACATCTCCAAATAAATTTGCAATTTTCTCAGATGTTAATGCTGTAATAACTCCTCTATAATCAGACCATATTTCTCTCAAAGCTTCGGTAGCCCTCTCATCACGTATGATGACCGATCTCGGATTTCTTCTGAGATATTCTGAAATAGCCTTGATGTCGATTTCCGACCCTTTAAGATTATTTAAGAACTCTTCAGTCTTAGAACCGTAATTTTTAGATCCAATAATATATGTTAGGATATTGCTGTTTTTTAGTGTACTGATTTTATCCTTGATAATCAAATTTAAGAGGCTTACATCGTTTATTAGACCTAAAGAGTAATCTTTTAGAGTTTTTTCATCAATTTTTACAATTCCATCCTCATTTTCGTTGTGATACTTGTGTTCCACATACACTTCAAAGTCATCTAATACATTCACCGCGACCATTCTCGCGATAATATGTTGCAAGGTAGATATCTCCTTAGCACAGTTATTACAAATTCGAATTCTTTCTTTAGCTGATAAAATTTTAATGATGAGTGCTCCATCCGATTCATGTTCACATCGTAAACCATCGCCAGGAAATTCATAAGGGGTGTCCCAAAATGTATCATATACGTAATCCACAGGCATATTCGGCTTTTTTGCGCATACGAGATCTTCACCGAATGAATAGATATGAAGACTCCTTTTTTTAGCTATAGTATTGAATAACAGTAATCTAATCTTCGGATCATCGTAGTAAAGCGCACCAATCAACTTGTCTTTTTCGACTGATCCCCTTTGTGCAAAGGATACTTCTTCACCAGCCAATTTGGTTGTCGCTAGATATGGAACACTACCTGCAGCATAAAGTGAAACTGTTGCACAATAAGCCTTAAAAATATCATCGTTTCCACTGGAAGCAAGCTTAACTAAAGCGTCAGAATCTTTTTTCAACAATCTAATTTTATTGATGGAAGAAAATGTTTTATCAAATGAGCACAAGAAACATTTTCCAGCGCATTTTGGCCTGATTAGCGAAGGATTTTCCCAGAGATTTTTTGATTTTTCGAGAATGTCGCTCTCCAACCTTTTAGGTGTATGCTTTATACCCCTAATTTTCATTCTCTTCCTATCAATCATAAAAACACCATATAGGCGACTTTATTAAACAATTGCGTCATCGGTTGCAAATTAAATTATCATAGCCACACACTTACCTGATTTAAATCTCTAAAATTTTTATTATTTTTTACACACCGTTTATGATTCTGATGCATAAAATAAGGCATCCAGAAAATAATAACCGCTTCAAAATATCATTGATGTACTAATTATCCAATCTTATATTGAGAAATGATCACTCACGAGTATAGAACAAACGACAACACCCATAGCAAATGTGACTATTCGCGGTACTAAAAAAATTGTCAGGGCAGTAATGATGGCACTTTTGGATTTTGTTGGTAATCATAATGACAATAATAAGAACAATTTCTTACCAATTTAAAGAGATCAAAGAGAGTTCTTCTAAATTCCAGACGCACTGCGGTATCTCTTCGGAACAGAATACACGCAACGGTTAGAGAGTCAAGAACCAAAAAACGTAGCGATACGATATCTCCTACTCAAGAAAACATGACAATATTTATTAAAAGCTCTGAGACGCCGTTAGATGCATTGTGGGAGACCAGTATGAATATGTTGGTGATAGTAATATAATATGACTCACTGCAAACAGCACAGCTATTGAAGTTATCATGAACACCTTCAAGTATGGCAAGAAACATTAAACCTCACGCGACAGAATCGTGACCTCGGAGACAGGGAATTTTAACAGTAAATGATTCAGTTAAACAAAGAATCGATACTAAACTCACTGTTGACATCGCTGTTGCGTCTGTAATGAAAAATGTTAATGAAGTATTGTTAGAGCAGACACTGTAACATCTTATGGAGACTTTATAAACGAAGTGGGAACATTACAATTGGAACTTGTATCTAATGAATTCAAAGTACAGTTTTATGTCTGACCGAGACTCACAAGTTTTCACCCATGACACTGATTTGGTAAAAAGGCTACAGTCTAAGAACGCAATATCGGTGAGATTATTGTGAAAGGAAAAATTCCCGACCCTGCAAAAATGTTAAGTCTGATATTTGATAGCACGCCAGCGAGATATATCAATGCTACAGTACAATTACAAAGCAAATTAGAGACAAAATGTTTCGGAAGGTGAGCTAAATGCATTCTTACATGCACATTGAAGAAAATATCGATCAAGATGCTTTTATCATTTGTGATTACCGTGTTACTACCGATCTCCCCATGAACGTTGCTGCAGAATCTATAGCAGCAGAACAATCTACCGGAACATGGACAAATGCCAGTGCCATTACTGATGACATATTTGATAAATACAGTGCGCGCGTGTTGAAAATTAGCGACAAGAACATCCGTATCGCATATCCCGTTGATAATTTTAGTTTAGATGTCGATGCAGTACCACAAATTCTTAGTGTTATTGCAGGAAACCTGTTTGATTTAGAATCTATAAGTAAGATTAGATTAGAAGATGTGTTTTTTCCAAAATGTGTATTAAAAGAGTTTAATGGACCAAAATTTGGCATTAATGGAATGAGAAAAGCACTTGATCGCCCTAAAAAACCTTTGATAGGAACGATAGTAAAACCTAAAATTGGGCTATCACCTAAGAAATTTGCAGATTACATTTTTGAGGCGGGAATGGGAGGAATTACAAATGGGAAAGATAGCGAAATACTTTCAAATCAAAAATTTTGCCCTATCGAGGACCGTACAATTGCGGTTGCAGAGGCACTTGATAAGTTAAAGACTGAAGGCCATTTGATGATACACGCGATTAATGTCAGTACATCTGGAGATAAAATTATCGAGATCGCAGAAAAGGTTCAAAGTTGGGGGGCAAAAGAACTTATGGTAGATGTTACCTCATGCGGTTTTGCAGCAGTTCAATCTCTTGTGGAAGATCCATCAATCAAGATACCAATTCACGTTCGCAGAACGATGCATGGCGCAATAACCAGAGATCCGTTCCACGGAATATCTATGCTTCCAATTTCAAAAATTGTTCGTATGTGTGGAGGAGATACATTGTATGTTGGTACATTGAGAATGGGGAAGATGTATGAAAGTATAGAAGATCGTAGGCTTCTTGATGCATGTATCGATAACATTACAGTGCCATATAAGGAAATTATGCCAGTATGTTCCGGAGGAATCTATCCAGACATGATTTCTAATATTATTGCAGAGTCCGGATTTAATGTGCAAATACAGGCAAATGAGAGTGTTGCCGATCATCCTGAAGGCATACGTAAAGGTGCGATAGCAATATGTCAGGCGGTTGATGCGGCATGTAAAAATATAGACATAAAAGAGTACGCCGGGGATCATGAGGAACTTCGTATGGCACTTGAAAAGTGAGAACAAAACGAAACTTACTGTAAGAATATGATCTTAAGTTTAACAGCTCTCTTAAGGTTTATTCACAATGTGAGTCGTGTAAAGATCGGTGTTAGAAAAGGTTAATCGTGTTAATGCAATCAAATCATATATCACGATAGACAGATTCAACATGCTTGTGTGCGGTAAAGTGTTAATGCCCGGTATAGTTATGAAGAAGACAGATACAAAAATTGAATCAAAAACCAACATTATATTTTCAGCCAGCCGAGTCCGTGAAAGGTAAAAAAAGAAGATGTACGGTCTTGCTCACCAGGAAGGAAATAAGCTCTATCATTAACGATATATTAGAATTAAAGTTGTCACAAACCAAGATTTCAGCTAATACCGTGATATGATTAAATTTGATCGTCAGCCAATATTTAACTTTCGTAGCGTTGGAGACTCCTAGAAATAAAATCACGTCCGTCGCATATCCACAGCTATAACGCCCAAATCAACGCATGATTCTTCTTTATAAAAATTTTTAATCGCTATAAGCAGGGATGTATGCGTTCAAATCTCCTGGGATAACAGATCCACTGTCGATATAGTATTTTATGTTAAGGACACCAATAAGCACACTACACATGTTGCAATTGATTATATATAGTAACCAAATTAACAGTTGGTTCTGATGAGTTGTGAATTAATTGACGGTAACAAGATCGCGTCTGAACTTTATGGAGGGATTAAAGAAAGGATTGCCGCATTAAAAGTAAGGGGATGTTCTCTATGCCTCGCGTTTATACTCTTAGGTAACGACCCAGCTTCCGAAGTCTACGCCAAAATGAAATATAAAAAGTGTGTAGAACTCGGGATTGGTTCTATGACCTTTAGACTTCCGGAAGATACCACAGAGGAAATGCTTCTGAAAAAGATCGATGAACTTAATGCGGACCCTAGTATACAGGGAATATTAATTCAATTACCTCTTCCTAAGCATATAAATGAAAATAAGATCACCAACGCTATCGATCCGATGAAAGATGTAGACTGCCTCCACCCACATAATGTTGGACGTATACTTATCGGTAATCCAATTATTCTCCCAGCAACACCTGCTGGAATTCAACAGTTGCTTATACGTTCAGGTGTTGAAACGGCAAGTAAGCACGTAGTCATCCTAGGAAGGAGTAATATTGTAGGCAAGCCTTTAGCTGCAATGCTCCTGCAGGAAGGTAAGGGTGCAGACTCTACTGTCACAGTAGTTCATTCAATGACAAAAAACCTTGCCGATATTACTAATCAAGCCGACATTTTAGTATCTTCATTAGGCAAGCCCGGGTCAATTACTGCGGACATGATAAAAGAAGGAGCCATTGTAATTGATGTAGGAATCAATAGAATAAGCGACCCATCAAGTTCTAAGGGTACCAAGTTAGTGGGAGATGTTGAAGTAGAAAGCGTAATAAAAAAGGCATCTATGCTTACTCCCGTTCCCGGCGGGGTAGGACCAATGACGATCTATATGCTTATGAATAACATGGTTACAATGGTAGAGCACCAATTAGGGTGCTAATTAGGTTAAGTGATTATATGATGAGAGAATGTGCGGAACACGGGTATTTTCGCGATGAATACTGCCCTGTGTGCGGGGAAGAAGGAAAGTTCATCATGAGCGATTACGAGCTAGAAAAGCTTGGAAGGCTTATGGCCGGAATATTAAGACACGGTAGATTTGAACCTGAAATGGACGACCAAGGATTTGTTAAAATTAAAGATATTGTCAACGTCGTGAAGGAGAATAATCAACGTATGCACTGGGTAAGGCCACATCATATTGTTGCAATGTCTGACACTGATCCCAAGGGAAGATATCAGGTGGTAAGAGATTCAATAAGAGCTATGTATGGTCACACGATACAGCTGGAACTTGGGTTAGATACACAAGATATTCCCGACACATTATACTATCCCACAACATGTGAAGAAATGGACATAATCTTAGAGACAGGACTCGTTCCATCAGATCGAGCAATGGTTCATCTTTCACTTACATATGACGATGCTTTCAGGGCAGGGGCAGTCCGTACGGAAGATCCAGTAATCTTGGAGATAGATTGCAACAAATGCTTTGATGAAGGCTATGACATCGGTAAGGCCGCGAAGACGGTTTTTTTATGTAAACACGTTCCTGCAAACTGTCTGAAAGTAATTCATGAGGAAGAGTTTGAGTGAGGTGGCATTGTGTCCTATGTATTGACACCTGAAGAAGTTCGTACCAAATACGGCAATATGTTTTGTAAAGGATTTTATACCATAGTAGATGAAAAAAACGGCTTGGCACAGATTATAGAAACATGCACATCAAAAGGGTCAATCGAATGGGATGTTATTAACAGAAAGCGTACAGGTGGCGTTATTACTAACATGGAATTGGAGGGCAATACTGTTACAATGGACACTTTAATTGGTGAAGGACAACTTAACTTTGGTCCCGCATCATCTGAGCTAGGTGGGCAGGGCATATATAAACTCACAGTCGATGGAGACGAGGTACATACATTTTGGACGGGTATTGCCGGTGCTGGTATCGGTATAGGGGCATGCATTCCGCAAGCTGATACAGTTATAAAGACAATTTATCCCGATGACTTTAAAATGGGCGGGGCTCACACGGTCAATACCGAAATTGTTACACCTAAAATGATAAAAGTAATCATTGGCATGGATGATACGGATACAAAAGATGGGGGGGCATCATGGGTCACATCGTTGAAAATGGCCACAACATGTCCTTACGGAAAGTTTTTAGAACATAAGATCATCCAGCTAAATCCAAAAGCACCAAACAAAACCACTAATTGCTGCTCCACGGCGGTGTCATTTGTCGTTTACCCAAAGGACCTAAATAAACTAGTTGAACACTGCACAGATTTTGTTGTTAAGAATACGTTATCAGATAATACGGTGATGACAGTATTTACCGGTCTCAAAATTCCAGAGAAGTTGGTAAATTGGGGTTGGAAAGCTAAATCTACTTTATATACGAAAGAAGAAGCATATCAAGCTGCCAAAGAAAACGATGTCCGTGTAATCAATATTGATAAAGACAATGGAGTTATAGGGGCGGTTGCTGCTATAGGGTGCTTCAACATCGGAATCAAATCAGCTGGACTTCCGGAGGACTTTGAATAGTATGGGTATAACAGACACCATCGCTTATAGTGCTTATGAAAATAAGCTTGAAAAGGAAGTCTTTGCTTATCCAGTCCCAGGACACATCGCCATCATAATGGACGGTAATCGCAGATACGCTCGTGAAGTACTTAGAGTAGACAATACAAATAAAGGACACGAACTTGGTCGAAAAAAACTAGAAGAAGTTTTAAACTGGTGCATCAAAGTCAAAGTGAAAACGCTTACCGTCTATGCATTTTCGACAGAAAATTTTTCCCGTGAAGAGGAAGAAGTAGATTTTTTGATGAACCTCATTAGAGATATGATGTACAGTCTTGGTGACGATGAACGCATTCATAAAAATAAGGTACGCGTAAAGATGATCGGTGATAGAAGTACAATTCCAGATGACCTGAAAAAAGCTGTAGATTATGCGGAAAATAAATCTAAGGCCTATGATCAATATCATTTCAATGTGGCGGTTGCATATGGCGGAAGACAAGAAATCATAAGTGCAGTTAAAATGGTAGCACAACAAGTCAAAAACGGGGAAATTGATATCGATGACATAACAGAAGAGTCAATATCGACAAATATGTACACATGTGACGATGCTGACCCAGATCTTGTGTTGAGAACTTCAGGGGAGTTTAGACTATCTAATTTTCTAATTTGGCAGATGGCTTATTCAGAATTATATTTCACAGACATATATTGGCCAGGGTTCAGGTATATAGATTTTC
Source organism: archaeon (assembly GCA_024399155.1). Classification (GTDB taxonomy): domain Archaea; phylum Thermoplasmatota; class Thermoplasmata; order Methanomassiliicoccales; family Methanomethylophilaceae; genus Methanarcanum. The sequence goes on along the minus strand of JAKSHX010000006.1, from coordinate 21,888 downwards.
TCAGAGCAATAAGATCATACCAGCAGCGCAATAGACGCTATGGTATGTGAATATTTGATATTGTATAACGCAAATTAGGGACTTGATGGTAACGGACATAGTTTTTATTCATGCCCCGACTGTGTATGACTTTAGGAAGAAACCAATACTCTACGGGCCCATTAGTGACGTCGTGCCGTCGTCACCCATTTTTGAGATGTATCCAATTGGTTTTATGACGATTTCGGCTCATTTAGAAGCAGCAGGATTCAAGACGAGAATAGTAAACATTGCTGTACAGATGTTGCAAAGGGAGACATTCGATGTTGAAAAATGTATAAGATCGTTAAAAGCAAAGGTGTATGCCATTGATCTACACTGGATGCCCCACTGTCATGGGTCCATCGAAATTGCAAAAATAATCAAGAAGTACCATCCAGATTCAATTGTTGAATTTGGAGGTTTTTCTTCTACATACTTTTGTCAAGATCTCATCGGATATCCCTTTATTGATATGGTTATGTGTGGGGATTGCACTGAAATACCTCATGTGAAGCTGATGCAGGCTCTCGAAAATGGTGGGGACCTTTCCCAGATCCCCAATCTTACATGGAAGGATAAAGACAGAATGGTACATGTGAACAAGACATCATTTATACCTGAAGATTTAGACTGGGTAAAATTCGATTACGGTGTGATAATAAAATCTGTCATAAGAAATATGGACATCAAAGGCGCCCTTCCATGGTTAGGTTGGGATAAATTACCGTTGACGTCAGTATTCACCGTACGTGGATGTTCATACAACTGTATCGAATGTGGCGGGTCGCACTATGCAAATAAAAGAATATATTGTAGACATAAGCCGGCATTTCGTAGTCCAGAAAAACTTGCTGAAGATGTTAGGTGCATTCAGGACTACTTAAATTCGCCAGTATTTGTAATTGGAGATTTGAGGCAAGGTGGAAAGGACTATGCAGAACGTTTTTTTAGATCTGTACATGACTTAGGGGTGAAGAATCACATTGCAATGGAGATTTTTCAACCTGCATCTGACGACTTTTTCAAACTTGCAAATCATTATTTGGGAGATTATTCTATGGAACTTTCTCCTGATTCACACGATGAGGCCGTAAGAGCTGCAATGGGAAAGATATACGATAACCACTCAATTGAGAAAACACTTACATCTGCTTTCAGCAATGGATGCGTTCGCTTTGATTTATTTTATATGACCGGTCTTACGTTGCAAACTATAGAGTCCGCAATGAATAGTGCTAAGGCAGCAAAAGTACTGTGGGGGCTTGTTGGAAAGAACGATAATCTTTTTATTTATAATGCACCCTTCGCACCTTTCCTTGATCCCGGAAGTAGGGTATTCGAAGATCCAGAAAGATGGGGATATAAACTCTTTGCTAGAACGCTCGAAGAACATAGGGTATTGTTAGATAACCCTTCGTGGAAGCATATGTTATCCTATGAGACTAAATGGATGACTAGAGATGATATAGCCAAGACTTCATATGATGTGGCACTAGAACTAGCACACATAGAGTTCGACACTGGACGCATTTCAAAAGAAGAATATGATAATCGGGTAGAAAGAACGAACATCGCCCATGAGTTGATGAATAAGATTGATGAAATTTTACTTATAAAGGATCCAAAGGAGAAGGACCATAAACTATGGGATATTAAAGAAGAGGGTAAGAAGATGATGGCATCTACTGTCTGTAACAAAAAAAATCTGGATTGGGATACAGGATCAATATGGTCTAACACAACTCGTGTGGTTACAGGGTTATTCAAATCTTTATTTTCATCCCGATATTAGCAAGAAAATGATAACTTGAAACCATTCTCCTATTACTAGATAGATTATACTTTCTTATACAGCAATCTCCGATAAAGTAGCATCAGTTGAGGTTTTCATCACTTTTGTTCTTAATCAAGTAATTAACTCTAAACAGTACCCCTATTTAATAAAAATTTAGTTATTCCACTATCATTAAATATTTTTAAATCCACCACACCAGCTTCCGTGTCATCGATCCATCACTGCAAATATTTGATTCCAAAGTCAACACATAAAGTTTCAGGTAAAAGCAAATACAGATACACTAAAGCCTTTAATAATGATATGCCATTAACTACAGGCAATGTCGTTAGTTGTAAGTTATCTGCCGCTGGTGGTACTGTCATTTTTAGCGTTGGGATTTGCTCCACTGGCATGGTTTGTTTCTAGGTTTATCAGGCCAAAGAGACCTACTGCATGGCAGGATAAGACATACGAGTGCGGTTCAGAGCCAATTGGTCAGGCCCGTGTTCAGTTCAGATTTCAGTACTATTCTTTTGGTATCATTTTCGTCGTTTTCGATCTAGTTGCAACATTTTTACTGATATGGGCCGTCGCCTTTTCTGAATTAACTCTTACCGCTAAGTTATGGGCTATTCTATTTCTTAGCATTCTTTTCCTGGGTGTGGTGTATGCTCTGAAAAAGGAGGAAGTTGTATGGATATGAGTCTATACCCACATGCGGTGGCAATGAGTGTAAACGAGTTTATGAACTGGTCATCAGCAATGGTTAACGAGATGTTGAGCGCTGGTACCAAACGAACTGTTGATAAATTAACAGGGCCCATCTGGGCTTGGGCGATGAGAAATTCAATGCATCCATTGCATTTCGGATTGGCGTGCTGTGCTATTGAAATGGCTGCGGCTTCGGCTCCCAAATATGATGCAGAACGTGTTGGAATGATTTATCGTTCATCACCAAGACAGACGGATATTTTACTTATTAATGGGTGGATTTCCAAGAAACTCCGCCCGGATATCAGACGCTTATATGAGGCAATTCCCGAGCCCAAGTGGGTCGTGGCGATGGGCGAGTGTGCAATTTCTGGGGGACCCTGGTATGATTCGTACAACATCGTACAGGGATTGGACCAGATAGTACCTGTAGACGTTTACATTCCCGGCTGTCCGATTAAACCAGATGCGATGATCGATGGATTCATGCTCCTACAGAAAAAAATTGATGCGTACTTCAAGAGAGGTTCGTTCTTAGTGAATGAGTGATTAAAATGGCTGACGAGGAGTTTTTTGAGGCCCCTACTTTTGACGAAATAAATTTGAAAATACAAGCAAAATTTGGTTCAAAAGTTACCTTTAAGAGTTCGACTAAGAAAAATGTGAAAGCAATAAATGAGAAAAGAAGAGTTTTTATGTCAACAGACAGAGAGACTCTTTACAGCCTGTGTGTATATTTGCATGATGTCCTCAATTTTGAGCAATGTACGTCAGTATGTGCTGTTGATTACGTTGAGTATATCCAAATAGTCTACTTTATCACGAATTATTATACAGGTGTCATGGCAGAAATTACGGTGGATATCACGACCAGCGATCTTCATGTGCCGTCAATTTCTTCCATATGGGAAGGTGCAAACTGGCACGAGAGAGAAACATATGAGCTGTTCGGAGTAATTTTTGATGGACACCCAAAACTTGAGAGGCTTCTTACGCCCAAAGATTATGAGTTCTATCCATTTAGAAAATCATATAAGTTAAGGGGGGCCGAGTGATGAACGAAAATTATGATACAGACCAGATGTGGATTACTATGGGCCCACAACATCCGTTCTCCCATGGCCTCTGGACTCTTAGAGTTAAGGCAGATGGAGAAATTATCACAGATGCTGAACCAGAAATTGGTTATTTACATCGCGGTTGGGAAAAAGAATGTGAAAATAGAACATACGCAAAAATCATTCCCATGGCCGACCGTCTATGCTATTCTGCTTCCATGACTTGGTCACATGTTTATTGTAAGGTCGTCGAAGAAGCACTTGACATCGAAGTGCCAGAAAGAGCGCGTTATCTAAGAGTAATCGCTGATGAAATTTGTCGTATCCAATCACATCTGATGTGGCTCGCTGCAGTAGGTACTGATCTTGGCAATCTAACAGTATTTCTCTGGGCACTTAGAGAGAGGGAGTTTTTCTTAGACCTTAATGTTAGATTATGTGGACAGAGACTCACTACCAATTATCCGCGTATTGGTGGTGTTAGGAATGACATGCCCTATTACTTTGAAAGGGATTGTATGAGGTGTGTCGAACGTTTTGAGAAAGCTATTTGGGAAATTATTAAGTTGACAGACGAATCTTCAACATTCGTCGGAAGGTTAAAAGGAATCGGCTATCTCAAGGCAAAGGATGTTGCTAACTGGGGCATCACCGGACCAGCGATGAGAGGATGCGGGGTAGATTATGATGTTCGACGCGACGATCCTTACGATGCATATGAAGATCTTGAATTTGAAGTACCAGTTCTCAATAAGGACAATCCAATGGGGGGCGATGCATATTCAAGATATATGGTCAGAATCGAGGAAATGTTCCAAAGTTGTGAGATGATTAGACAGTCTTTCAACAAGCTTAAGACAATACCTAAGGAATCTCCCACGCGTATCAAAGTTCCCAGATGCATCCCTGCAGGAACGCATTGTGCAAAGATTGAGGACCCCCGCGGGGAAAGCATTATGTATTTAGTATCAGACGGGACTGAGAAACCTTACAGACTTAAAGTCCGCAGCCCGGTGTTCGTGAATGTATCGGCATCGCGTCATATGGTTAAAGGTGTTAGGATCGCTGATATCCCGGCAATTATGGCAATGATCGATATGTGCCTCGGGGAGACTGATAGGTGATATTATGGGTTATTGTAGCATTCTGGAATGGATATTCTTTCGACCTTGGGACAGCATAAAAGAGTCCGGATATTGTCCATATAGTGATTATAACCTGCCATACATGATAGGATTAAGGCTCAGTGAGATTATCCTCGGGTTCATCGGATGGCTAATTAATATTTTTGTCCCCTCATGGAGTCCAGAAAATTCTTTTCTTCTTTCTCCCGCACTTCTTAATGGAACTGCAGTGGTTTTAGAGGTTGTGATAATCTTTGCAGTCGGTTTTATTATAAATTTAACGATGATTTGGGAAGAGCGTAAAATCCTTGGGAGGACGATGGATAGACGCGCAACAATGATTGGGCCATTAGGGTATTTCCAATGTCTAGGAGACGGTCTAAAAACATTTTGTAAGGAAAATATAGCACCCAGGGCTATTGACAAAAAGGTTTACTGGTGGGCATTAAGCCTTGTTATCGGATCATCTGTTCTCATTGCATGTATGGTCCCATTATCGGACAGATGGTATATCGTCAACTACGATGCAGGACTGATGGTTATTTTCGGTCTCTTCGCATTGGCGCCATTTCTCATTCTTTCAGCGGGATGGGCACAGAATAACAAATATTCATTGATCGGTGGTATGAGAGCAGCAGAACTCATGATCTCATATGAAGTTCCAATGCTCATTATGTTGGCTACAACATGTCTCATGGCAGAAACATATACTATTGGTGGGATAGTAAAAGCTCAGTTTGATACCGTCTGGTATATAGTTCCTCAGTGCCTCGGCTTTTTTGTGTTCCTCGTTGCCGCAATTGCAGAATCTGAGCGCGTACCATTTGATCTTTCTGAAGCGGAAGCAGAATTAGTAGAAGGATGGCAAACTGAGTATGCGGGCATGAAATGGGGCCTAATCATGCTTGGAGACTATTTTAGAGGGTACACTGCATGTGCCTTCATTGTTATTCTTTATCTGGGTGGATGGATGCTTCCGGGATTAGGTTGTACCCCTGTACCAGAACTCGTTTTTATAGGTAAAGTGTGTCTCGTGTTTGCCATTTTTGCAATTGCGAGAGGGGCGTACCCACGTGTTAGAACCGATCAGATTCTTAATATTGGATGGAAAGTACTTATGCCACTGGCACTTGTCAACCTAGCATTCGTAATAGTACTTAAAACGGTCGGGTGGTTCTGATGCCGTACAAGTTTCTAAATAAATATCCTAAGAAATTCAGAGGTACAGGTATAATTGTACCTTTCGGCATGGCTGTTAAAAGAATGATCAAATCAACTATTCATAGACCGGTTACTATTATGTATCCGTATGAAAAAGAGTGGGTCCCCGACAATTATCGCGGGCGTCCAGGATTAAGATTTGAAAAATGCCTAGGTTGTGGTATCTGCGTTAGAGCATGTCCCACAACATGCATTGAACTTGTTGACGTTACGGATGATAAAGGAAACACTGTCAAAAGACCACAGGTTAACATTGGAAGGTGTATGATGTGTGGTTATTGTGCAGAATATTGCCCAGTAGACGCCATGACAACCACAACAGATTACGAATTGGCAGAATTTAACAGAAAAGATCTCATATACGACCCGCATAGGCTCGCGTTTGAAGGCACCAACGAAATGATGGAAGTTCACATTTCAGAGCACCTACTCTCCAATCTCGCAAAAGGTATCACTGATAAACCTGTTGCATTTTTTGAAACCGACAGGCCAGTCCTTGATGATACAAAGTGTATCAGTTGTCAGAAATGTGCTAAGGTATGTCCCACATCAGCCATCACGATGGTTGTTGTCGGTACTAACGCAAAAGGAAGAGAAATTAAACATCCTATAATTGAATCATCCAAATGTGTGTCGTGTGAGAATTGCGTTATAAACTGTCCTAAAGCAGCGCTTAAGATAAAGGAGGTACTCTAATGATTCTAGATGAAATATGGGGCGGTATCGGTACATTTTTCAAGAGCATAACCGTGTACCTATGCAAAAATCCCGACGTCATAGGATTTTCCGTTGTATCACTGATTGCCATTGTTGCTGCGTTGTATGTGGTAACATCGAAGGAAATTATGCACAGTGCGTTCTACTTGGCGCTTGTATTCGTCTGTGTTGCCATAACGTACTACTTTCTAGAGGCAGAATTCATAGGAGCTGTGCAACTCATAGTTTATGTTGGGGCCATTACAATGCTCTTTGCGTTTAGCATCATGCTCGTAAGAAGAACAATTATGTCCAAAAGAGGTGATAACGATGAGTAAGAAAGTAGTAGGCTCTATCGTGCTGGTATTCCTTTGCATATTCGCAATTTCTGCCGTTTCGCACAACTGGAAGATGAACGATGAACCGGTAAAGGTAGCATTTGGACTTACCAATGGGAATCTCATAGAAGAAAGTATAAATTATCAACTCTTCGAGACGTGTGGGCCAGTACTTCTTGTGCTCGGAGTTCTTATGTTTGGTGCAATGATAGCAGGAATATGTATATCAAAAGAAGAAAGAAATGAGGGGGGAGAGAGACGATCCCAATAGAAATGTTTCTTGTCTTTGCCGCAATTCTGTTTTCTATAGGGCTATATGGTATACTGACGACAAATAGTGCGCTTATTTCTCTAATGTGTGTTGAGCTTATGTTGAATTCGGCTAATATTAATTTTATAACGTTTGCAGCGTACAGTACAGATGGTATCGCCAGTACAACTGGTCAGATTTTTGTAATTTTTACAATAGCGGTCGCAGCTGCCGAAGTGGCTGTTGGAATTGCCCTTGTACTTAACGCATACAAAGAAAGGAAGACGACCAACACAACTGACTTGACGACAATGAGGTGGTAAAGTGATGTTAGACTATTCGTGGCTTGTTCCTGTCATACCAGTCGCCTGCTTCGTATTCGTCGGGTTATTCTGTAAAAAAAAGCCTCAAATCGGAGGATATATTGCGATAACCGGTGCGGCCCTATCCTGTATTTTAGCTAGCATTATTTCATATGAATATTTGACTAGTGGTTATTACAGCAGTAATAAAGCGTTCACGATGGCGATCGAGTGGATCAAAATCGGTGGATTCTCTATCAATTTCGGAATTTATATTGATGGGCTTTCGTGCATAATGATGCTTTTTGCTTCATTCATTTCCACGATGATTTTTGTATATTCTCTGGGGTACATGCATGATCAGGGAGAGAAGAAAAGAAGATATTATGCTGAGGTATCTTTGTTCCTCACTGGGATGCTCGGACTCGTTATATCAAGCAATTACCTAGAGATGTTCATTTTTTGGGAAATAATGGGCCTGTGTTCGTATCTTCTCATTGGGTTTTGGAGTTTTGATCATCCAGAGGCCAAAGAAAAATCGTCAGCTGCAAAAAAGGCATTCCTTGTTACCCGCATGGGTGATGTGTGTTTAATAGGTGGATTGTTCATTTTACTCTGGGTATTCAAGTCACTCGATTACAACGCACTTTTTGCACCCGATGCAATTAAAGCGGTTACAAATAACGAATACGGTGTACAACTAGTTACTATCGCTTCTTTCCTAATATTTGGGGGAGTCATTGGTAAAAGTGCTCAGTTCCCGTTACACGACTGGTTACCGGATGCAATGGCAGGGCCTACTACTGTATCTGCCCTCATTCATGCAGCAACAATGGTTAAAGCCGGTGTTTATCTAACTGCGAGATCTTTTCCACTTTTCGTTTACAATAGCCACATGGGCGAACAGGTTTTGCTGTTTATCGGTGTCATCGGAGGGTTTACAGCAATTTTTGCTGCTAGTCAAGCATTGAATAATATGAATATCAAAAAGGTCCTTGCATTTTCAACGTTGTCACAACTCGGATATATGATTCTTGCACTTGGTGCCGGAGGGTATCTGATGTGTGTCGGTATCAAAAATGGTAATGAGGGATTGATTGCTCTCGGTGCGTCTGGTTACATAGCAGGGGTATTCCATATGCTGAACCATGCGTTTTTCAAAGGTCTTTTGTTCCTTTGCTCCGGATCCGTTATTCACAGTACCGGTACTGAAGATATGCGTCTTATGGGCGGATTGATAAGAAAAATGCCGGTAACATCAATTACAATGTTACTCGGCTCCTTATCTATAGCGGGATTTCCACTTTTTAGCGGATTTTGGTCGAAAGACATGGTTCTCGAAGCCGCATTTGGACCTTTTGAGGAGGGATTTGGTTTCGGATCGGTATTTTGCGTACTATTCTTATTAGGACTAATCACAGCTTTCATGACCGCGTTTTATATGTTCCGTATGTGGTTCATGACGTTTGTCGGCGAACCTCGTGAGAATGCACAGCATTGCCATGGTGAATCACCTCTTAGCATGAGTGTGCCTCTCATAGTTCTTTCAATTTTTGCGGTTTACTCAGGTATACTCATACTTTTCGGATTAGGATACGTTATCAATGAATCACTGATATCTTCCGGTATAAATGTAGAGAAGTACAGCAGCGACAATATTGTGATGACTATTTTCAGTAACCAATGGACATACATTTCTATCGCTTTAGCCCTTATTGGCATTTTCATCGCATATCTCATGTATGACAAAAAAGAGATTAATCCAGGAATACTCAATAAAAATGGAAAGTCATTCGTATATAGGCTCCTCGCTGACAGGTATCATTTTCCACAAATATATGATCATACGTCATGGGGTTTAGGGTACGGTGTTGCGCGTGTGGTAAATTACTTTGACAGAAACGTCGTCGACGGAACTGTTAACGGATTATCCAACGCGATCGTCGAAAGTGGAAAGATAATGCGTAAGATGCAGTCAGGATTCGTTCGTGACTATGCAAGATATATCATCATTGGAGTCATTGTATTAGTATCTACACTTTTCCTTATGTTTCTCACAGGAGGGTTCCAATGTCAGTAATATTGTCTCTCCTATTGGCCATACCATTCGTTGGTGCAATTATTACACTACTTATGAGTGGGCCAAGGGAAAAATTGGCTAAGTTTGTTGCGTTAGTCACCACCGCAATAACTTTGATTATTGCACTATACACTCTCACACTCGGTCCATCAAAATACATAGACCTAGACGAAAATTTTACTTGGATCAAGACTGCCAACATTCAGATGAATTATGCTTTACATATAGACGGACTTAGCGCCCTAATGATGTTTATGACATCACTTCTGGTGTTTATAACAGTCATATTCTCTTCTACAGAAACTGACAGACCTAACTACTTCCACGCACTATTGTTAGCGATAGAAGTAGGTCTTATGGGAGTCTATCTCGCTGCAGATTATTTTCTGTTTTACATCATGTGGGAAGTTACACTGATCCCGATGTTCTTTATGATTTCATGGTATGGAGGACCTCGCAAACATTACTCTGCGATTAAATTCTTCATTTACACACATGTGGCATCATTGGTTATGCTAATAGGCATTTTTGCCATGGTGTTTACTGCGGCCCACAATGGTCTAGCAAACTTTTCATTTATTGCAGTTAAAAATGGATTCGGAGGTAGTGCACTACTCCAAACGGCAATTTTTGGGCTCCTATTTTTCGGGTTTATTGTCAAGATGCCTATCGTTCCATTCCATACATGGTTGCCCGATGCACACGTTGAAGCACCAACTGCTGGCTCAGTTTTGTTGGCAGGTGTAATGCTTAAGATGGGTTCATACGGAATTATTAGAATATGTATTGAGGTTTTTGAATCCAGTGTATTGTATAACTGGCAGACAGTCATGATCGGACTTGGTGTACTGTCTATGATATATGGTGCATACGCATGTATTGCACAGACAGATCTGAAAAAAATGGTTGCGTATTCATCAGTCAGCCATATGGGGATGGTCCTTTTAGCCATTGGGTGTCTCTCCGAAATAGGGATAGAGTTCGCCGTGTTTCAGATGTTTGCACACGGACTTATAACTGCTGTGTTGTTCATGGTTTGTGGCCTTGCAGGACATAACATCGGTACCAGAGAAATTCCCCTTCTCGGAGGTCTTGCAGGCAAACTTCCCATTTGGTCGTTTTTTATGATGTTTGGATTTATGGCTTCTTTAGGTCTTCCAGGTTTAGTTGGATTTGTAGCAGAGTTCGGCATCTTGTATGCGTTCTGGGAGATTCTTGCCAAAATGGGTGGCATCTATATCGTCCTCATTGGACTAGGTATGTTGTCTATGATGCTTACCGCAGGTTACTATCTATGGGCTATGCAGAGGACACTTTTTGGTGATACTACTGATAAGATCGATCTGAGATCCATCCACGATGTTAATAAGACAGAATTTATTGCGCTTAGCATTGTGTCTTGTTTAATAGTTCTCTTCGGTATTTGGCCAAGTTTAGCGACTAACGTCATTACTAGCTTCTCAGGAGGGTTATTATGAAAATGATCGAATTAGCATTTCTTAATGATACATTCGGAACGATGCTGGCCATAATGCCTGAGATAATGCTAATTATTGGCGCTTTGTCTATACCCGGTCTATTCTATTTCACAAAGAATAAGAATATGTGTGCCACGGCAGCCTTGATTGCAATCATCCTTTCAGGCGTATTTGCTGGATGCGTTATTCTAGACAGCACTTTAAGTTGCACATTTATGAACATATTCAAACTAGATATGTTCGCAGCAGTAATGATATTCCTATTCTTGATCGTGGCATTCCTTACTGTGTTAGCATCATTTGCTAGCTCAGAATTGTCAAATCATGTTAGTGAATATTACTCCTTACTTTTGATTGCTACAACCGGGATGTTATTTGTTGCGTCTGCCAACAATCTGCTAGTAATCTTTGTTGGTGTCGAATGTACAAGTATTTTGTCCTATGCATTGGTGGCATTAAAGAAGAACGATCCCAGATCGTCCGAAGCGGCTGTTAAGTATCTAATTATCGGAGGAATATCCTCGGGTCTCGTGCTTTATGGTATATCTATGCTATATGGCCTTACTGGCAGCATAGATATTGCTAAGATTGCACACGGACTTGAGAACATGGAAAATCTCAACGCTCCGTTTGTAATTGCAGTAATATCTTTAATTGCAGGTTATGGATTTAAGATATCCGCGGTACCATTCCATATGTGGGCGCCTGATGCGTACGAGGGAGCAGCGACACCGGTATCAATGTTTTTGTCGACCGGTTCCAAGAAAATGGGATTCGTTGTACTGTTCAAGATTTTTATCGTGATGTTTGCTGTCGAACAGTCTGTGTATGCTGTTGAAGAGATGCGCTATATCTTTGCGTTCATAGCAACAATAACTATGACAATTGGTAACATCGTAGCCATTTTGCAAAAGAACATCAAAAGGATGCTTGCGTACTCGAGTATCGCACAGGCAGGCTACATATTGATCGCTCTTGCAGTTATGAGTGAATATGCGGTTACCGGAGGAATCTTCCACATGATCACTCACGTATTCATGAAGGGTGGAGCATTCATCGTTGTTGGCGCATTAATTGCGGCAGGAATTAAAGAAAATATATCAGATTACAAGGGCCTTGCAAAAAGGGCACCGATCGTTGCTTTTGCAATGTTACTCTTCCTTTTCTCACTGGCAGGTATTCCACCATTAGCAGGATTTGCATCTAAATTTGTATTATTCTCTAGTGCAATTGTTATAGACGGCGTCGTAAGAACTCAATGGATGTGGCTTGCAATTATTGCGATTATTAATTCTGCCATCTCGTTGTATTATTATGCAAAGGTTGTAAAAGTCATGTACATTGATAGCGGAGAGTGCAATGAAAAGATCGTTATCAAGAAATCACATCTAGTAGCTATACTGCTATGTATGGTTTTTGTAGTAGCAATCGGTGTTTACCCAGAACCAATTATCAAATTCTGTGAGGGGGCATCTGGTATATTATTTGGAAAATGCTAATAAATAAAACCTTCAAACTTTTTACACAAAATTTTTCTGTTACTTAATTTTTAATAGGCTACAGCATCCAGGGTGGAAATGTCACAAGAATTAAGTATAAAAGCATCATAGAAGGGCAGATGTTCGAGGACTGGTGCAGTTCAATTCAGAAGGAACTCGCTGATGTTGAGAATGAAATTATTAATGTGGTTCGTTCCAATAACAAAGAACTTAACGAAATGTGTACTTATGTTGTAACATCCAAAGGAAAGAGAATAAGGCCAGCTATATGCATACTTTCATACCTAGCGTGTGGAGGTAATGAACCTTGTAAGGCTGTTAAAATAGGCTCTGCCTTCGAAATAGTTCATTCTGCTTCTTTAATTCATGATGACATTAATGACAAAAGTGAAATTAGACGCGGAAGAAGAACGCTACATAAAGAATATACTGTCAGTAAGGCCATTGTTGCTGGCGATTACATGATGGCCAAAGGATTTCAGATTCTGGGAAATACCAGTTTGGAAATAGTCAATATTATCGTTGAAGCCGCCTCCCATATGAGTGAAGGGGAGTTTGTTCAGAAAGATTTTGAGCATTCTAAAGATGTCAATGAAGAAAATTATTACGAGATCATTGAAGGCAAAACTGCCAAATTAATCGAGGCTTGCGCAAAATCGGGTGCCTACATGTCAGGAGCGAATCACAAAATTATCAATGCAATTGGTAAATTTGCAATCGGCATCGGAATGGCTTTTCAAATAATAGATGACGTATTAGATATTACAGGCAATTCTACTAGCATGGGTAAGAAAATTGGTATTGATTTTTTAGAAGGAAAACCTACATTACCTATTATTCTAGCGATGAAAGACCAAAAATATGGTTCTAAGATTGCTGAAACTTTCATGAAAAATCCATGCGAAGAAAAAGATGTTGACAGCGCTCTTAAACTTATCAAAAAGACCGATGCAATTGAACAGTGTAGGCAGATAGCAGAAAATATGGTAGAAAAAGCTATTACAAATTTGGTAGCGATAACAAAATCTGTCTACAAAAGCTCTCTAATCTCGCTTGCTCATTATATAGTTGCACGAGACAGGTGATGCAATGGAGACATTAAAAACCGACATACTCGTTGTGGGGGCCGGTCCAGCTGGGTCTACAGCTGCCAGATACGCAGCCGAAAAAGGCGTTAATGTAACACTCATCGAAAGAAGGAAAGAAGTTGGAGTGCCCGTAAGATGTGGAGAATTTCTTCCTTGTGTAGACGAAATCAAAGGCATGTTTCCTAAAGCCATAGATGTTGAGGGAACATTTGAATTACCTAACGAACAGAAAATCATAGAGACAAAAGGCATCAGATTGGTCAATCCTAAAGGTAAAGTGACAGAAATATCGCTTGTCGGATTTACTATAAACCGTGACAAGTATGATAAGTATAAGGCACAACAGGCTGTGAAAGCCGGAGCGGAGTTAATTAAGGAATGTCGCTTTGATGGTATTAAGGATGGTATCGCTGTCACAAGCAAAGGTAACATTAAGTATAGGATTATAATCGGCGCGGACGGTCCCGGTTCGCGTGTAGCGAAAAATTTAGGGCTTCAAAAAAATAGAAATCCATACCCCGCTATAACAGGGCAGGCAAAAGGAGATTTTGACCCATACGTAATAATGTCATTTGGAGATATCGCCCCTGGCGCGTATGGCTGGATAATTCCTAAAAAGGGGCAAGCTAATGTAGGTATAGGGATCTCTCCCAAATTTGCTAAAGGTTCATTATTACAATATTTTAACCTTCTCGTCAAAAAGAATAATTTTAATATTATAAATGCCCCAAAGGGCAAGTTTGTACCATCAGAAGGCCCCATTGGTAATACTGTATCTGGTAATGGAATGGTCGTAGGCGATGCAGCAGGGCAAGTCATCTCTGTAAACGGTGGAGGCATACCATTGGCACTTATTGCTGGACGTATTTGTGGGGATGTGGCAGCCAATAATATAATGAAGTTACAACCGCTCGATGATTATCAAAAGATATGGCATACCGTAATGTTCAAACAACTCAAAACTGCAGCGTTTAACAAAAAACTTGCAGACATGTTTGCATTTAATAGAGGTGAGCAAGGGATAGCTATGTGTATGAGTATTTTAGGTAAGAGGCGTATGGGTAATTTAATCAGATGTAAACATATTTTCCCATGATTATCTTTTTCGACGTGCTATCATCTGAGATCCACATATTTGGCACTCGGACATTTTTTCTTTGTACCACTTTTTGCATCCAATACATTGATAAGTCCATCTTACGGTTTTTTTGATGCCATGTGTACCCAAAGGTTTATATGGAATACCAAGCACAGAGCATAAGTTCTCTATCGAGTAATCATCAGATAGAACAGTGCCTTTAAGATCAAGGCCAAGAGCAACAACTGTCATGTCCACCGGTGACAACCGTCCAAAGTCCCCGCTTTTCTTTGCTTTTTCTTCTACTATTTTCAAAGATTCCATAGAACAATCAGATATTATTAGCATGTCTCCCCATAAGTCTAGTCTTCTATCTTTGTATTTTTTTAATTCATTAATGACACCAGGAGGACAATAACACTCACCATCTGGCAAAGTGTCTATTGAAAAAAATGCGGAACTGTCAAGTATCAAAATCATATCCTGTCATCTCAATAAAATCATAATGTTTGTCAATTTTTCGCAAAATCATGACGATATTTTTTAAATGTTATAAAATAGATGCTCAATTAATGCATAAAATTATGGTCGATGATGATGTAAAGAAATTCATCATTAGTTCTAAAGAAGATTATCGTATTTGTACAGCCTGTAGCGGTCCAGCGCTTGTTCCAATTTCGGTAAAACCGCCAAAGAAAACCGATATTATGATCACGGTTGGTAATTATGCGTTGTACATCTCTGCAATTCAGGCAATGCACATTAACAAAGTCACGATGGATATGCTATATTCTGAAGAAGAGATTGAGAGTTGTCCAGCTTTTTGGAGTAGGTATCATCATTAATTAAACTAATTTCGCCGATGCCACACATTTTTTTATCATTTCATCGAAGTCAAGTTTGTTTTGCAGTTCTATTACCTCTTTAAATTTTGCTTCTGTTATTGGTTTTGATGGAACGATACTACATCCAGTCGCTGGAGCAATAGAAAGATCATAAGTCCCTATTTGTTTAGCTATCCTAACTATTTCCGCTTTGTCTAAACCAATAAGAGGTCTTATAACAGGAAAGTTAAGGTCCGCACCTTCGACCATAATATTTCTTAGAGTTTGTGATGCAACTTGACCTAATGAATCCCCCATTATGATTCCAGAACAATTGTGTTGTTTGGCAAATTCTCTTGCCACATATTGCATTGTTCTTTTGCAAAGAATACATTGGTAGGAAGTTTTACATATGTTCTTTATAGCTGTCTGATTTACTTCATGATTGAGAACATACAGAGGAAAATCTTTTTTTGTGATTTTTTTTAGATGCGCCACTATACGTTTTATTTTATCAATCTCTTCACCACTGGAATATATACCATTATCCATGTGAACAAGGGTGACATCTGCCCCTCTTTCAGCCATCATATACGATGCGACAGGGGAATCGATACCACCTGAAATAAGAGATACAAAGTTCATGTATTGAATTTCCTGCCAGCCCCTCCCATATACTCATCATCACAATCGTCGTCCGCGATCATGTTGTAGAGTGCTTTAACGAACTCTTTTAAAGTTTTTACCTCAGCTTTAAGGGCATCTATCTGCATTTGTATACGTTCATCAGATGAATCATTCATAAGATAACATCACCATAATCATCGGCCAATTTTCTAGGCATTGTACGTTTGCACTTAGGACAATATAGTGCTTCCCCTTTCCTTACCATCTTAGTCTTACATTTTCCGCATAGAGACCGTATCACACCAAAATGGTCATCTTCGGTAGTAAGTTGAAGAGATGGTTTAATTTTAGTTACTCTAGCTCTTATGAGGTCTCCCTTTCTTAATTCTTTGGAAATGTTGTCCGTGTAATTTTGAGAAATTTTAGAAACATGGATTGTTGCGTATGTTTCGTTACCTATCCTTCTCTCGGATCCCTCTTTACACATAACATCAGCTGTCGCCATAGTTTTTCTGATTTCATTAACTGTTGCGTAAACAATATCTCCAGGTTCAATCACGTTTGGTGGATTAAAAGACACAACTTTAGCCAGGCATTCTTCATCATCAAGGATTAGAGTTCCAATTTGTGAAGCGTGAACTACTCCATCTTTTGCGAACGTTCCTTCGGAGGCCATATATTCTTCTTCAATTGCAACTTTGTCTCCAGGAAATACTTCATTTTTGTTTTCCATAAAAATCACCTAATGTTAACGGCTACGATATCAATCACTTGTCTAGATCTAGTGTGAAATGGAAATGTATGGGGGATATTATACTTATATGTGGTATATGCGACTACCTCTCTTCCAAAGGATTCGACATAAGATGTTATAAAATTTTTCGTACTTGCCATGTGTATGGAATATATAGATTTAGAAAGTTTCATGGCTGTATCCAAGAAGGATCTGTCTGCATGTTCATTTTGACATCCAAAGGGAGGATTCATGAATGTCGTATCCGATTTGTCATTAACGCATAGAACATCACACACCATGAATTTGATACCAACTCCCAACATTTTTGCGTTATTCATTGCCAATGTTATAGCTGATGATGAGACATCATATCCTCTCACGATATCTGCGTTTAGAAGTTTAGCGCCTATAGCGAAAATTCCTGTTCCACAACCTAAATCGTTAATAGTTTTATACAAAACGTCGCCGTTGGCATATGCACTAAAAAGTATGTCTGACGCTATTCTTGCAGGAGTAGAATACTGTTCTAAAATTGCGGATGGGTTCTCGAATGACTTGACACGTTCAAGCTTAATTTCCAGATCCTTTTTTCTCATCGATATTCTCTGTATCTTTTTTATATGTTAAATTATTCAAAAAAGAAGTGTGTCGGGGACTCCGGTTTTGGTGTAAAACACTCTTCTTCTACCTTTGTAAATTCCAAAGAATAACGAGAAACAACACTGTTAATAAGTGCGGTTATAGTCTCTTTGAGTCTTTTGGGTGGAGATATTACTCTTGCATTGAGAATAAGTCTACCAGGAGTTTTTATGTATCTCGAACCATAAACATCATCAACTTGCATAGTTTCCTGCACAAGCGACATTTTTGCCACCGCTTCTGGTGATTCGATGAGAACTTTGACATGAACGATTGATTTGCAATCATACTCCATTGCCAATCTTTTCATGAGCTCAGTTTCTAATGAATACATGTCCACATTTTCTGATGGTGTGATGTTAAATGTTCCGGAGTACCATCCAAGTTTCGCTTTTTCGAAGACAAAACCACTGTTTTTTTCACCAGATGGAGTTTTTGTACTTATTTCATCTGAGAGTATGATATTAACAATATCATCAATATTCCTGAGATCCATCGATGAAGTCTCTATAATTCTAATTCCAGAAATGATCTTTTCTATAGCAACCCTAATTTCAGAGATGGTATCTTTACTGACGAGGTCAGTTTTGGTAAGTATTATGACCTCCGCGTCTCTAATCTGATGAGTTGGAATAATACTCACAGTATCAACGTTTTTTTGATTTTTTTCAGAAAGGATGCTCAAAGCTCTAACGCAATCGACAACAACAACAAACGGTGATATACTAAACTCATCCGGATGCAGCAATTTCATAGGTGCTATAACACTACTCATAACGTTTGTTGACGTGCCTATGGGCTCGGCGATTATCACATCAGGATTGTGTGAAGATACTAAGGTTCTTGCACTCAAAATAAACTTATCAAAGTTAGTGCAAAAACATCCGCCTGTTATGTCATTGGTATTGAAACCCGCGTTTCTGGAATATTCGGTGTCTACAAGCACATTACCTTGATCATTCATAATGATTGAAACAAATTTATTATGTTTTTTCTTAAGATACCTAGCAAGATTGACAGCTAACGTCGTCTTCCCTGCACCCAGGTAACCTCCTAGCACCAACATCCTCGTTTTGTTAGCAGTTGACATTGGGCAACAAATGAAATTATCTAATAAAAATTGATTGTTAGACTTCACACTGAATCATGTAATCGAATAAGACGTCTCTTCTGCATATATGTACATTTTTCACACGGAATTGTGAGTGTACAACCGTCACCCGTAGCTAATTCTTTTACAGCTTTTATGAGACCCATATCTAATGGCCTTTTTTCCTTTCTCCCATTGAGTGTCAGTATTTCTAAATCTTTCTCTGAAAATTCTTTAGTAACGATACCTTTTTCAATGAGTGACATAACACAGTGTTTGTATTCCTCTTCGGAACATGAATCACATCTTACTCCAACATCACTTAATGGTCCATAAAGTCCAGCCACTGGATCAACAATAAACAATTTTCTATTTTTACCCACGCAAATATACACTCCATATGGATCTGTAGGCGCAATAAACTCCATTCTGGTACCACGGACTCTCTCTTCTCCAACGACAGTCCAAAATTCTTTAAGGTGGCTCATCAATTGATAGACGAGTTGTTGATATTTTATTCCTAGAGAATCAGCAAGTTCCTGTTTTGTTACGGAATTACCATCGTAAGCCTCTTTGAAAAGTTTTGTAAGTATCGACTGTCTCATTTCATGCGTTGCTATAGAAGTGTAGGTCTCTGGATTCATGTATAGAATATCCATTTTGCATTGTTTGACCATATTTACAAATCGATTTCATATACTAAAATGTTTAAGTTATCATTCTAGACGCATTGGGGATTTATCTAATATTTTCTATTTGCTTGATCACTACAGCAGTTTCATTAATAATGCTTCCCGCTCATGGCAAAAAAGGCGTTGAATACAACAGCTAGGATAACCGCGGTCGCAATGGCTGTACACATTCTTATACTACTCATAGAGCAATACGTAAATGTCATCCAGTAGCACCTCGATATTGATGTTAACCAACTATTCTGAGCAGCTTTAAACCGGATTTATCTTTAGTTGTTCCGCGGTGCAAAACTGTACAGTTACATTTCTTAATAACACATATCAATTGTATAAAGGTCTGGAATATGTAGAATGGCCGAAAATAAGATCTGTGATTTCAGAAACGTCACTGTTTAGGGAAAAGAAAAATATTTTGACATCAGAATTAACATTTTTGATCATAGATTCTACAGATGCTCTATTTTTGAAATCTTCACAGAATGTCACAATAACTGCATCAGACTCATCAATCATATTCCAAAGTCTAAGTTCTTCAGATTTTCTTTTTGAGATTCCATTTTTAATCTTTTTTATATCAATGGCTGTAATGAGGGGCCCAAGTGATATTTTATCTTTTTCTGAGACATAAATTTGATTGAGCATTGGGGCAGACACTTCCATGCAAGTTCCTGGAGGTTCTGTTACAATAATTTCTGGATTTTTTTTAGCCATAAGGTCAACACGATATTGATATTGCTTTACTCTAGCACATGGTGATTTAAAAGGAAACAAATCCAAACTTTTACAGATCCCTGTCATTAATTCAGCAGACTCGAAATTATTTGCAATGTAACTGAAATCGTGATTATTACACGCCCTTTTGATGATTTGAGTTTTTCCAGATTTTGGTAATCCAGCAATATGAACGAGCCTCAAACTTTCCCCCCATTACATACGTGTAAATGATCAGTCATTGTTTTTAGATAATTAAGAGGCTGTCCCCTGTTCAAGGAGCACGAACAAGTCATAATATAATATTCGTTTTCCATATCATTCAAATATCTGTTTACATCCCTAATTATCCTATTCTCAGGACCGAGAAGGAGTGTAGTATGTGTCATTACACCACCAAGTATGGCACATTTGTCCCTACAAATCTCTTTAATACCCTCTGATTCATTTCCCTCGGCAAACTGGAAACCATCAATACCAGTATTCACGGAAGCCTTTAACAGATGCTGTCTGTCATCAGTAGAAAATACACCATGCGGGTGATATATTGTTAATAAATTCATCGAATGGACTTTGTCGCTTATCTTTTTTACATTTTTTAGTGAATAATGTAGATACTTGTCACTACCAATCATGTCTGGATTATCAGATGCTGATGCTAGGAATACAGCATCAGAGACGTCGTCTGCCATATATTCGATTTCTTCGAATATCATGTCGGTACTAAATTTGAGTATACGGTCGGCAATTTTAACGTTTATTAAAAGGTCCATCATTAGTGTTTCAAGACCTCTCACAAAGCCTGCCATAGTCATCGGACCTGGAACATTTGTGACAAGTGCTAAGTCAGGGCGTTCCTTTTTAGTGATTTCACTTGCTTTTTTCATTCCAGATACAATACCGTTTCTTATGTTTGCTACTTCGATATTATCGATACGTGATATGTCTTCTAAAGGGTATGCAGACACATAAGGTATTCCAAATTCAGTATACTTTAATGCACCACCTATAGATTGAAGACTATAACTCGCAATACATCCTACGGTGGCATCACTTTTAAGAATTTTTTGTAATGACAATGTGCACCTAGACGACAATTTGTAATTATATTCGCCGTCAAAGATCGCGCCTGTAGGAATATTCATAGAATCCATTCCAAGCGTAAGATCTCTTGGAAAAAATGGAACATATTCTTTTTGTTCCATTCTCAATGTAGCCAAAAAAAGTTCTTTGGAATTCATACAGTCAGTGGTATATGTTAATTTTTAACTAAAATATTTGTGTTTATAGTATAACAATAATTATGATAACCAATTGTAGCCTACATAAATACATAATTTTTAAAAGACAAGTTTGAAGGCACTTC
Organism: archaeon; assembly: GCA_024399155.1. Classification (GTDB taxonomy): domain Archaea; phylum Thermoplasmatota; class Thermoplasmata; order Methanomassiliicoccales; family Methanomethylophilaceae; genus Methanarcanum. The sequence continues at coordinate 482 of JAKSHX010000006.1, read as the reverse complement.
AGCTAATAAATGAAGTTATATACTAAAATGTAAAATGCTTACTATAGTTACATAAACGGCGATTAGAGCTATTATACAACACACGACTTTAACCGAATAATTTACACGGTGTCTCTGAAGATCGTTGGTAACTAACACGATGCAAAACGTACAATATTAAAAATTAGGCGTTAACAACAGATAGAAAGTAGTTCAAACTTATAACCTTCAATGATACCATATAATATTCATAAAACAATTTAGCGAACGTCATTTACGCACGATAGCATGACAAAGTCCTTCATAACTGGCAAATACGTTACTCAGATGAAACATACAGGCCCTAATCCTTGTTCTATTGACAAAAAACTATCGTCTAAAAGAACTAAACTGGTAACAGACATGACTATGGTGCTAGAACACCAGTCTTTCGGTGCAGGGTGAGTTAACCATCATATAAAGAAATTTTAGGAATATTAAAACAATCACAGGATACTTTTTGT
>JAKSHX010000058.1 GCA_024399155.1 archaeon | reverse complement strand
GCCCGCGCGGCTCTTGCAACCAAGCCTCGCTCCGCGAGTCTTGTCCCCAAGGGGTCACTATCCCTAACGCAAATGCAGGAATGTGTAAAATGTCTCAATTTGTCATTTTACTGACATTTATTTTATGTATTTTTGAACAGTAAAAAAATCATAGAGGTCTTGAATGGAAACATTAATAATTGGACAAGGGTATAATCTGAAAAAGAACACCTCTGTGGCAGAGGAATTGATAAAACAATTCAAATCGAAAAGGTACACTTCATTTACTTGCCTTGTGGCTTTTGCTAGTCGTGGTGGTATATCCCCTCTTACTCCATACATTCGTGAAGCAAAAGCAAATGGGATGCAAATAAAGATAATACTTGGGGTAGATCAAAAAGGAACATCTAAGGAAGCCCTAGAAGAAGTCTTGTCTTGGGATGTTGACGCAAAGATATATCATACAGATTCTGTTAATATTTTTCATCCTAAGATTTATCTATTTGAAAATGAAGATATTTTTACATTGATAGTTGGTTCTAATAATCTTACTGAAATGGGCCTAGTTAAGAATATAGAATGTTCTCTTCTTATAAAAGATATTGTAAGTAATCAAGTCCATAATGATTTTTATGTCTATTGGAAAAAAATATTAGACGGCTCTGAAGAGGCACTAATAGATATTACTCAAAAAAATATTGATGATTTGTGTTATGATGAAATTGTTCCTTCTGATGAACAACGTGCGAAAAAATACGATGACGGATCCGATAAAAAATTAGTGGAAAAGGAAAAAAGATGCTCCTTTGTAAAAGGCCGGCTTCAAAAATTACCTCAAGGTTTTTCTATTTCGAGACGTGTTAAAATAGCTGTAAATAATTCTGCCAAAGCTGCAAAAAAAAATTCCCAAAATAAGTATAAGTATCAAAATATTCTTGATAATGTGCTTATCGCGGAAATTGGTGGAGGTCCGCGGTGGAAACAAGTCAATTTTCCAGTTGATATCTTTGAGAATTTTTTTGGTGCACATAGAGGAGACAACTCTTATCAAATTGAATTACAGAATGTTTCTGAGGGAGGAAATTCCGGGGATGTAGAAATAAGACAGGCAGTTTCTGTAAAAAGCAGAAACTATCGATTTGAAATTAATTGCCAGGAAACACAAGGCCCGTATCCAGGAGATGTAAATAGACCTATTGGAATTTTTATAAAAACAGACAATAGTAAATTTCTTTATACGGTTTTGTTGCCAGAACATTGCAATTATGAGAAAATTAAAGAATATTTGTATAGAGAATCCAAAAATAAAGACCGTGAATTAAAAAGGGCTATTGTTCATACGGAAGCGATGCATGCCTTATATCCAGAATTGATTGACTAACAAGTATAGATTGCAATAAACGCTCATTATGGAAACATTCGGTTTTAAAACGCTTAACTATCTAGGCAGCAAGCTAAGATTAATTGACTTTATTGAAAAAAATATAAGTGCAGTTGCTTCTGATGGTGAATGCGTTTGCGATCTATTCGCTGGTTCCGGCTGCGTTTCGTATAGGTTGTCCCAGTCACATCCTATTATATCTTGTGATATACAAGAATATTCTCAAGTGATTTGTGAAGCATTGCTAAATCCATCTGATGTGACAAAAGAAGAACTCAATAGTTTTGTTCAGCATTTCCATTCAAGTTCGTTTCAAAAGTTAATTAATGTTTTTAAGCCTTTAATTGATATAGAAGAAAAAGCTATAGAAAATAAAAATCTAGAAATATTGGCGGATGTTATAGAATATGGCTCTATTGAAGTTTTTAATATTGAAAAACACAAATCACACGTTTCGTCTGCTATAAAAAAAGTTTGTCAGGCCCTCCAAGCGCAGAAACTATATACTAAAAAAACATTGATTACTCGGTATTATGGAGGAGTTTATTTTTCGTATAAACAAGCTGTTTTTATTGATGGAATTTTAGAATTAATTCATTCGAAGATAAATCCATGTAAAAAAAATGTTTTTTTAGCGGCCTTGTTGAGTACAGTGAGCGAAATTGCTGATACGGTTGGTAAACATTTTGCACAGCCTCTAAAAGTTCGAGACTCAAAAGGAAAAATTAAAACCCTTGTATACAGTAAAGCAATAAAAGATAAAACTGTTGATGTTCAATTATTGTATAAAAATTGGTTGCTCAAGTACATTAATCTTCAGAAAAGCGGTTTTAAACATCAAACGATGCGATGCGATTTCTTACAGTGCCTGAGAAACTTGCCAGATAATGTTAAAACTATATATGCGGATCCACCGTATACCAGAGAACATTATAGTAGATATTATCATGTGCTTGAAACAATAGTGTTGAGGGATTCTCCTCAATTATCAACGGTTACTATACATGGAAAAAAGAAGATTAGTAATGGCATATATCGACAAAATAGATTTCAATCGCCATTTTGCATAAAGAGTAAGGCGTTGGGAACTTTCAATGAATTGTTCGAAATTGCGTCATTAAAGGATAGAAATTTAATTTTGTCATACTCTCCGTATGACGAGTCAAAAAAAACTCATCCAAGAGTGGTGACCATTCAGCAACTATTGGATATCGCTCAAAAATATTACCGATCTGTAAATGTTGTCTCTGCCGGACATTTTTTGCACAATAAGTTGAATTCTTCAAGCCGCCTTTTGGAAGCTTCTGATGAAGCTGAAATATTGATTGTTTGTACAACACCCCAAAAAAGGTCTGTGTCTAATGTTGTTAAATGAAAATTTCATTTTTAATGCGTCATTGTCTTCTGGTACAGAAGGCTGCAAAAATATTTTAATAAAGGGTGATAATAAAAAAGTTTTACCAGATCTACTAAAATTTTATTCTGAAAAAATAAAATGTATTTACATTGATCCCCCCTATAACAATGGAGATGTTTATCATTTTTACAATGACAAAATCTCTCATAGTGAATGGGTTAAAGATCTTCATAGAACATTGCAATTGTTGAAGGCTTTTCTTCATAAAAGTGGGAGTATATGGATTTCTATAGATGACAAGGAAATGGCGTATTTAAAGGTTGAAGCAGATAAGGTTTTCGGTAGAGAAAATTTTGCAGGAACAATTGTTTGGCAGCAGCGAAAAACTAGAGAAAATCGTGCATGTTTTTCAAACAATCACGAATATATATTAGTTTATGCAAAGGATATAAAGGCTTTTAAGAAAACCAGAAATTTGTTGTCTGTAGATGACTCCTTTGTAAATTCGAAATACAAGAATATAGATGGCGATCCGCGAGGTCCTTGGCAATCTATTACGGCTAGTGTACAGGCTGGACACGGGGTGAAAAGTCAGTTTTATACAATTGTCGCTCCCAATGGGACTAAACATAATCCGCCTAAAGGAAGGTGCTGGGTATACAATAAAGAACGTATGGCTAGAGAGATTCAGCAGAATAATATTTGGTTTGGAAAAAATGGGAAGAATGTTCCCCGCATAAAAAAATTTCTTTCTACGGCTAAAATCGGACTAACCCCAGAAACTTTGTGGATGGGAGAGGATGTAGGAACAACTGATACGGCGAAAAAACAACTGCTTGAAATTTTTAAGAGGGAAGAAAAAATTTTTGATACACCTAAACCGGAAGAATTAATAAAGCGAATTGTAGATATTTCGACAAAAGAAGGTGATTATGTTTTGGATTGTTTTCTTGGCTCGGGTACGACAATTGCTGTTGCTCACAAAATGAAACGCAATTATGTTGGAATCGAAATAGGAAACCAAATTTCTGATTTAGTTGTTAAAAGACTTAATATGGTTGTTAATGGCGAGTCCGGAGGGGTATCCCCACAAGTAGGATGGCACGGAGGTGGGGAATTTGTGTTCTATGATTATAAATCTCAATTAAGTAGCCGAGTAGAAAAAGTCCCTGAAAGAATTACATTATTGCACAAACCATCTTCACAAATTTCATTTGTGAATGAACTTCGTGAAAAAAAGGCAAAATATAATGCTCGCGGAAAGGTGAACAAAAGAAAGAAATAATACGCTTAAACCTTATTTACTAGAAAAAACGCAGGCTCAATCGAGTCTGCGTTTTTGAATTGCTTTCGCTTAGCGATTAGCGAATAACCTTGCGGTCTTCTTCTACCTCATTTCGAGGAACTGAGCAACAGTCATTTGACCCTTATCGCCTTCCTTTCTCTTGTTCACAGAGACAAGTCCTTCGGCCATTTCCTTTTCGCCAACGATGATCTTGTACGGAACCTTCTGGAGTTCGCACTGACGGAACTTGTAGCCAAGCTTTTCGTTGGATTCGTCGATGTCGCAGCGGACGCCGGCGTTCACCAGTTCACGTTCCACCTTGTGGGCGTATTCAGCGAACTTTTCAGAAATGGGGAGGACGCGTGCCTGGACCGGAGCGAGCCACAGCGGGAAATCGCCCATGAATTCTTCGATAAGAATGCCGAGGAAGCGTTCGATGGAACCCACGGCTGCGCGGTGCAGCATAACGGGGATGTGCTTCTGGTTGTCCTTACCGACATATTCTGCACCGAGACGCTGGGGCAGGTTGAAGTCCACCTGGATGGTACCGCACTGCCAATCACGGCCGA
>JAKSHX010000057.1 GCA_024399155.1 archaeon | reverse complement strand
ACGGAATGCATCGCCAGTCAATACATAATTCAAAGTAAAGAAAAGGACCAGCTTAAAAAAGGATGTACTTCTGTGCTCTTTTATGAAGTCATCCGACAAACAGAGACGTACCTTTGTGCTCCCGTATGAAGTCACTCGTCCAATGGCAAAAAAATACTGCCAGATCCGAAGACCTGACAGTAGCCGTCATATGCGTTATTTTTGCATAATATGAAAATATGCATATTTTTAGTTCTTTAGTTTATTTCGGTTTTTGTATTTTCAAGTTTTAGGTAACCAATCCCCTCCGTATTTAATAGGGACTCACCAAATACATAACCTTACCGGCTAATCCTATTATTTAATCAAGCCGCTATCTTTCAAAAGAATCTCAACATCGGTTCCTTTCACTGTTTTAAGTACCATCTTCAAAAGCATCTTCTCCTTGAATGACAATGGCACCTCGTCAATACTCTTTTTGTCAATACCATAATAGGCTGCACGGAGCAATTCTCTTACATCATATTGAGATCCCCAAACTTCAGGAACACCTCTGTCAACATTCATAAGCGTGTATACTGCTTCCATACCTGTACGGATAGAGTATTCTGTAGTGAAAATAGTATCTCGTGGTGTTTCTGCAAACTGTCCAAGGAATGCAAAGTTCACAGCTCCCTTTGGTACTACAAGTGGTCTGTCTTCTTCCTTTCTAGGCTGGAAAAATGCATTAATAAATGGCATGAAGCAGGTTGTTGTATTACAACGGTTCTTTGCCCAGTCGTTAATCTTGTCGGTTGGAACACCGATGTGATATAACCACTCACGACATACTTCTTCGCCGGTGCAGTCTCGCATTGCCTTCTTTACATAGTTACCTTCCTTGTTTGTTGTAAGAGAGTATACCCATACAAGAACCGTATCCTTATCCTGTGCCTTAAACTGAGGCTGGCGGTTTATAGTCCAGGAAAGATACCAATTCTCAGTGCTGTCCTTTACAGTTACGATACCACCGGTAGTAACCTTTCCTTCTCTTGGGTCTCTCTTGCAAATGCTGATGATTTTCTGAATGATTTCTTCATCCTTCGTTTCAATTGTTGCACTCATCCAGTTGGTGGCTTCATAATCACTGCAAAACTTGTCAGGATTACCATATTCACCATGCTTAGCCTGAGCTGCTATATTCTTCCAAAGGTCCCAGGACTCGCCAACACCGTTTCTTACATTACTGATATCAGGTGCTGTATTCTGGTCACCATAGCAAGATGTGTCAGTGCAACAACCGTTAGTAATAAATACCAAATCGTCCTCAACCAGATCAATGCTGTCCTGCTTGCCGTCTTTATTATAGATAATCTGAGTTGCAACCTTTTTTCCGTTAGTATCTTTAATGATTACATTCTTTACATCAACACCGTATTCTACAGTTACCCCATGACTTTCAAGATACTTGATAAGAGGTAAAATCATGCTCTCAAACTGATTATACTTTGTAAATCTGAGTGCCGTAAAATCAGGGAGTCCATCAATATGATGGCAGTATCTACAAAGATATCTCTTCATTTCCAAAGCAGATGACCATCTCTGGAAAGCAAACATTGTCTGCCAGTAAAGCCAGAAATTAGTACTCCAGAAAGAATCAGGGAGAATATCGCTTATTTTTTTATCCTCGAGGTCCTTTTCAGGTGTCATAAATAACTTTGAAAGTGCAAGTGCAGACTGCTTATCAAGTGTGAAAAGTTTATCTGTATGAGCATCCTGTCCACATTTTTCAGAAGCTCTGCAAAGAGAATAGTTAGGGTCATGCTTATTAAGCCAGTAATATTCATCAAGTACAGAAATACCCGGTGTCTCAATGGATGGGACATCTCTGAACATGTCCCACATACATTCGAAATGGTTGTCCATTTCTCGACCGCCTCTCATATAGAAGCCTTTTCTAAAATCCTTACGTCCGTCACAGCTGCCACCGGCGAGGTCAAGCTTTTCAAGAAGATGAATTCTCTCTCCCTTTACCTGACCATCTCTTACCAGATAAAATGCTGCTGATAAACCTGCCAGACCGGTTCCGATAATATATGCCGACTTTCTGTCTGCTCCTTCCGGTTTCTCAGGCTTTGCAAATGATTCATAAGTTCCTGCTGAATAATACATAATAATCTCCTTTCAGGTCATGTTGTCCTCGTCTCTTTAGACGAGCTGTGTTCTTATGAGTACAATATAAATACCCGAAAGAAAAAATGCCATGAACAATAAATGGGGGCTGTCAGATTAAACGACAGTCCCCTAAAATTGCTATAGATTACGACAAAAGAGATACTTTGTCGTATTATTTATTTACTTTGGCATTATTAAGAGCGTGGTTAAAGCTACCCTGAATAAGTGAGTTAAGTCTGTCTATGATAACCTTTGGCTCCTCCTTCATGCCGCCATCAATCCATTCAAGTACCAGTCCTACAAAACCATACTTATAAAAATTGGCTATGAAAGCCTTGTCCTCATCTCTGACCACCATTCCATCGGCAGCTTCTTCAAGGACATTATACAGAAGCTGATACGTCACTCTGTAAAGATATCTGTAAAGATAGTCCCGCGGAACATTATGATAAATATTAATGATAAAAGCCTGATCCTTTTTTATCATATTAAAAATAGATAAAAAACCCTCCTGCCAGGAATCATAGGTCCTGTTTTCCTTAAGGGCACGCTCTGCATCCTCTTCGCAAATCCATTCGGTTAATTCCAATATATCGTGGAAATGGTAGTAGAAGGTCTGGCGGTTCATCTCACATTTTTCCGCAATATCATTTACGGTTATCTTATCTAAAGGCTTTTCAAGTAATAATTCTTTAAAAGCAAATGCAATAGCCATCTTTGTTGTAGTCTTGCTCATTATTATCGCTCCTTCTCAACAGTTTTCGTGTGGCATTTTCAATGAAGCCAAGATAATGTTTTCGTGTTGTTTTGCATACTCTTCTAATGCAGGCGAAAAGCCGTTTTTGCTGAAAATACAGAAATATTCTTTTCGAAATTCTTTGTTCCAAGTAACACTATTTGCTTTTTCTTTTAGAGCTTCTAATACGTCCATTCCTTTTGGATTCTTTGAATATTTACATTCCCCGAACAAAATATCTGTTCCAACAGAATCATAGGCAACAATATCTATTTCTATGTCTCGATTTCCCCACCATCTGCCGACGCGGTTAAAAGTGCATTTATCTCCAAGAAAATCCCATATTTTTTCTCTACATATATCTTCATATACATAGGAAACATGGTTTTCAATAAAAGACTGCTTGATTTTGCTAATAACAAACTCGTCCCGGTCTGCTTCCAATAAGCTTCTATAGGGATAAACAAATTGAAACCAAAACTTAATGAAATTATCTTTTATGAAATATAGTCCCATTTTACTTTTTTCCGGATTTTCTTCAGTGATTGGAACCTGTCTTTCCAACAAATCCAGATCTGTTAGTACACTTAAATATTTGCTCAGACTGGTTTGCGGCTGATTAAGTGCTGTTGCGATTTTACCAAGCTTATGCTGACCGCCTGCAATTACCTTCAGAATTGAAAAATAACTTCCAATTTCGGATACTTCCTTTTGCAATAAGAACTCCGGCTCTGCGTATAAAAAGGCATTACGAGATAATACATTTTTTCTGATTGCTTCATAGATGTCTGTATCTGATTCGAAAAGTTCAACGTATTTTGGAACACCTCCGGTTACAGCGAACCGTTCTATCTGCTGTTCTTCGCTGTATGATTCGTCAAACTCGTGATAATACTTGAACGCGATTTGCTTTAACTTGATTTGAGCTGTTCTTCTACCATACAAAGGGCTATCATAGTTTAATACCTGAGAAGTCATCATATTGATAAGCGAACCGCAGAGAATTAACATTACATTGCTTTTGCACAAGATTTTGTCCCAAATACCCATCATTACGGACGGAAAAGACTTATTCGCTTTACCAAGATACTGAAACTCATCAATAACCAGAATTAAACGTTCGGAAGGATTCTCTCTATTCTGTACCACTGAAAAAATGTCTTCCCATCTATTCACGGAGGCATTCAAGAGAAGCGTGTTATCAAAATGATTTCCGACAATATTTTTGAAATTTTCTCGATTTTCATTTTCGCCTTCTTCAGTTGCCAAAAAATAAATAGCATTTTTCCCTTTGCAAAAATGGTTAATAAGTGCCGTTTTCCCAACTCTTCTACGTCCATACACCACAACGAAAGAGGATTCCTCACGGCAAAATTCTTTCTCTAGTGTTTCTAGCTCTTTTGTTCTATCGACAAATTTCTCCATATAATCACCTCTTATATCATTATACTTCATATTATTATAATTTCAAGTATAATAATTTATCGTGAATCAGGCGTAATTCTTTAAGGTTAAAGTAAAACCAAATTTTTATTCTTTAAGTCTGGGTATAGACGAATGGATGAAAAGCGGGATGCAAGAACCACCGGATGAGTTAGCATTTCTAATGAAAAACCTAATGCCACAATAGCATTAGGTTTTTCAATTAAGTTTCAATTTGACGCTGCAACTACATATTGTTTTTCATAAATATTCTTTGCTTGAACGCTCTAACCTTTGCG
>JAKSHX010000056.1 GCA_024399155.1 archaeon | reverse complement strand
AGAATCATCTAGCAAGGCTGCCTAAATGCTACCACACATATTGATGATGCCTCTAATTTCTCATTTTTTACTCTTCTAATTTTTGAAATTGATTATTCTTATATTTTGCAATTGGTTTATCGGAAATCAGCCAGGAACTATCAATTGAAAAAACAAACTTACTTTCTTCACTTCTAACAACATATTTCCATGAAAAATCAAGATCTCGTTTTACAAAATACGGACAAGAATCTTCTCTATGTACAGAAAGCGTGTCAACACTATTTTTCAAAATGGCAAAATCACACCTATCTTCAGACACAAAATGTAGCGTCATCATGTCATCCCCAAAGTATTGGGCATCCTCTACACCGTCGGGCCACCCGGCCTCCTCCTTCGTAACCCGAGTTATCGTATTTTCCACAGTATCAAGCAGGGCGAAGTCATCCCTATTCTTAAAAAGCAGCTTGCCACCCTTCCAAAAACGGATAATAACATTAGTTTGCTCCAAACCGATATTTTCACTTTTCCACAAAGCCTTTTTCATCACAGCGTCTTCACCAATTTTCCATACAAGGTACGAAAACTCTGTTTCATTATTAACAAAGACCCAAAAGACCGTTGAGTCACTCAAAGAACCTATTGGATTGACTACATATTCATATGTTTGAGAGCAATAATCAACCATTTCCTCCCAATATTTATTCCCTGATTTAATGTTTTTTAATTTAAGTCCCATCCGCGAACATTCCTTCCAATCATCAAGATTATTTTCATAATGATCGTAACAATGCAAAGGAACAACAGCTGCCGTATCACTCACCATAACAAAACCAGGGTCTTGTCGACAGCCCGAATCCAATAAAACCGGATCATTTTTCAGATAGTCGCACCCCCACATACATACACTTGAAATTGCGGTTATGGCAGCCACAATCAGCCTTTGAAGCCCAAACTTGTTCAACAGATTTTTCATACCCAGTTCTCCTTAAAACTTTTTCTGCACATTTTACTACAAAATAACAGCAAACCGAGTTGTATGTCCAAAGTTCCGGTTCCCTCGTGCGGTGAATCAAGCATGATAAATTTATCCACATCACCGTTGTAGAAGTTACCCTGCACGTACTCGCGGGAAACTACACCGCCCATGCTGTGACCGATAAGGATGTAGCGGGAAGCCAGTTGACGATAAAGATCGGGATGATGGCGCATGGAATCAAGAGCTACTTGACCATGTAAATCACTATTAGGGTCGTTTTCATCAACAACAAACCGCGATTTCACCTCCTGGGCTTCCTCTACAAGAGCTCTTCGCCCCCAAACTTACTTACACCACCATTGGCCCTATTCCATGTTCTGTCACCCAATTCTACAGCATTCGTTATAGAACTATTGGGAGGTTCCGAAAAAGAGCGCCAATGATATATGTAAGAATCGTGGACATTTCGCTTGCTTTCCGGCTCCTCAAAAATTTCATTACTGATAAAGTAGCCAAGTCTTTTTTGGCTGTCATATTTCCCAATATTCGCCTTGCCTAAATATTCACCTGCAAAATAAGCAGATTGCAGCGTCGAATTCTCCTCAAAACCCTGCAAAACGCCATCCGCATCAGTATGACCGTATGCACCATGTAAAAGAAGCACGTTATAATTCGTCAAACTTTCCATAGGCTTGGGAACAGCCCGTGATTCGCAAACAATCAACAAAATCAAGAATAGAACAATCCTCTTTCTCATACTTTACTCCAAATCCACCACGACATCGTTACCTTTATAAAATTTTAAGGGTTCACGCCATGTAAACGTAGAATCAAGACATGAAATTTCTTGATTACCAAGGTTACATATATTTGCTCGCAGTTCTATCATATTCCCCCAAAAAATTCCCTTACTAAACACCAACGGCGCCAGAATCGTATCCTTTTCGTTCTTTAAAATGTTTCCCTCAAGAGGACGCTTTCCAGGAAGGGAACAATACACGTCATAACCCCACGCACGGACATCATCGCACTTCTGTATCCACATCAGGTCTTCATCCAGTCTCTTGTAGGTGAGAACCCCCGACACGGTGTCCAAAACGGCATATTGGCAGCTATCGTTACCAGCTGTCAAATTTCCTTTTGCAAAAATTGCGCCATCAGTCCATTCCCTCAAGGAGCCAATCGGAAAAGAAACTGAACAACCATCAAAAGACTGCCTAACTCCAATTATATGCGGTTTTTCGCCAATTTTCCAAAAGGAAAATGATGTCGCATTTTTCCAAACCAACAGATTCGGGTCCGTATTACCGCCCCAGACTACAGAATCCGACAATTGTCCCAAAACATACATGTATTGTCCATATCCATCGTCAACGGAATCCACAAAAACGGGGCCATCCAATTGTTCCCTGTAGTTATATACGCCAATGGTCCATCGTCCCAAACCGAACCGCTCTCCACTACACATGCAGTCAGCCTCATAACTCCATCTATTCGCATGAGCCACTATGGCAAAACTATCGTTAACGAAACCAACAATTTTCTTTTCGGTCGGGCCCGTCCACCGATACTCCATATCATCGCACGGATCATCGTAACACCCCCACATCATTGAGCCCAAGGTGACTGCGCAAGCAAACCAAATAAAACTTTTTATAATTCTTACTTTCATCCTTCCACTCCATCAATATTTTCAATATAATCCTCAAACATTTTCTTTACGCCTTGCCCCTTTTGTTATACAAGTCACCGCAAGGCAAATGGTCTTTTCGGTACGGCTTTCGTCAGCCACTACAAGGTTCGTCTTCAGCGGGTCAAGCCCCCGCAGAACACATTCCACGGAGGCAAAGAACGACTTCAAGTCAATAGCGATGAATGTACGATTTTCTCGACCCACAGGGACAATATAGCTTTTCTAATTGTCACTGTAGTGCTGTTTGCAATCCAAAAAAAACACCCGCAATTTTGCAGGTGCCCTTATCGTTATTTCTTGATACAGCGAATAGTCGTAAACAATCCTTTTAGTCGCGAACAATCTCGTAGAACATCGCCTTTAAATACAATTCATTCGCTTCACTCCTAGGATTACTACAACTACAAAGGTATGATAAATAGTTCTTCCAATTTTCAAGAGCATAGGTTTTGGCTTTTTGTTGGCTTTTTTTATTACTCCACAAAACAGGATTAAACATCTCCTCGGCTGTATATGATGACTTTGCATGCAATATCAGCCCCATATTGTAGGGTGGCTTTTGTTTTTCAACAAAATTAATCGCCTCCATATGGTAGTCAAAAGGCCAACAACAACAACAACTCATGTATTTTAAGGCGATATAATTGGCTAAAGGTTCTTCTACCCACCGATATAATTCGTGAGGGAGAACTTCATGAGAACCATCCATTATCGCATGTCCTAACTCGTGAAGAACAACCATCAATGTAATAGCAGCTACCTCTTTCTCACATTTTTCTCTGAACAAATATCCATTTAAGAAACAGTCTTTATAAATCCTATCATAACACGCCCATATTTCGGGACGTTCCTTGCAAAAAACGCCTTTATGCAGATACAATCCAATACGATCCGTCTTTTCCTGGACAATATCATTGATCTTTTGGTGGTCGACCAAATTGTCATCCGATTCTTCACACGTTTTTAACAACATGATGTATTCTTTAGATAAGTCTTCTCTTTTTTTCGAAAAACTTCAAGGCATTTCTGATGTTTTGACTTTAGCAAGTCAAGTTCTTTACATTGTCCTCGCAGCCGTACGATTATACATTCTGTATTGGAAGCTGTTAATTGAATTTCAATGTCCTTGATTTTCGATTCAATATTTTTTATTTCCTTTTCAAGATTGCCTATCTGAGAACTTATCTTATCAATTTCTATTTCCAGTTCGTAAATGCGGACTGCATCTTTAGAAAAATTTTTTTTTGTTTCAGCCCGATTACGTTCATTCATTTCTTCTTCTTTAACGAAATGAATAACTATCTGCTGAGACTTTTCATATATGCCGTATTGGCATTTTGATTCAGCATGTTCTATTACACCGGAAATTAAATTGCAATGTATAAAAGGATCTTTCTCAGAACCATGATCTACAAATGTCATTCCATTAACATTAATTTTTTTTCTTCGCACATATAGCAACCTTTATTTCGTTCCAATTTAAAAATAAACCATCAAATTTATTCCCGATATTCGTAGAGGTAATAATTGCCTTCGCCCTTCGTCAAGTCGGAGCTTGCCAATGTCCAAACATCAGGCGTTCCGCTGCGGTATTCCACCTGGATTTTTACGTCGGAACCGGACTGCAGAATTTCCTGGGGAACTTCCCAGAAGTTTTCTGCACCGCTGAAGATTTTAAGTTCCTGACCGTTCATGGAAATGCTCTTTACTGCGTCTTTCGGGTTGCGAACTTGCACTACGCTCCAGTAGGCGCTGGCCCCTTCCTTTACCCAGATGCTGGTGGAGTCATCCCAGACGCCATCAACGCCTTCGCAGGAGACGAATTCCCATTCGCCGTAGTAGCGGCCCACCACGTCACCCATGATATCGCTGGCCGGCGCGCCGCCTAGGTCAACGCCACAGCTTTCGTCGGGGCAACGGTCCATAATGCGCACGGTTACACGCTTCCAGCCATCAGG
>JAKSHX010000055.1 GCA_024399155.1 archaeon | reverse complement strand
CACCAATCGAATCAATTGCAGGTTATCTTGTCGGTATAGATATAAAAACAGGAAAAACTAGAGACGTTACACTCATCGAATCAAATTCAAAGAAATCTCTCGATCTTAAGGTGATTTGTCCCACAAAAGATGTCACAGCACAACCATCAGATATTGTTAATTCGATGATGTACGATACTTTAAAAAAACTCATAGATCAGCACGAAACCACATTAGTTTTTACTAATACCAGATCTGGTGCAGAGGGTGTCGTATATAAATTAAAGGAACGCGGACTTAATAGTGTTGAGGTGCACCACAGCTCTTTAAGCAGAGAAACAAGATTAAACGTTGAAGAAAGGCTAAAACAGGGGGAAATTAAATGTGTGGTATCATCCACTTCTCTTGAACTGGGAATTGACATCGGATCTGTCGATCTTGTTTGTCAGATTGGATCTCCAAAATCTGTTGCTAAAGGTCTTCAAAGGATTGGAAGAAGTGGCCACAGCATGGGAAAAATTGCCAAAGGTCGTCTTCTGGTATTTGATCCGGATGATCTGGTTGAATGCGCCGTTATGTGTCAAGCGGCTCATAGTGGCAATATTGACCGCGTTAGGATTCCCGAAAATTGTCTTGATGTGCTCTCTCAAACAATAGTCGGTATGAGCCTTGGATCAAGATGGAATGTTGATGATGCATTTAGTGTCGTAAGAGGATCATATTGTTATCGTAATCTTACGAAAGAGAAATTTGTTAGTGTCCTTAAATACTTAGGAAGCAAAGACGAATATGAAGGCGTCTATTCAAAAATATGGTATGATGAGAAGGAAAACGTTTTTGGTAGAAAGAAAGGCTCAAGAATGATTTATTTTATGAATCTTGGGACAATACCAGAGGAAGCCAATTATCGTGTTATTACTAACCATGGTTCTGTAGTTGGAGAACTTTCAGAAAAGTTTGTTGAGAGGCTTTCAGCAAAAGATATATTTGTCCTTGGAGGAAGATCATTTGAATTCGTTCGTTCCAAAGGAATGATTGCATATGTTAAAGAAGCAACGGGAATGAAGCCAACTGTACCTTCATGGGTAGGAGAGATGCTTCCAAGAAGTTTTGATCTTTCGATAAATATTGCTAAATTTAGGACAGAAATGTGTGAAAATCTCGAAATGAATGATAACGACTTAATGTTCAATCTCGAGAGTAACTTTGATATTGACGAAGGGTGTGCTCGATCTGTAATTTCATATTTCAAAGAACAAAAAACTGTTTTTGGGAATATTCCAAATGATAAATTTTTATTCATTGAAGAATACATTGATCCCTCCGATAATCAAAAATTAATTTTTCATTTTCCATTTGGTAGAAGGGTTAATGATGCTTTGTCGAGAGGGTATGCCTATAGAATTTCCAATATGATCGGCGTAAATGTATTCATTACCATGTCTGACGACAATTTTATGATTGGCACATCTAGGAAGATAGACATTTCTAAAATTGCGGGCATGTTAACATCTAAAAACTTGGAAGCAGTTCTAAGAAAAGCAATCAGGGATTCTGAAATATTTAAATTAAGATTCAGGCACACCGCTGTTAGAAGCTTCATGATTCTTAAAAACTATCGTGGTCGATCTGTTTCAGTAAACCGACAACATACTCGTTCGTCATATCTTCTGAACGCGTTGAGTGACATTGAAAATATGCCTGTTATCGAAGAGACATATAGGGAAGTATTGGAAGATGACATGGACATCAAAAACGCTCAAGTCGTCTTGAATATGATAGAATCAGGTAAAATGTGCATAAAGACTATCGGTTACACAGGAACACCATCACCGTTTGCGCATTCTATTATCCTTTCAGGATTTTCCGATATTATTCTCATGGAGGACCGCTCTGCCTTACTCAGACAACTTCATCGTAAGGTTTTATACCGTACGATGGGTGATAAAATTAAAGAGTTCGAATTCAACGAAGAACAAATCGTCCCATATTTTAGAGAAAAAATTGGTAGAATTCTTGAGAAAAACGATATTCTTGACATATTGAGTCGCATCGGACCATTGCAGGTCATGAAGGAGAGAGGTAGGAACATTTATGCTTATTCTGATGTAGATAAAAAAGTGGTAGACGGGTGGGTTCGCGAGCTAATCAAAGAAGGAAAAATAGGTTTTGTTTTTCTTGATGAACCGTATGCGATGATCAGTGAAGAAATACCTTATTATGCATCAGCGACAAAAAAAAATAAAGAGTTGACACTAGAAGACAAAAAAATTATCGATTGTGTCGGCAATGAATTTTTGACACTTAGTGATATATCAACGAAGCTGAACATAGACGAAAATGTTGTATTTAGATGTATAAGGAAATTAGAATCAATGTACATTGTTACAAGAGTAGGTATTTTTAAAAACAATAAATGGTCCTTTGGCCATTATAAAGGCGGATTTTATGATGTGCATAAATCATCCGATCGCATAATTATGAGATTTTTAGAATATTTTGCACCTGCTACGATTCAAGAAATTTCATTCGCACTTTCAATGTCTGAAACTATAGTAAATCAATCTTTGGAGGCTTTGATAGGAGACGAAGAAGTTATTCGGGGACACTTCTTGATTTCAGAAAATGATCAATATATGAGAAAATTGGATTATATGAGATTGAAAGCCAATAAAAATAATATTTTTGACTATAACACGGTTGAAAGATATCGATTCCATAAATGTCCTAAATTTAAGACAATAATGGAGTACTTTGATTATTATGAATCTGCAGGAAGTGAAATTGATGTTTTCAACAGGGTTGAGAATTTTGACCTTAGAGAATGGTACAACTTAAGATCTAGTGGCAAAATTTTGTTAGGGAGGTTTTTAAAAGGGAGGGTGAGGTTCGTAACTGCAGAATTAGGCTCCAAGATCGCAAGTACAGTGCATGAACCTATATTACCAGAAGATGAGGCGCTCTTGAATGTTATTAGACGATTAGGAACAGCAACGATGAAGCAGCTAATTCAAGAGACCAGCTTAGAGAAAAAGGCAGTTAAAGAATCTTTATACCGTTTAGACAAGGCGTTGAGAGTGATTCGTGCATTCAATGAAAAAGATGATGGAGGTATCGAAAACAATTATCAGGTGTATGAACCAAGCATCACAAGAGACGATCCTACTCCCGATTTAGTCGAAATGGCAATTCGTGCATATGGGCCAATCCCCCCCATGGCGATAAAATACATCATCGGAACAGATCCTCAAAAGGTGGTAAGTATTGCACAAGAGAGAGGCGCTAGTACAATCCTTGTAGGGGAAGGACAGACTGCCATGCTTGTGATGAATAATGAGATTTCAAAGATTACCGAATACATTTCAGATAGTAATGAGGTTCGTATTTGTTCATTATTTGACCCAGATTTAGGCTCTAAATGGGCAGAAATATCATCACGTTATGGTGATAAATGGATATATCCAATGATTAGCAACGGTCACGTGGTCGGCGCAGCTGAAATTTGGGAGATGTCTGGATGTATAGAAATAAGATCCATGGATATGAACGATCCTGTAATATTGCCCGAAGTCCTGAAAGCTGTAGATAGATTCATGCACTTCTTTAATATGAAGGGCGTGGATATTATCAGAATAAGAGAAATACTTACCAAAGACGCCGCCGATTTAGACACGGAGACTGTAAAGATTCTATCAGACAATGGCTACAAATTTATTAACGGATTTTATGCCAAAGGAAAGTTTATCTCAAAGAGTTTTAGCGAAATTCAAATTTTAAGTTACGTATTCAGGAAACAGAGAATACTTCCAAGTAACAAGTACCCCACTGTGTGTCAAGCTTTAAGAAACCGCGGCTATATTCGTGCAGATGCAGAGATTTTAACAAGAGTAGTGGAAAGAACATCCATGAAAAAACAAATGGAATGCGAAAATATAGTCAGAATGGCATTAATTTCGAATTATATCGGATACACCCTGTATGACTATGTAAACTTATACCGCTCGGCCAAAGAATACATGCCAGATGAAAATTCTAAAATAGTTTTGAGTATAATTCAAAAGCATCAACCCGTGTTAAAAAAAGACATCGTTTCCAATTCTCCAATGACAGAAAAAATAACTATTCAAGCGTTGAATGAGCTGTTTCATAATTCGGTAATTTATCAAGATTCAACATCAGCATATAATCTGGTTTCAGGGCAAAAAATTGATAGATATGAGGCGCTCAAAAAAATAGTAAAGATGTACTTTAAAGATTTTGGAATATTTACGGCCCATAATTTATATCATCTTTTCACAGGTGTCAAGGCATCTATAATCAGGCGTATATTGCAAGATCTTGAAAATGAAGGTTTAGTAGTCAAAGGATTCCTTATGGAAGATGATCCCACACTGGCATGGATGCTTACGTCTGATGTTGATAAGCCAATACGCATATTATGCAATGAAATGTTTTTGTTAAATGTTCAAGACAATCTGCACGTATACCTTAGGGAATACATAAAAAAAGAAATAGGCAGAACCGAAAATGTAATTTTTAAGGGGACGAAGATAGTCGGATCATTCAAAGGCAAACTTACTGCTAACAATGCAAAAATTGAAGAATTTAAGGGGTCATCAGAATCGGAACGTTTCTTGAAGAAAATATTAACTTTATTAGGGGTAAAAATTGATAACGGTAGAAAGACGCAAGAAGACAAAGATTGGGATGTAGCTGAGTTTTATATTAAGACGAATCCTGG
>JAKSHX010000054.1 GCA_024399155.1 archaeon | reverse complement strand
AGCCCAACTGATGCAACTGGTATGCCTGAAGGCATCTGTACGATCGAAAGAATCGCATCTATATTGATCTTCCCGCTCACTGGAACTCCTATTACTGGTCTAGTGGTATATGACGCAATTACTCCGGGAAGTGCTGCCGAAAGACCGGCTATTGCAATGATTATTTTCGCGTCGGACTCGTTTATAAGATCTATTACTCTTTTAGGTGTTCTATGCGCTGATGCGATTGTAAGATTGTATTCTATACCAAATTTCTTAAAAACATCGGTTGTTTTTTCTGCAATGGATAAATCGCTTTTACTTCCTATTACAATCAGAACTTCGGACATACAGTATCATTGATGTCTACTGCATTCCTCGATAAAAATTATTTTATAAACACACGCCCACGTAGGTGGGCGTCTTTTTGAGTTGTTATTTGGTTAGAAAAAGTAATACTGACGCCACGTTTGAATTAATAGTATTGGGATATTAAATGGATTTAAGTGTGTAGTTCAATAGGTCTTGGATTAGATATCAAGCCATATAGGTGATGTGGCTAAGTATAAATACCTCCCCATAACTTTATATATAAAATACAACTCTATTATTTCAAATCGTTTTCCGTGAATAGGTGGTCATTTTGGGTTGTTTTGGATGTGTTGGGACCGTGTCTAGCGAAAAAAGATTTGTTGTTGAATCTGTGTTATTTCCAAGAGTGGATGGGACGATACTTAATAAAAATGAAGTCAGTTTAGGTTCTATTGGGGAGGTCTTTGGATCCATCAAAAGCTCATACATGGATGTCATGGTTATAGCTAATTGACCTTAACGAGCATATCGAGTAAAAGAAGTATACTGTAACGGGAAAAGGACTGAGATGTCAGAAGAAATGAAAGACAGTGGAGAGGCTAAGGAGTGTCCTGAATGTGGAGGCAGGCACCTTGTTCGCGATTATGAGAGGGGAGAACTTATCTGTGAAGATTGCGGATTGATATTGGATGATCAATTCATTGATCAGGGCCCAGAGTGGAGGGCATTCGACGTGGAGCAAGGTGAAAAAAGGGCTCGTACCGGCGCTCCTATGACCTATACCATACACGATAAAGGACTTTCAACTGAAATTTCGTGGAAAAACAAAGACAGTTACGGTAAAAGCATCCCTACAAGGAATAGAGCTCAATTATACAGATTAAGGAAGTGGCAGAGAAGAATTCGTGTTTCTAATGCCACTGAAAGGAATCTTGCGTTTGCTTTATCTGAATTAGATAGAATGGCGTCTGCCATGGGGCTTCCCAGAAATATTAGAGAATCCGCTGCCATGATATATAGGAAAGCGGTTAACCGAAATCTCATTAGAGGGAGGTCTATTGAAGGTGTTGTAGCCGCATCATTATATGCAGCATGCAGGCAGTGTAACGTGCCAAGGACTCTTGATGAGGTTGCTAGTTCAAGCCGTGTTGGGAGGAAAGAGATTGGTCGCACCTATAGGTTTATGACTCGTGAATTGAAACTCAAATTAATACCGACAAAACCACAAGACTACGTGCAAAGATTTTGTTCTGAACTTAAACTAACAGGCGATGTACAGGGCAAGGCTACCGAAATCCTTAAAGATGCTTCAGAAAAAGAGCTTACTTCAGGGAGAGGGCCGACCGGTGTTGTTGCAGCAGCGATTTACATTTCGTCAATCTTATGTAACGAGCGTAGGACTCAGAGGGAAGTTGCTGATGTCGCAGGAGTGACGGAAGTCACCATCAGGAATAGATACAAAGAACTTACCGAGAGACTTGGTATTGAAATTCAACTCTGAAATATAGGTGAGAAGCCCACATTTATTTTTCATTTTTTGTGGGTTGTGTGGTCGGTGGTGTTACAATTTAACCCATTTGAACTCTAAGTATTTCACTGAGTCCCCAATCATGCAAAAAAGAAACTCTTTCTTCACACCGCCTGAAATTCTAACTGCTCGAGATATTTCTGGCCACATAGTTTTATTCTTCGTATCGACGACATGTATCAAATATTTAGCATGACAACATTCAGGTGACTCTTCATAGGCTCTAAAATGCGTGCCATATTTGAAACCGGTTTTTACAACCAAACCTCTGGCTCTTGCATCGGAATACGCTTTCAATCTGATATCAAACTCATCTTGAGTCTTTCTTCCAAATTTTTTCAAAGAAGAAAAAGATGTTATTTTTTTTGTATTTGATAAGTATACGGAAATTTCACCCTTTTTAATAAGGTAACACGCTTCAATTAGTGAGAGATGAAGAACATTTTCAACCACTTTACCATAAAATCCTCTCCTTCTTAGAATTTGTAAATCTGTAGGATTGAATACAAACACCCTATCTACTATAAGATGTCCATAAGTCTTTTTACATTTTTTTTCTGGGCATACATTCCCTTTAGGATCACGATGCGACATTTTATAGTATGTCACATCATCTTCCTCATCGATCACTCCATAAATGAGTTCTTTTCCTCTGTTCTCGATTTCCGATGCATCGTTAACAAATGTTGTGATGTCGAGAGCGTTTCTTTCAGAAACTGCTCTGATTACATACATAGGGCGTGAATTGCTCGTGGTTTTCCCTCTTGGGAAAACAGATAAATCAAATGTACCACTTTCAATTTTAACAATAAATCCTTTAGATCTTATATCACGGTATACTAAATATTTGGTACTGAACTCTTCTAAAGTTGTAGAAGCATAGTTAAAGAGTTCTTCAAACGACATCACTTCTTTGTTTTTGGTGACATTAAGTCTTTTTGACTCTACCAAATACAGAGCTTCTACTAAATCTAGTTCCAAATAGCCTCCGCTCAGTGGATAACCATAATTACCTTTATTGTAAAGTTGACTACTCTCTTTTTGATTCTTAATGACGACCGAGTCCTCAACTAGTTCGCCCGACATCGGATTATTTACTAATAGATTGTATTTATCGTTTGTCAATAATCAGTAGTACCTAAATGATTTGAAAATGAGTGTAATTGACGTAAAAGTTTCAGTTAATTATTGATGCCGCAATTTGCGTTAACTCGGATATAAAAAAATATTGTCTATTTTTAGAATTTTATGTTATTATCTTGTATTTTTTAAATTTGACTTACAAAAATATTAAATAAAAGGTTAAACTAATGTGTAGTAGTGAACTAAAGGTTAACAACTTGGGGTAATGTTATGAATTTAGATGTCTTACTTTCAATTGTGGAAAATCCTACAAGACGTAAAATTCTCAAATTCCTGGTAAAGGAACCTCATTACTCTCTTCAACTTTCTAAAGAACTTGGAATCAGCCAACAAGCTATCATGAAAAATCTAAGCATATTGGAAAAGAATGGTATGATAATTGGCTACCAAGAAAGCAGTTCTATCGGACCAATGAGAACTGTCTATAAACCAAATTCTGAATTTACTCTTATTATCGATATGCGCAACGGTATGTTTTTAACGAGAATGATAGAGCCAGAGAAAAATGATGACACCGACAAAGTGGAAATGAAATCACTTAATAAGATGAGGAAAGCGATCTCAGATATAGATAATAAAATGCGAGAATTAAATAAAGAAAGATTGAGACTTATCAGAGAACGTGAAAAAATTCTTGATACCGCGCTGTCGGGTCTCGATAAAACTGAATGTACTTATGCCCACAGAAACCTCGTATACGAGATTCTGGACGAACCAGATAGATCCATAAGCAAGCTTTCATTAGATCTGAATACCGGCATAGATACTATCGAAAATATGATGCAAGAAATAGAAAATATATTTGATCAAAAAGAAAGAGGTGATGACAATGAATAACGATAAACCAGTAAAAGTAGCAGAACTAAAACCGGGAGAGACAGGAAAGGGGATTGCTAGAATTGATCCAGAACTTATGGATATTTTAGGTTTGAAAGTTGGAGACATAATACAGATTGATGGTTTCAAAAAAACTGTTGCAAAAGTACTAAGAAGTGATTCAAAAGATGCTAATAGAGGTATTATAAGAATTGATGGAACAACTAGAAGAAACGCGGGGACCGGCATTGATGAACGCGTAGGAATCAAAAAAATAGTAGCTAAAGACGCCGAAAAAATAACATTTTCACCTACTGAACAACTTAGATTGCAGGGGGGTGAAGATTTTATTAAACAGATTATGGAAGGCCGTGTGTTTGCTAAAGGAGACACAATAACGCTCAGTGTTATGGGGAATAAAATTGACCTTATGGTTACTTCATTTTCTCCTTCTGCGGACGCAACAATGATGACTTCACGCACTCAAGTTAAAATTACTGATAGACCTCCTAACGTTACAGGAGAGATCCCCAAAGTAACTTACGATGATGTTGGAGGTCTTGGTGAAGAGATTAAAAAAATCAGGGAGATGGTTGAACTTCCACTTCGACATCCAGAATTATTTAAAAGACTTGGTGTGGAGGCACCTAAAGGTGTACTTCTTCATGGTCCACCGGGCACTGGTAAAACAATGCTTGCAAAGGCAGTTGCAGGAGAAACTAGCAGTAATTTCATTTATATTGGTGGGCCTGAGATAATGAGCAAATTTTATGGTGAATCCGAAGGAAAATTGAGAGAAATTTTTAAGGAAGCCGAAGATAACGCTCCAAGCATCATTTTTATCGATGAGATAGATTCTATTGCACCTAAAAGAGATGAAGTATCGGGAGAAGAAGAAAGACGTATCGTCGCTCAATTACTAGCACTCATGGATGGACTAAAATCAAGAGGTAAAGTGGTGGTAATTGGGGCTACGAATAGACCCAACTCAATAGATGGAGCATTAAGGAGACCTGGAAGATTTGACCGTGAAATAGAAAT
>JAKSHX010000053.1 GCA_024399155.1 archaeon | reverse complement strand
ATAGCGTTTTTAGGCTATATTTGCAGATATAATTAATAAATTAGACGTTTACAAATATTCTGTTTGGAGAATCGGTATAAGAACAATGGAGACTTTATAAAGCGTGTCGTTGAACCATCAGTAAAGACATTGCAGGAAAAGGGCTTTATTTCAGAAGGGGTTGAGCTGAAGCTCAAAAGAGGTTTTCGCAATAGGATTACAGATTTGTGTATGGGAATGAAGGCTAAGTATTTGTCATAGGAATAGTTTATACCAATGAAACACACTTTATTTTACATATTTACCATCTGTGTATTATCATTGTTTTCATGTCAAAACCAGCATGCGGAGAAATCACTATTGGAAAAGATGGTGAACGACTTTGTGGAAAAAGAGTATCCCGATTGGTTAGACTCAACAAGGATTGAAGGAGACACATTGTTCCTTCATGTCTGTTTCACCCGTTATGTTGACGGGTGCACAATCCCATCAATGGATAATGGGAAAGACTTGGATGTTGTCGCTTCGATTGGGGGAACAGTGAACCGAATGGTGTACCCAGAGTATGTTCCCATGGTGCCACCTCCTTCACCAGCACCTCTACCTGGAGAAAAAGAGGTAGAGGTTGACATAGAAGGGCTTGTGCAGGCTGTAAAGAAAACTGAACTGGATATATTCGGAAAAGAAACTGTTGCTCCTGTTTTCAGAGACAAACAGGAGGAATTGAAGTACTATGAATATAGAATGCAGCATCTATGTCATGCTATAGACAGTCTTAATGTGCTAAATCCAGCCCTGATAGGATATACTTATTTTGGACAAGTACAAGTTATAATTTTGGCAGATTCAAAAGTAGATCAAAATTTAGTGACGCCATTTCTAAAAGGGGTCGATGTGATGGATCTACGTCCAAGATATATTTGGCACAAGCAGAATGAAGAAGATTCCGATTACTGTGGTTGGGGAACTTTTAACGTCTATAGTATTAAAGAGGCTGGACAATTCAAGAATGTGGGTCGATTCGTAATTGACTAGTGAGCTATAGAAGTGTATGTCATTTTAGGCTTTGTTTGCAGAAGGAACAGAAATACCATTGGATAATAAATATTATTATATTGTGGAAAGTATAATGTCGGAAGAATTCATGAAGTTAAAGTTAAGATGCCCTAAAGAAAGTGAAATACAGCTAATTAAGAAGTTGGCGGAGAATGGTGATAAAAGTGTTGATCTAACAAATTTAAAGGTATCGGAAATGGGAGATGGACATATGGGAAGTCTTTTGCTCTTTGTAGATGGTAAATATATTAGGCGAGAATCGCCCATTTATGTGTCAGAATGCCAATTTAAAGATGTGGATGGTGTTGTTGTTATCGCTACATTATATTCTGATGTAAATGGAGTCTTATCAGAAGTCGATATTTGGAAGACAAACTTTGAACCACTTATTGCACTTCCCAGTTCTTATGATGTGTAAGCGTCCAAATTGATAAATTTTATCAGTTTGGACGCTTACGGAACTGAGATTGCCCTTCTGCCTGTTTAGATTAAACATTGGTGCATCTTTTCATGAACCGAAAGCGAAAACTATTACTCTTCCATCCAAATCCACCAACCTCACCGGGTTCCCCGTGCAGTAGTTGTACGGACTAAAGTCCGGGTACTTCTCCCACAGCGGGTCGATGCCGTACCAGAGGGTTGAAACCGGGGTGCGGTTGCGTGCGCCGTGGTCGTACAAACCGGTGATTTCATCGAGTTCTTTCCCGCAGAATTTCAGCGGTTCTCATAATGGGCGTTATCTGCATATTATTAGTTCCTTTCACTTGGTAAAAGATGTTGATTTTGAAAATGTTTTATAACCTTTTTGCATCGAAATTATTATGTTGTTATTTCAGCATGTTTAAGCAAAAATGATTAAGGTCTCTTTGATACTTTAACGGGTCTTATAGATGTGCCAAAGTATCTAGGTAAGACATTCACCAAGCCCTCTCTTGTAGAATTAAACGAAAAATACCACACATACAAAGATACATCTTTATCCAAACTCGATGTTTGGTATAAACCGCCGTCACCATACCCCTTTTTATTACCATACAACCTTCCGGAGGCAGGAAGAAAAATTGTGTTTCCGTTTCGTTTTGAAGTGCCGAGTTTACCAGTAACTCCAGTATAGTAGTCAGAAACCCACCGCCACTCACATTCATCCAGCAATTCTTCCATTTCTTCACGTGTTGGAATTCGCCACTCATCTCCCAATATCACCGAAGCTGCGTCATCTTCACATCTAAGAACTGTCGCAGAATCAACAATGCCATATATTGAATCAGTACAGTATGCTGTATATTTTCGTGTCTCTTTTGAATACCATCTGTAATATTTCAATGTATACTGCTCCTTAGTTTGTGTCTCCCCCCACGCGTAGAAATCACCAGCATCCTCTGGTTTGTCTGCCCCCAAATTGCAGGTTGCCCACAAAGTTCCGCTTGGCAGGCCAAGGTCAACATACTCAGCCGGGCAACTTGTTGAATCGGCAGCAAACGCGCTATCAAGAAAGATTAAAGAATACAATAAGAACACCAATGTCTTATTCATAAATCTGAACCCTTTTGTCTGTCTATTTACCAGCCTGAACGAATCGGGCATAGCTGAAAGCGTTACCATCTTCGAATGTTATGGTAACAGAACGGGCTGGTCCGTTGTTTTCCGGAACAATTATAGAGTATTCCTTGCATTCGTCCATTGTAACTGTCTTGAACCAAGCGCAAACGTCTCCGATGTGGTTTGCCGGGCAAAGTGTGTCGTTTTTCGCGGCCGTATTATATTGCAGAAATTCAAAATCTCCGTTAACGGTAGCTTTGCCAAATCGGTTATATTGTACAGATTCCGCAGCTGTATCTTCTTTGACACTGAAACCACATATCCAAGGGTGGTAGTTCTTGCATTTCAACGAATATTCACCGCCAGAGCTTGGCACCTCAATGTCAACAAAAGCCTCATATTTCTTGCCGGAGTATTCCCATATGGTTTTATCCCACTTGCCTATTTCATCATCGTTATCTTCGCTACATGCCATACAGAACATTAATGGCAAAGTTAAAAGCATCAATTTTTTCATATTCTTATGTTGTTGTTTGTTTTTCCAAATTGTTTGAAAACGCATCTTATAGTTACATTTGTCACTTGAGCATATCGTTCATCTTCACAAAGTAGCGGGTCAGGTCAAAATAGAAATCGTAAATTTTGCCATCAATTTCCACTTTTAATTTATCGCCGATTGCTGAATTTCCTTGCGCTATTTGCTGCTCAAGAAAACGTTTACAGCCGAATGTCTTCAAAATGAAGTATTCATCGTCCACCCAATTTACTTTATAGGCAGTTTCCATCGAGATTCCATCACCCGTGCGATGAAGCATATGGGCTATGAGTTTCAAACGCAGATTGATGCGCTGCGCATTTTCACTATCCTTTCCTTCTAAAAAGAAGTATATCGACATAACCCTCAACAACAGCGATGCGCAAACCGGACTTTTCTCAAGTTGTTTTTCGTATAATTCCAATGCTTTTTTGGTGTTGTTTTTGTCCAGCTCCTCATCTGCTTTAAAGCATTTATCGCCAAAGGCAGAATACTTGTCGGTATACGAAAAACCAAAATAAATATCGCGCACCTCTTCATCTGTCAGAGTTGTGTCGCCATCTATTAGGCGCTGTAGCTGCGCATCGAATCTTTTTGTATCCTTGGCAAACTTTTCCAGCTCCTTTGCATCAACTTTCAGAAATTCGGTATTTGTCGCAACAGAATCTGCTGCAGGAGTTTCTTGTGCCCTCGAAATCGTAGGAACTAAGAGAAGAAATACTCCGAAGAATAGTATGATTGAGATTTTCTTCATTTCCTTCATTTAATTTGCATTATGCAATACGTTTACATATAATTAATTGTTAAACTTAAGCTTTACGACGCTTTCTTTTTTCATACCATACGTAAAAAACACTATAAAGTGAAAGGCAAATAGTTTATTTATCTTTATGGTACACAAAGTTTTAGCTTATATCTAAAATTAGAGTAAACTACTATCTTTTACACCCCAAATATAGCAAATAATTTTTACCCCAAAAGTCCATCGGTGTAAATTATCAAATAGAAAAGCATACTACTCAACTTTATTTACTCGTAGTATTCAATAGGGTAATTAGTGAGTTCTGTTTCCTTCGTTTTGTTGAAATAGTGCTCTGCTCTTATTAGGTTGTTCCATTGGTCATACATGTAAGTGGTGACACAGTCAACATCGTGTATTTCCCAGGAATTATATGGCATATAGTCTTTTCTGAATTCTCTTTTTTCTTCCAATAGACCTAAATTATTGTATTTGTAGTATTCGTAGCATACGCCCGAGCTGGAGTCTTTTGCATCTTCTATGAGTCTTACATCTAGTATTTTTCCTTGAGCATTATATATAAAAACACCTTCGCCTTTTGTCCTTAAAATTTTAATCTTATCCAAAGTGTCACCAGCAAAAGTAACCTCTCTTATGCCATAACGATCAATATTTTTGAATAAATACAAATCACCCTTCTCGTTGTAATAACAATATATAGAATCGGTTAAAATTTTTCTCCTAAACTTTCTCCCTCTAATTTTATAGCGCTTTTTTTTCAGTATGGAATTGGGGGTATGACTCTTGCTACCATATTCAGCCAAAACCGTTTTCCAATAAGGAGTGGTGTTGTATGTGTTATAATTGCCCGCAGACTTATACTTTGCTTCTGATAATAAACCTTCTTTACTGTATTTATATACAATGGTTTCAGATAATTTTTTGCGGGTGGAATCTTTGTACACCAGGGTTTTTACCCGTCTCCCGTTCTTGTCGAACTCATGTTCGTAATACAACCACCGACTGTACTTAAATTCCATATTCATAAAACGATAGGCTGTAGTAAGAAAACCCGATTTGTTGAAATAAAAGATCTCGCGATCCTTGCAATACGACTTCACAGGTCCGTTCAACTCCATCATCGACACATCTGTAGCTTCCGTCGCAAACATACAGATTGAAGACAATAGGGCAATAAACGTCACAACAAACCTTTTCATCATCATAAATATATAGTTTAATAGTTTTAAAATACAAGTATTTCAATCC
>JAKSHX010000052.1 GCA_024399155.1 archaeon | reverse complement strand
TAAAAAATTAACATTTTCATCAATATCGGTATACACTAATAAATCTCTCCTGTCTTTATCATTTCTTTTACCATTCCAAGGTCATATCCTCTGGCGCAAAGCCTTGACCGCTGTGTAGGTGTCAGCCTTGTTCCTCTGTTCAGGGTTTCAATGGTATCTTTGATAATGCATTCTGTGTGCATCCTGTCCCTGTGTGTAGGAGCATTATAATCACGTACCATCTGCTTCCCGCACAGACTGCACATTACCGGTTTGTAACTCCGGCGCAGATTATCAAGGTCCCTTTTTCTCATTTCTTCATACAGATAACTGTCGTTTTTTATCCTTTTGTAATACTCTTCATGCAGCCGTTTGTTGTTTTTCTTTTTGCATTCATCAGAGCCGCACAGACAGTATCGTGAATTGATTACTACAATATCCTTTCCGCATATCCGGCATTGTTTTTCATAATTCATTATGAAGTCCTCCCGATCATGTCCTCTATGACCTCCATTCTGAGTTCCTTCATGTTTATTTTCTTCATTTTTGCCCTTGCATACTGAATCTGCGTCAGCTTCTGTCCGTTAAACAGGGTTTCATATATGTCATCAATGACGCATTCCCTGTGCATATCCATTCCGAGAATGATTTCACCGCAGAATATGCATTTCCTTTCGTCAGATTTTCTTCCGCCCATAAAATCCACACTCCATGTTTCAGTTTCCGTTTTTCATACGGTTACCGCAGTGCGGGCAGAAGCGTGTCGGGTTAGGTATATAGTTTGTATTGCCTCTGGTCATACCTCCCGCTCCATTACATCTGCTGCATCTGAGGTTTCCGTGTTCATCAATGTACCAGTGAGCCGTAAAGGTTTCGTTTTCATCAAGAAGATTAATCTGCATTCTGTCGTTCATAGTCTTTGCTTCAAGAATTTTGTTAATTTTCTTTACCGCTTCATATTCAGACGGCGCGTAATACCCTGATGTGATTTCATACTTGAACCTTATCATCTGTGCGGTTTCCGCAAGCCTGTCGGACAGTGCTTTCTTTTCATGGTGGCTGAGTCCGGCATTGCCGAACCCGTCCACCATATCAACAAGTTCATTGAGTTCCACCTTAAGGTCATCATACATTATTTTCATTTCTCATATCTCCCCGTTTTATTTACTGAACATTAAATTCTGCATAGCTTCAAGTTTTTTCTTTGCGTCAATGCTTTCCCTTATAGTCGGCTGTCTGGACTCATGTTTCTTTTTCTCCTTCTGCGCCATTTCCTGAAGAGTGAGCTTTGTATGGAAAAATGAATTCATATCCATGTTCAGAAGCCTTTCTATTTCCGGCTGCAGCTTGCTGATAGAATAATCATAGTTTCCATACTCGTCGTTCCTGGCAAATTCGGAGCGAATATGTGCAAACAGTTCCTGCGCCCTTTTCGGGCCGTATCCTGCATATTCACATGTAGCCACAAATGATATTGCCCAGTTCAGCGCCATCCATTTTCCGAAGAATTCTGCACCCTGATTCTGAACCCTTTCTATCATCTGATCAGTCGGCCTGATTGATGCTTTAATTTTACCCATTTCTTATATATACCTTTCTCGCTTTCTGTGCGGTCGTTTTAGGTGGGGTTTATTTTTATAGGGTTAGTTTATAGCTAATATATCTATACCCCTGTAAATGCCCCCACGTTTTCGCTCTGTGGCGTATTAAAATATTTATTCATTTCCTTATAGTTTTTACTTGCCTTTACCTTGCGTTTATCGTCGCCTTCAAATTTCATAGGATAGCAGCATGATGTAATCCTGCTGAATATACGTGCCCAGTCATCTGAACGCGGGTTTTTAATTTCTTCGGAAGTAATGTTTGTGGTAATAATCATAGGCTTGGCACTTCGTACCCGCTCGTCTATTACGCGGTTCATAACTTCCATCATGAATTCAGTTTCCCTTTCTACGCCGAGGTCGTCAATTACTATCAGCGGATACTTGGTAAGACTGCTGTAAAAATACCCGCGTTCCTCGAATGTACTGGCCATGATTGCTTCTGCTATTTTTCCGAAGTTTGTAATCATTACCGGAAATCCGTTGTCTATGAGCCTGTTGGCTATTGCTTCGGCCGCATAGCTTTTACCGGTTCCGCACGGTCCATACATCAGAATGCCTGAGCCGCGCTTGAGATTGTTTTCAAAATCCGTCGCATACATACGGCATTCCTTCATCTTCGGTACCGAACCGTCATCATTTGCGAAGTTGTGGTTTCTGAATTCAGGGTCTTTCAGTGCCATCTTTCGTGAACGTTCGATTTCCTCGTTGTTCATGGTGGTTCTGAATTTCAGCATTTCTTCTTCACTGGCCTGTTTTTCACAGTCGCACATGATATATACGGTTTTCTGCGTATTAAATATATTCAGGTGCATCTGCTTTGGCGTTCCGCATTTACTGCAGTGCCATAACCCGTCCTTCATGAAGCTGTCCTTCGGTTCAATTTCCGGTTCCGGTATATTTGAAATAGCTTCAGCAATCATATTCATAATCTCACATCCTTGTTATTCGAAAATATCGTTGTAATCCGCAGGGTTATTATTTCCACACGTTGTTGAATTTCCGGTTGAATAGCCGCCGTTCGAATAGCCGTTGTGCTGCCATGTACGAACCGCCGCTTTCCAGTCCTTCATCGGGTTCTTTCCGACCTTCCATCCGTTTGAATCGTAATAGTCAATAAATCGCTGAGGATTTACGCTGTAATGCTTCTCCGTACAATATGCCTGTACTTCCTCAAGGCTTGGCTTTATGAAAGGCTTTTTAGGGGTGCGCTTTTTGGCGCTTGCGCCAATAACATTATTATCTATAATATTATCTATGTTATTATCTATATTATTGTCGGAACTGAGTTCCTGTACCACCGGAACTGTGTTCCTATACTGTGGGAACTGAGTTCCTATACCACCGGAACTGAATTCCTGTCCTTCAGGAACTAAGTTCCGGTTCCCTGAAAAGCTAATTTCATTTGAATCTGTAAATTCAATTAAGGCTTTATACTCACAGCCTTTACCTCTTGAATCAGCATAATATCGCTTGGAAATCAATCCTCTTTCAATAAATGATTCCAGAATTTTTCTTACTCCTCTCGGAGTTATTCCGGCCCATTCAGCAATGTAATCTTGACTGGCTGAACACCACTGATTTCTTGACTGGCTGAATCCATATATCAATGCGTATATTATCAGTTCGTTACTGTATAAACCCATTTCATTTCTCATCCAACCCTGAATCGTAATGTGGTTCCAGTTTTTCACTTCAGGTTTTTTAGTTTCCGCCATATTAACACTCCCTGTATATTGTTTTTGTGGTTGAAATATGGTATAATGGGAGTAAGTTAAGTTTTTGTTTTCTTTGGATAAGACTTCTTTTCATTATTTCTCGAATTGCCGTCGGATTTACTCCGGCGGTTTTTCTTTTCTGAAACAGGAAGTTCTGCGCATTTCATCATCTGAGTTTCTTCCGGAAATACTCTGTGCATGTTCCCTGCTATGCAATCCGGAAATACGCATTCCAAACAATTCCTTCCGGGAAAACAAATATTACGCACGGCCTGCATCCCACATTATCTCCAGCTTTTTACGAAGTATTTCGTTTTCAAGTTCGAGATTCTTGATTTTTGCTTTCGTGAGTTTTTCATTTTCCCGTTTTCTTTCCCTTAACTGTTTTACCCTTGCAGCTGCCTTTTCCCTGCGAACTATCTCACGGCATTCATCACAATACTTGATTCTGATGTGGCTGTACCAGTCCGCACGGCTTGCATCTGAAATTATAATATAACATCTTTCACACCGTTTTATCTGTGGGATCTGCGACATGTTATCCTCCCCTTCCGAAGATATAGTGTGTAACGAAATCTATATTCAAAATTGATTTCGTTTGTAACGAAATCGATAAAGAAAATAGAAACCGTTACAACGGTCATGAAATTTTCCTGATTTCCTTACGCAGGGAAGTGGACACACACTCGCGTTCTTCCTCAAGGATTTCAAGGAATAATTCCGAAGGAGCATCTTCGCCGTTTATCAGAAAATGATATTCACGGCTGCTGTCCGGAATTTTTACAATAATAGTTTTGTGTACCTCGCCCGGCGCACAACTCATAATGTCGGCAATCATGTTATTGATTGTATCAATGCTCTCCTTCATTGAATTGAGCGTTGATATCCGCTCGGATAATTCTGAATACGAGTCCCTGCATTCAGGTTCTTCATTCTTTGTTTTTTCCGCTCCGTTCCTTTTGAAGAAGCGTTCCGCAATAATCGCCGCTCCGAAGATGTATGCCAGACAAAAAATAGTCTTCAGCATATCAGGCCTTCTTCCATTCTTCAATGATTTTCTCCGTTTCTGTACGGAGTAAATCAAACTTTGGTCTTGGCAGTCCGTTGAGGGCAAGGCTTAAGTCCGAAGCATCTGTATAAATGCCTTTGGTTGCAAGAGCCTTGATTACATCTACCTGACGTTTGCCAAGTCGCATTAATTCGACTTTGTATTCCATCATGAATGCATATACCAACGCAGAAGCTGTGCCGTCGGGATTTTGAAACATTTGTTCATCTTTCCGGCCTTTCTCCACGAATAACCGAAGTTTCCGCATTCTACTGCGGCGCGTATTGACTCATCATCTACGCCAAGGAATGCTGCAACTGCATTTACAGGAACGTTGATAGGGTATTCCGAAATCAGTTTTTCGATTTTTTCGTCGTCATGCTTAAGAAATTCACTTATTGCGTTTGACATCGCTTTTTCCCTCCTTTATGTTGAAATATTCTCGCAAAGATGTTATAATTGTTTGTAGTATCAAAAACTTTTTTGCGATATTCATAGTATAATTCATTTTTACGAATATGGCAATACAGTTTTGCAAAGTTTTTGCAAAATAATTTAATTTTGTGAACTTCCATAAAAGAAGGTGTAAATTATATGAGCCAAATCGAGATAATAACCAATGAATTAAAAAATAGAAAAATTAGTCAGAAACAGTTCTGCGATTCACTACAAATAGGGGAAAGCACGTTTTCAACTTGGAAAATGCGTAATTCAACCGTTCCAAGTAAATACATAATCCCTGTATGTAATTTTTTTGATTGGCCTGCAGAAAAATTGTTGAGATGTGAAGATGAAGTTCAGATAATTGAAGATTCGAATTCAAACCAAATAAATAATATTACCAATTCAAAAAATGTCTCTTCAGTAATGAACGTTCCTTCAAGCAGTGGCATTGATGAAGATTTTTTAGGCTCATTCAAAAAGCTGTCTTTCTCCGACAAAGTAAAAGTGTATGCACTCGTCGCTG
>JAKSHX010000051.1 GCA_024399155.1 archaeon | reverse complement strand
ACACGGTATGTACGAACGAGTCCCAGTACAACACTTACAGCAGTCGTGGCAGGTCATCGAGTGGGGTTTATTTCGACACGCTGAGGACAGTGTCAGGCTGCGACAGCATCATAGAACTGCGACTAACTGTCTATCAGGCAACTGTGACCGTCGTGGATACTACCATTTGCCCTAATTCACGGATGTATATTCGTGGAATGTTGATAGATAAGTCGGGTGTGTATTTTGATACGCTATATTCCAAAAATGGTCGTTGGAATCATCAGTGTGACAGTGTTGTCAAATATGTAGTCAACATAGCGGATAATTACCTGACAGTTGATTCTGCATCAATATGTTCTGGCAGTTCATACAGATGGCGAAACAGGGATTATTCACAACAGGGCATATATTTTGACTCATTGAAATCTGAGATTACAGGTTGCGACAGCGTTTTTGAACTTAAACTCACTATCAAAGAGATCTTTGACTCAGTGAAATATGACACTGTTCGTTGTCAGTCAAGCTATGTATATAGAGGCAGAACATACACCCAATCCGGAACATACTATGAACACTACGTATCATCTATTGGTTGCGACAGTACATACACACTGAATTTAGAGATAACACATCCATCAAAGAGCAATATTCATTTTGATATTTGTCAAGGAGAAAGCTTCACTTATAGAAATAAGGTGTATTTTGACGAAAATGTTTTGAATAGTGACACGACATTTAATGATACAATACTGGCAGCAAATGGTTGTGACAGTATTGTTACGATTACAATCAACGTTCATCCTGTTTATTCCCATTCAGTTACGACACATATATGTCCTGGTGAGAGTTATAATTTCAGGGGCAGAACAGTATGTCAGGCAGGTGTATATTATGACAGAGTGCCAAATTCAAATGGCTGTGACGATGTTTATAAACTCAATTTGGTGATAGACTCTGTTTACCGTCAAATATTGTTTGACACTGTATGCACAAACGAGTCTCATTACTGGTCGGATTATTACAATAAAGGGAAGTCAACCAGTGGAACGTATTTGGACACAGTAAAAGCTGCGAATGGTTGTGACAGCATAGTCGAACTGAGATTGAAGGTGTATCAATCATCTATAACAACGGTTGATACGGTGATTTGTCCAAATTCGGCATTGATAATACACGGTAATTTGATAAATACGGCGGGTGTGTATTATGACACACTGCTGTCAGGAAATGGTCGGTTTGGACATCAGTGTGACAGTATTATAAAGTATGTTGTAAACATTGCCGACAACTATATGTTCGTGGATTCAGCATCCATCTGCCAAGGTGAAAGTTATGTATGGCGTAATAGATCGTTGCATATTCCTGGTGTTTATTACGATACTTTGAAAACAGGAATGCATTGTGACTCAATTTATGAACTTGTCCTGAGATATAGTTATTCGCTATACAATGTCATAGACACTATTTGTGCTATCTCATATACGTCTCCGAACGGTTACACCTATACGCATTCTGGAGTCTATTACGATACGATTATGAATCAGGGTGGATGTTTCGACGTGACAAAAATAATACTCCATTTGATTGCTGATACAACAAACCAAGTGATTTGTCAAGGAGAAAGTTATATGTTTTATGGAAAGTCATACAATACCACTGGCGTTTATTATGATTCGATAAACGGAATTGATAATATACATCAATTGCGTCTTACGGTCTATCCGACATTTCAAGATACGGTCATAGAGACAATATGTCAGAATGACACATGTCAATTCAATAAGAGAATATATCGTAGCTCTGGTAGTTTTTTTGATTCGATAGTTTATCATAGTGTTCATGGATGTGATAGTATCATCTATCTTGTACTGAATGTTAATCCGACGTATGAGATCCGTGAATCTAAAACAATATGTGACTATGACTCTTTTCAGGTAAGTCAGGGTATGGTAAATAAAACAGGGATATATTATGACTCACTCATAACATATCTCGGATGTGATAGTGTGATAATCATTCAGGCCAATGTTATTCAGACACAGTTTTTTGATACTGTATATCTTTGCAATGGGGATTCTGTATATTGGCATGGCATTTGGCGGTCAGGTTCAAACGTTTTCACTTATACGGAGACTGACACGTCGTGCAACTGTGTGAAAATATATCATTTGAAAATTGATTATACTCAAGAAACCGTTCTCAATAAAGTTGACGACACCTATATGTGTGCTGACGACAAGGAATTCACCATATCCGTACACTGGACAGGTAATACTCCAGAATATTACAACATAACGTATGCAGATGGTGAGGTTGGAATCTCACGGGATGTCAAGGACGAGGCATACTACACGAATGACATAATAGTGTCTGTCCCTGAACCGTTAGAACCTGGCTATTACAATGTTGACGTGGAGTTGTATAACGGCAACTGTCATCATGCCAGGTCAAAGAAGCGCATACAATTGGAGGTTCGTTATCCTAATACAATAATGAATCAACACTGGAACGATGTGGTGGCTCTATATAACAAAGAACACAATGGTGGCTACAACTTTACGGAATATGAATGGTATGTGAATAATAAGAAAGTTCAGGGGGCAACGGGTTCAAATCTATATCTTCAATCATTGAGGGTCAATGATGAGGTGTATGTAAAGGTTAGGCGCGACCAAGAGGCATATATGCTTCCAAGTTGTCCACTTATCATCGAAGATTTAAGTGGTCTTGAAGTGTCCGATTATCCTATTATCGTGACTGGAAGTAGTCCATATAGAATAGTCACTATGGTGAATTGTGAGTATAGACTCTATTCTTTAACTGGACAATTGCTTAAGTTGGAAAAGCTAGATGCTGATACGGAAATAGAGGTTGATTTGCCTTATGTGGCAGGTTGCTATCTGTTGGTGATTGATGTCGATAAGGCAGGAAGAAAGGTATTTAAGGTAATTGTGAATTGATTATTTTGACGAATATAAAATTAAAATATTAGAATATGAAAAAATTGTTTTTTGTTTTATTGGTTTTTACCTTAGGTTCTTGTAGTAAACATTATACGGACGAAGTTTATGTTTCATGGTCTATAACGAATGTTTCTAATTCAGAGGTTATTAAAGTTATTCAGCAAGAGTTGGTTGATGGCATATGTGATTCGGTTGCTGAGGCGAATCATTTTGTTAAAGAAGGTGATAGAAAATATAGTATTCCATCGGATGTTTCGGAAGATCGCCGAGCAATGGCTGATTTGTTTGAGGATGTAGTTGTATATAGATTGAAAACTATTCCAGGAATGCATGTGGGTTATTCTTATGATTCGGATGTTACAGGACTATTTAAAATCAGTATTGACGAAGAATGTGGAGAATCGTCAGTTAGTGTGACAATAGGTGGTGGTTCTTCTTATTATCTATCATATCATCCACAATGATAGAGTGCTTACTCTTGTTAGCATTTCCAGAACGCTGCGCCTTTCATCTGAAATGTAGGGCGCAGTTTAATTTTTTGGAGATTCTCTTTGTTATGTGGCAAAAAAGTTGTATCTTTGCCGCAAAATTTGCGGCGTTATTGAAGGAATAATGCCGCATGAATAAGGACAAAAGAAGGTTGTGCCCGACACGGATTAAGGGTGTAATGGTATGAAAAACTGTTTTGTTTTGAAGAGAGCGGCTTTCGGTGTCATGCTGTGTGTGATGCTGATTATGGTGGCTTCGTGCAGCAAGAGCAAAGAAGAGAAATTGATGGGTAGGATTCCCGCGGATGCGGATATGGTGATTGTGTGTGACGTGAAGAGCCTTGTTGAGTCGTTGGACGGAACGGTGGATGGCTCGTCCATACAAATTCCCGATGATGTGTTTGGTGTTTTCGGCAATAGGGATAAGGATGATTTGGAAGAATTTTTGTCAAGTCTTGAAGGCAGTGGAATTGATGCCGAGGTTTGTGCGTTGTTCGGAATTTTCGATGATGAGGATAGTCCGTATATTGTTTTTCCGATAGAAGAGCGGGAGAAATTCATCGATCTGATACAGTCGAAGGATTACGAGGAGGAAAATGAGGAAGACGGCTGGACCATTTACGTGCAAAAAGATGAAAGCCACAGCAGTTACATTGGAATTAAGGATTCTTACGCATATTTGCTTCCTGAAGTTTATGCGAATGGTTGCGAAGTGGAACGTAAAATTAAGAGAATGGCGGGAAAGGCGGAGAACAATCCATTCAGTAAGACAAATATGTGCAGGTACATAGCAGAAGGAAACGCCGGCGGTGTGTCGTTGAGGATTTCGAGAAATCTGAGGGAAATGCTGGAAAGAGAGGGAGTGCCTGCTGAGATTGCCGGAAAGTTCAAGGGCTATGTTTGCTGCCGTGGCAACCTGAATGACAACAGAGCACGTTTCTCCATGAAGATTTTCGACAAGAATGGAGAGGAGATGAAGGCTGAGTATTTCAATTTACGTTCTGACGTAAATGCGACACTGAATCAGGAAGCCATGAAATATCTGCACAAGGATGAGTTCTTGCTGGTCGGACTTTCGTTGAAGGGTGTTGACTGGGATGAAATCGGGAAGTCGGTAGGGGGAATGTTGCCGTCAGGAGAAAAGGCGGCATGGATTGTGGTGAAGTCGTATCTTGAGAAAATTGGCGGGACAGTGGCTTGCGGTGTGGGAATGAAAGGTGGTGTGTCCTCGTTTGAGAACATGGAAAGCACACAGAATATTGATGAACTGTTGGCAATTACCATGGTGATAGAGATTAAGAAGGGTAAGGCACGGTCAATAGTCAATGACATGAAGGTTTTTCTGGAGAAGGATGGGGTGCAGTGCAGAGAGAATGCCGATGGTTTCAGAATCACTGTTCCCGGCGGTGCGGGGAACACTCCACTGACTGTATTGAATGTCGAGGCTAAAGGCAATTATCTGGTATTGTCGAACCGTCCGATAAAACAGTATGATAATTCAGTCTTGAAAAGCCTGGAGCTGGAGAACAAAAGCGCGATAGCTGTGTTGGATTTGCCAAAGGGGAACGAACTTCTGAAAGATTTCGGTATTGAAGACCGCGTGAAGGTTGTGTTAAGTTCGGACGTTAAGACTAATGAGGTTATGTTGGAGCTGGAGTTCGGTGAAACAGGCAAGGGAGGTCTGATGGGCAGAATAATGAAGGCAATGGAAGACGTTGAGGAGAGTCCTGCTTTGCAGCGAAGACGCAATGCATACGAGGTGTATGACGAATATTCTGAGGATGATTTTTATGAAGATGAAGTTGTTGAAGAGTACGTTGATTAATAAAAGTAGTGTTGACGTATTATGCAGGATAGCATAAAAGAGATTACAATCAGGGGTCTTCTGCCATTGGTGTTCAGGGGTATGGAGGCATCTGACCGTATCAGAAAATCGGATGTTTGGCTTGTGCCTGAGCTTACTTTCCGGAAAGGATGTAAAGTCTGTGTGCAGGCTGAGTCGGGCGGAGGCAAAACCTCTCT
>JAKSHX010000050.1 GCA_024399155.1 archaeon | reverse complement strand
TCAGGCAATCCAACTTTCTGTGCCGATATGACGGCATCTATTGATTGATAAGTCGAAAAGATAACAGTAAAATCATGGCTTGACAAATATTGCATAGCTATCTTGTCAGGTTTTGTCGTTGCAGGAAGACCGAGATCCACTGTTGTTTCATTAATATCATCGTTTTTCTTATCTTTCGTAACAGTAGGATCCGAACAAACGCAAATTGAATTTATCGGCTCCTCTGCGTTTGAAGTCCATTCTCTAAGTGTCTGTCCAACAAGTGAAATGGAAGGTGCCAGAAATAATACAAGCGGTGTTTTATCCTTCTCTTTGATGTTTCGTATCAACCCTTCCGCTATTCTGAGAGAAGTGAATGTTTTACCTGTTCCACAGGCCATTATCATGCATCCACGGTCTTCCGTTTTATAATGTAATATGGCTTTATCATAAATGACCTCTTGATACTTGCGGAGTTTGTACACTGGCTTCAGTGCCCTATTCCCGTGAGCTCCTGCTTCAATCTCGTCCCAATCCACCCGTGATTTTTCAAGATAGTTCAAATTGATACGTGTAACAGGTATCGATTGCCCTATCATCACTTCATCAGCATTAGAACTCCAATTGTTTGTTGTTGCTACGATCACGCGTGAAGAGAATATTGTATCTTTTCCACCTTCATCATGAAATTTTTTTCCGGATGTTGAAAGGAACGTATCTATGTCTTTTTTTGAAACATAATGGTCTTCTGCATAGCATTTGCACTGTATAGCCCAATACTCATCGTTCTTTGTTTTGGCAACTAAATCAATACCTATATCGACACAACCAAACTCATTTTTATAAGGAAAGTCACTCCAAAGTTTGACCCATTTCAATTTCGTATTGTATTCCGGATCCGTCATAAAATATCGTGTCATCAATTCTTCGAATTTGGTTCCTTTTTCTCTTTCAGAAACGGATTCTGCACGATATTTATTCAAAATGTCGCGGAATGACATATAATCCCACCGTAAAACTAAATAAACAAATCTGACTAATAAACTACCGGTCTCACACTGAAGCGTTTAAACAAATAATCTAAAATCCATACGGTTCATATTACGCAAGAATAGTCATTTCTTCTGCGAATGTAGAATTTATCATTCTTTTTAAATTACTCATTAGTTTAACATATAGTACAACTTTTCCGAACACATCATGAATAAGTCACTTACTAACCCTATTAACGTGACCTACGCTCGTTATTCTTCGCAGAGAATTACTTCGTATTGTTTTCGCCAATAAAGTGTGTACATATTGAAATCGGCAGCTTACTACTCTTAAAGTTTAAAAACTAAATTATAATAAACGTGGATGACCTGGTGGTCCTAGCATGAGTTGCACCGCAATCTCTAATAAAATTCGGTCGATAATATGGTGGCAGAAAAGATAATTGAAGTAAAGAAGTTGCACGTCGATGACATACCGATTGCTGGGGGGAAAGGTGCAAACCTCGGAGAATTAACGAATGCAGGTTTTTCAGTTCCTGCCGCCTTTATTTTAACCACAGCTGCTTTTGACTATTTTATCGAGAAAGGCAAGCTATCCAATAAAATTAATGAAGAGCTTACCTCAATTGACAGCACTGATCAAAGTCTTAATGACGCATCAAATAGAATCAGGAGACTGTTTGAAGAATGTGCCATACCTGCTGACCTTAAAGAAGACATAGAAAGAAGTTATGACAAACTTCTTGAGGATGAGGGAGACGTAGGGTTTGTTGCAGTTCGTTCATCCGCAACTGCTGAAGATCTTCCCGATGCATCATTTGCGGGGCAGCAGGAAACTTATCTCAATGTTCGTGGAAAAGATGATTTGTCCGATAAGATCAAGAAATGTTGGTCTTCGTTATATACAGCAAGAGCAATTGCGTACAGGAAAAAGCAGGGATTTGCTCATAAAGATATTAAATTAGCAGTAGTCATCCAAAAGATGATCAATCCCGAAATATCTGGTGTAATGTTTACCATTAATCCCAATACCGGTGCTAAAGAAATTGTTATTGAAGCGGGATATGGGCTTGGAGAAGCAGTTGTTGGCGGAGAAGTATCCCCCGATACATACATGATTGACAAATCAAGCATGAGTATAAAACAAAAAAAGATTTCCCCCCAAAAATGGAAATATACCAGAAATTCTGTAAATGGCCGCACAATCAAGGTGGATATTCCCATAAATAAGGAAAAAATACAAAAAGTTGAAGACCGCCAGATTATTGACATAGCAGATATTGGACGTCAAATTGAAATTCACTACGATAAACCAATGGATGTAGAATGGTGTATTGAAAAAAATAAAATATACATTGTACAAGCCAGGCCGGTTACTACTGCCGGAAACAGTATAACTGATGAAGTCGTCGAGTCCGATACAGATAGCGACAGCATTATTACAACAGGTCTTGGAGCAAGTCCCGGACTCGCATCTGGCAAAGTTATCATTTTTGATACGCATATGAGTTTTGATTCAGTCAAGGATGGAGATGTACTCGTAACAAAAATGACAATGCCAGACATGGTTCCCGCTATGGGTCGTGCCGTAGCCATTATAACCGATGAAGGCGGAATGACATGTCATGCGGCAATCATATCTAGGGAATTAGGAACACCATGCATTGTTGGAACATCCAATGCAACATCCACTCTTAAGAATGGCATGATGGTTACAGTCGATGGGACCACTGGTACAGTTTATAAAGGGGAGATTAAAAAGAATACAAAATCACCTGTAATATCCGCTGAGACGATATATGCTGAAGCAACGCCGATCACTGGAACCGGCGTCATGGTTAACATAAGCATCCCAATGAAAGCGAAGGAGACCGCAATGCTTCCTTGTGATGGAGTCGGGCTTATGAGGTCTGAATTTCTGTTTACCAATTATATAAAAGAACATCCTTTAGCAGTCATCGCTGATGGACGTCAGGATGAATTAATTGACAAACTCGCTAATGGAATCACTAAGGTTTGTAGTGCATTTTACCCTAG
The DNA here is from genome assembly GCA_024399155.1 of archaeon. Taxonomy (GTDB): domain Archaea; phylum Thermoplasmatota; class Thermoplasmata; order Methanomassiliicoccales; family Methanomethylophilaceae; genus Methanarcanum. Next base: position 2,812 of record JAKSHX010000050.1, on the reverse strand, counting down.
AAAAGTTATCTTGAGAACATCCGATTTTAAGACTAACGAATATCGTGATATGAAAGGTGGATCTGATTTTGAACCAAAAGAGGATAACCCCATGATTGGATGGAGAGGATGTTCAAGATACGTTTCATCTGGTTATGAAAAAGCATTCATGTGCGAACTTTACGCCATTAAGAAAGCAAGGGAAGCCGGAATGAGGAACCTTTGCGTCATGCTGCCATTTGCTAGGACCATCGATGAAGTGAAAAGCATTATCGGAATGATGGAATCAATTGGACTTAAAAGAACTAATGATTTCAAATTATACCTCATGGCCGAGATCCCTGCCAATATCTTTATGGCAGACGAGTTTTCCAAGTATTGTGATGGCTTTTCTATTGGTTCTAATGATCTTACTCAATTAGTCATGGGGGCAGATAGAGATTCTGATATTTTGGGTCGTATGGGGTACTTTGATGAAAGGAATGAAGCGGTTAAGAGGGCCATTAGATACCTAATCAAGGTTGCGCATGCTAATGGAGTTACTGTCGGTATCTGTGGACAGGGGCCATCGGTATATCCAGAGTTTACGGAATTCTTAGTCATGGAAGGTATTGACTATGTCTCACTCAATCCCGATACGGTTATAAAAACAAAGAAAATTATAGCTTCAATTGAGCAAAAGATCATTTTAAAGAAACTCAAAGAATCAAAAAATAAACAGTAATATGAGGATAATTTCCTCAAATTTTTTTCAATCTGGGTATTGTCGCTGGTAGACTTATGATCTTTTTAGTTCAGCGCCTTTTGTTCAATTTAATATAATCAAAATTCGTGTCACACACTAACTAAGGTCATATATGATAAGAGTACGCATTTATATGAAACAGGCCAACCACAACTTCCCCAAACCATGTGCTGAACGACTAAAACTAACAATTTTAATAATTTAATGAGAACTGACGCTACTTAGATTCTTCAAGTCTTTTATTAATGTTTTCGACCCCTTCATCTGGGAGAGGCATGGTGATGACTTTAATGAACGGATGTCTTGACTCCTCGACTATTTTCACGTCATCTAACGTATGAAGCCCCCACTTTTCAGCCGTACGCTCTAATCCAAATGAAACATCCAGGTTATCTGGTTTTAAAATTTTCGCCCTAAATTTTTCTAATCCAAGTTTCTTTGCAGCTAACACCCTATGGTGACCGTCTACGATTAAATATCCTTTTCGTCTTTCTATCACTATCAGTGATTCGCATAACCCCCTTTTGATTTCAGATTGTCTCCCTATCAGCTCATCCATGTAGACATTTTTTTGTGAAGGCAATAAATGTGTTATAGGCACATCCATCTCCACTTCTTTGAACTTAAGTTCATTGCAGGATTCCATAAACGATTTAACAAACGCAGCTTTGGCCGCTATGCTCCTTTCAATATGTGATCTAAGAATATCAATATTCGATATAATGCCGATAATCTTTTTATTCTCATCGACTACTGGCAGATTTCCAAGATTATATCTAAATAAGACACGCATGGCATCACTGATTTTCATTGATGGAACTACACATACTGTACTACGTCTCATTACCTCACGCATCGTTGCGTCAGGACGATCCCTAAACTCGAGTAGTCCTTTTGCAGTCACAAAGCCCAAAAGGTAACCACGTTCAGAAATTGGAAAATCATCGAAATCAGATTTGACCATCTTTTCGGTGACTTCTTTTACTGTCATCTGCGGTTCAACTGATATTAGATCACGAACCATATAATCCGCAACAGCGGCATCCTCCATAACTCCCGTATTGTGACTAATATTTTTAATATTTTATAAAACGGGATATGTATAGAAGATCAAATATCAAGTTTATTTATGAAAAATTAGCACCTATAATTTTAAACAATGCTTGTTTACAACACAAATCTGATAACTGACATCAATGTAGTATAAAAACTAAAAAATTAAATAGTGTTTGCCTATAGTGATTCGTGTGCCCCGGTAGTGTAGTGGCCTATCATGAAGCCCTGTCGAGGCTTCGACTCGGATTCAAATTCCGACCGGGGCGCCAACTTTAAACCTGAAGGTTAATCAAGCGGCACCTTTTAAATCAAACATTATATAACATGAAAAATAAGACGCACCTCGAACATTCTAAAGTGTGTACAGGCATCAACAATATCAGTAACGATATGGTGTTGAATGGATTATAAGAAAGATCTGTGGGTATGATTCAGGTACAAGTTATATCGAGTGATATCATCGGTTGTTTAACATTATGACAAAAAATAATAAGACATAAATTTCTCGATAAGTTTGTATGTAGTAGGAGGGATATTGACGTCACTTAAGATCTATTCAGATGGTGGGGCCAGAGGAAATCCGGGGCCATCCGCGTATGCGATTGTTGTTGTCGATAATGGCTCGATTATACACGAACATTCCGAATATTTAGGTGTCAATACGAATAATTATGCTGAGTACAGAGGATTAATCTCAGCGATATCTAAAGCATTAGAGTTGAAAGCAACTGATGTAGAGTTCGTCATGGATTCTGAACTTGTTATAAAACAAATGAGAGGAGAATATAGAGTCAAATCAAAGAATATAATAAAACTCTATCAGGATGCAAAGGCACTAGCATCTTTGATACAAAATGTTAGATACACACATGTTAAAAGGGAAAATACAATGATTTCCCACGCCGACTCCCTTCTAAATATTGAGATGGACAAACATATAAAGTGAGTGTACACCCACAATCTGTTTCGTATTAATCGGGCAGATGGTATGAGCAACACTAACAATTCCATTCTATAATGGCACATTCCACC